>CAXMSF010000050.1:0-5418 GCA_964196055.1 uncultured Gammaproteobacteria bacterium | reverse complement strand
GGTGCGAGATCGAAATCTTCACGGCTTCGCCGCCGCGGATCGGCTCATTGGCGAACAAGTCGTTGAAGACGGCGGTGGTCTGGATATCCCAATCGTTGTTGGAGCGCTGCGAGAGTGCCTTCAGGGCCTCGCCCTCGTGCGCCTCGACGATGTGTACTCGGTTCTCGTAGACGGACTGCTTCTGCTGCGGCGTGAGCGACTTGAAGCTGCGCATCAGATTCGCGTACGCACCCTCGTAGCGCTGGAGCGCGCCTGGGGCTGAGATGGCGGTGAAGCGATAGACCATGCCATATCGCGCGACCCAGGTGATCGCGATCGGCAGCCAGGCACCGCCCGTTTTGGCTTTGCCGTCGATTCGGAAGCCCGTGTGTTTCCCGACCGGGACCTGCAGCGAGCGTTCCACCACGATGTTCGCATTCGACGGGGCGCCGAGATACTGGGAAGCCGCGAGCTCGGCATCATTTCCGGGTCCCTGACCTTCGAGCACGATCTGTGCGTTGCGCGCGGGGCTGAGCGCACCGACCGCGGCGTGGGTGTTCGATGTTTCCCAGCCGTCCGGAAAGCGCAGCGTGAAGTCGAGATCGGGGTGGATGAAGCGCTGGTCCTGGAAAACGCCTTCGGCGCCGCTCATACCAATCGCAAGCCCTTCGAGTCGCCGCAGATAGCTGGTGCGTCCCTCCGAATAGCCCGCTGGGCGCTGCCAGTTCACCATGCGCGCGCGTCCGCCCGCGGATGCCACGCGCTCGGTGGTCGCAGGGTGTGTGTCGTAGAAGCCCGGAAGGCGCGAGTTGCCGAGGTGGAGGCGTTCGGTGAATTCGAGATCCTTCAAGAAATTCGCCATGCCCATCGGGTCGTAGCCTGCCATTCCGGCCAGGCCCTGTCCGAGGCGATCTGCTTCCCGTTCCTGGTCTCGGCCGTAGCCGGCGATATGGCCCTGGGCGAAGAATTTGAATGGGCCCGGCATTCCGCGAATCATTGCCTGCCGTGCAGCGGCGTGACGGGCCGCGACGTGGACGATCTCGTGTCCGAGGACGTTCGCGAGTTCGTCCTCGGTGTTGGTCAGGATGAGCAGGCCGCGGGACACATAGATGTAACCTCCCGGCAGCGCAAACGCGTTCGGTGCGTCCTGATCGACGATCGCAAAGTGATAATCGAAGCCGCCGCGCGGTGCGTGACGCGCGAGACTCTGCCCGATCCGGTTCACGTACGCGACGAGTTCGGGGTCGTCCACGAGGCCCAGGCTCGAGGTGACGCTCTGGGCGGCTTCGCGGCCGACGTTCTCGTCGACCGCCTCACTGGTGAGGATGACCTCGCGTTTTCGCGGCGCCTTGCTGCCGCCGCAGGCAACGGCAAGAAGCACGAAAAGCACGGCGACTACGAGAATCGATGCGCGAGTTCGCATGGCTTTACTCGACACCCGCATCGCCGGTTTCGGGCGTCGGGCGGAGCGTGTGGAAAGCCTGCTCCACGATGCTGACGCCGCGGCTCTCGAGCTGCCGGCGGGCGGTTGGAGATGCCGACCCGGCCAGCAGCAGCTCGGTCGTTTCCGCCGGCGAGTCGGTCGGCACCGCCCGAGTGAGGGCGTCGCTGAGCGCTGCCGTCGACTCGCTCCAGATGGCGAAGTCTGCAGGATGGGGCACCACCCGCGTCGCGTCTTCGGTGAGGCCGATCAGGGTTCCTTCGATTGCGATGATTTCTGCGATCCCTTTTCTGCTGCGGTCGTATTGCCGCATCAACTCAGCGCTACGCTGGAAATAGCGCGCGTCCTGTTCGGATCGTGCGGCAGCGGCGATCTCGATGAATGTCTCGCGCTTCCGGGCCGTGCTCAGAGCGGCGAGGTCGGCGACCAGCATCGTCGCGTAGCGCGGCGAATACCACGGATTGCTGATGAATTCATCCGTGAGCGGCTTCGGGACGCCCATCACGCGGAGTTCGATGCGATTGAGGCGCTCGATCTCGCGCGGCGAATACTGCCGCAGGATTTCGAGCATGCGATCGCCTTCGACCGTGACCTCCGCGCCGGCAGGAACGAACATCGAGGTGAGCCCCCCGGCGTAGATGGCCCAGACGAGGCGATTCAACTCGCGCTGCAGCGAGACATTCGAGCTGTACGGATCGACGCCGAATTCGGCAGCGATCTCGCGCTTGCGACGCCCAAAGCCTCTCAACGCTTCGCGCTCAGCGCGGTCGCCGCCCTTCGCGTTCGCACCCTCCCAGGCTTCTTGCGGCACGCCAATCGGTGAATCGACGGCTTCGGCGATCAAGTTCCACTTCGCGACGAGCGGATCGGCGCTCGCGGCATTCGCCGCCCTCGTGAATTCTTCGGTAACGCGCATTTCGTTCATTGCCTGGATCGCAGCGATTTCCCGGATTCGCACGTCGAGAATGTCGTCTCCCCAGGCATGGAAGGTTCCGGCCTCGGACTCGATCGTGTACACGTGCCAGCGGTCGTCGCTGTAGACCCTCTTTGCGATGCGGTGGTTCGGGCCTTCGATCTGGGCCGGAGTCGCGAGTGTTCTGACGTCGAGCACCGGCGGCAGCTCGTAGCCCGAGCCCTTCAGACGACGGGCTTCCTCGGCGGACGGGAGTTCGAAGGGCGGCTTCGGCGAAGAGGCGCAGCCGCCCGCAAGAAGGGCGGCGAGCGCAACGCCCGCGAAGCGGAGCGAACCTCGGTGGCTTGTGCCGCGCATGTATCCCCTTGCGTTCACGGCGCCCAGCACCGGTCGCTGCCAGCTCGTCAGCGGCGAAGCGTACCACGGCATTCGAGCGAGAACGCGGCCCGACGTGGAAGGTCGCGTTTTCGGGCTCCGGGCGCGCATTGCAGCGCTGCTGGAATTCTCATGGTGAGTTGGAATTTGCACCGCGCCGGATCGCTGAGGCTGCGATAGTGGCTTTCGACGGGCTGACCTCAAGCCCGGTCTCGGGACCACCGAAAAGCGGATGGGGTCTAAACGCCACACTGCATCTTCGCGAACGATCGAGGTCGCCATGCCGCGTTCCGCCATTCTACTAGCCAATGCCCTGCTTCTGCTGTTCGTCGCGCCCGTCGCTGCGGGAACTCTCGGTGACCTCGCCGAGGACGGGGGCTTCGTCGATGCCCGCCTCGGAGATCCGGTCGAATCGTTCATCGGGCTTCAGCGGATTGGCTTCGACCCCGAGGCGCGCACCGAGACCTACATCCGGAACAGCGACACTTTCACCGTCGGCAGCAACCGGGTCGACTCGGTCACCTACAGTTTCTACGACGGCCGGCTCTATTTCATCTCGATCCAGATGACGGGACGCGAGAACGCAGAGTCGGTGCTCTCCGAGTTGAAGTCGACCTACGGCGACGGCATCGAGACCGGCAATCGCCCCAATGAACGCATCTGGACGAGCGGGAACGTATTCGTCGTCTACGATCTCGATCCTGAAACGGGACGCGGGATGACGGCGATGACGAGCGCGCCGATCCACGCTCGGATGCGCATGGAGCGAAACGCGGTACCGGCTCGGATCGACTACGGCTTCTGATCGACCCACCCGGCCCGCTCCACCTTCCGGATAGAGCCCGACCCTCAACGGGGCACTTCGAGCCTCCCGGCGCAGCCTTGGCGATCCGCTGCCGCTTCGGGCTAGAGTGTCACGGCCGTGAGCGCGCACCGGCCCAACTCCCTTCCAGGTCAGACCAGCGAGATCTGATCCGGAAGATCAGATCAATCGGAGGATTCGTTTCTTGGGTGACCGCTTCCCCTTTGGAATTCCGGACGGGTGGTACGTCGTCGCGGCGAGCGACGAGCTTCGACCCGGGCAGGTCGTCGCGCGGCGCTACTTCGACCGCGAACTCGCGATCTACCGCAGCGAGTCGGGTGTGGTTTCGATCATCGACGCATTCTGCCCGCATATGGGTGCGCACCTCGGGAAGGTCGGGCAGGTACGGGGTGAGACGCTGCGTTGTGCCTTCCACGGCTTCGTCTACGACGGGCTCGGGAGCTGCGTCGCGACCGCATACGGCGGTCCGCCGCCCGCAAAGGCGCGATTGCAGCGGTGGGAAGTCCGCGAACAGAACGGGCTCATCCTGACCTATTTCGATTCGCAGGGTCGCGCTCCGGAGTGGGAAGTGCCGGTGCTCGACGAGACAGGCTGGAACCGGATCCGACGGAAGCGTTTCGCGATCGACACCCACCCCCAGGAGACCACCGAGAACAGCGTCGACTTCGGGCATTTCACCGAACTTCACGGTTTCATCGACGGCAGCGTCCTGCAGGCCGTTCAAACATCGGGGCCTTACCTGCAGACCTCTTATCGAGCCTGGCGTCCGTACGGATTGCCGAAGCGGGAGCCAATCTACAAATTCCCCGTCGAGTACCACGTGAAGGTCTGGGGTCTCGGCTTTTCACAGGTCGATGTCGAGATCGGCCTGTTCGGGATCAACGCACGGGTGTTCGTGCTGCCGGTTCCGATCGACGACGAACACATCGACCTCGTTCTCGGTGTTTCTGCGGAGACGAAGTTCGGGCCGATCGCTCCGCTGCTGCGAGCCATTGCTCACAACATCCTTTGCAAGGAGGTTGGGCAGGATCTCGATATCTGGAACTACAAGGCGTACATCCAGCTTCCGGCGCTGGCCAAGGGCGACGGTCCGGTCGCGACCTACCGCGCCTGGGCGCGTCAGTTCTACAGCGACGAGCAGCGCTCATAGCTGGGCATTGGTTGCTGCGCGACTGGAGCTTCCGCGCCGTCGCGCGAATCGCTCGTGGGGTGTGGGTCGTCGGCGGGGGCTTCTCCAGCGCGGCAGCCGTGAGCTGGTCCGCTATGTTAGGGCGCGGGCGATCCTCGCCTCATCCAGCGATTTCCGATCTGCGTCGACACCGCAAGGAGTTTCCCGCCATGTCCACGATCCGTGTCCTGCTTCTATTCGTCTTGATCGCCGGTCTCAGTTCGACAGGTTGTTCCAAGAGTTCGACCTCCGAGGCGAGTTCCGAGAGTTCGTCGGGGTCGTCGGCGTCATCTTCCGGGTCGAGTTCACCGTCGAGCGGCGAGGCCGGGTACGTCATCGACGTTCGCGACTTCACCACGGAATGGGTGCTCTCTGGCGGAGATGCGGGAGCATTCAAGCGTCGGGTCACCGATATCGCCAAGCAGGACGGAATTACGGACTGGGAGCAGGATGAAGGAACCTACCGCGGCATCGGTCGCGGTCTGAAGAAAGCCGGTTTGAGCGGGCAGCGGTACAGTGATGTGGCCGCGAACCTGGCCGGCTCAGACCCCCAGCGGACTCAGTGGATACAGAAGGGCTTCGACGCCGAACCCAAGCCGTGAGCCGGCGTGCGTCTACAGCGGTGGTGCTCGTGGCCTTGTTGGTCGCGGGCGCCTCCGCGCGTGCCGCCCGGTTCGATTATCTCTACGTCGAATCCAACGTCGGCGGCAGTAGCGGCG
>CAXMSF010000049.1:0-7235 GCA_964196055.1 uncultured Gammaproteobacteria bacterium | reverse complement strand
TCGGACATCAGCGAGCCGACCAACATCGGTTCGTCGGAACTGATTTCGGTCGATGAACTAGTCGAGACCGTCGCGGATGTGGCGGGCAAGGGAATCGCCGTGCGCCACGTCGATGGGCCGGTTGGAGTTCAGGCGCGCTATCACAGCGTCGCGCGCATCGAGAGCACCGGCTGGCGCGCACGCTTCGACCTGCGCCGCGGCATCGAAGCCACCTACCCGTGGATCGCGCAGCAGGCCAAGAGTCGGAGCGCGTCCAAGCTCGCCGGCTGATTCCACGGGCCGCGACCCGCTCGCGCGCCTTCCGGTTCGCTCCTCGACCACGCCCGCCCCGCGCTCTCGCCCGGTGGTCGGCATGTCCGATCAGCGGATAGTTGTGCACTTTCGTGCCTCAGAACGCCCACGCGCACTTTCCGACGCGGGAAGCCACGCTTTCGCCAGCGTAGCCGCAACGATTTTTCTAGGGTCTAACGCGAGCCGAATCCGAGGAGAGATCGATGAAGATTGCAGAGCGAATCCCGAAACCCGACTTCATGGAAGAAGCAGAGTGGGATCTGCTGATGAAGACACGCGCGCCGGAGATCATCCGCCTGGGCGCGCGTGCACACGTGCAGACCTACCGCGAGTCGAACGGCGAGGGCGACACCTACCTGACGCAGGGCGCCCCGACGCTGCTGCTCACCACCATCGGGCGCATCTCCGGTAGCGAGCAGACCATGCCCGCGAACTTCCTGCAGGACGGCGACGACGTCTATGTCGTCGGCTCGATCGCGGGCCTCGACCGCCACCCTCATTGGGCGCTCAATCTAGAAGCCAAGCCCAAGGCCTGGATCCAGAACAAGGCGGACCACTACGAAGTCGAGGTGAAGCGGCTCACGGGCCCCGACCGTGAGGCGGTCTGGCCGATTCTGACCGAGTACTTCCCGCTCTGGGGTCACTTCCAGAAGTATTGCGACCGGGAGTTCATGGTATTCAAGCTCAACCGCAAGGCTTCGTAATCATGGCGGACGAAATCGACCCGCGACTCGCACGCGGCATGACGACCGCGATAAAGCTCTTCACCCCGAAGTCGGGCGCACCCAACCCGCCGAGCTTCAAGTACCCGAAGGAGATCGCGGAGGCCTGGAACCAGCTCTCGATCTCGACGGTGATGGGCGATGTCTGGGGCCGCGAAGCGCTCGACCCCAAGCAGCGCGCCATGATCACGATCGGCGTACTGACCGCGCTCGACAAGCCCGCGCAGCTGCGCCAGTACATCACCGGCGGCCTGAACCTCGGGCTCACGCGCGAGGATATCTGCGAGACCATCCTCCACGTCTCCGTCTACGCGGGCTTCCCGGCGGCGATCCAGGGCTTCCAAGTCGCGAACGAAGTCTTCGACGGGCAAGACGAAGCCGCGGAATAGCGGAGTCGACATGGACCTGAAGGAACAGAACGCACTCGTGCTCGGTGCACTCGGCACCGCCGGTTCGGCGGTCGCACGCAAACTCTGCGAAGAGGGTGCGTCCGTCATGCTCAGTGCTCGGCGCGCAGAAGAAGGCGCGGCTCTCACCGAGAAGCTCCGTGGCGAAGGCTACGACGCACACTTCGTCGCCGCCGACGTCACCGACCGCACCCAGGTCGCCGCCGCGGTCGACGCCACCGTCGAAGAACTCGGTCGCATCGACATCGTCGCCAATTGCGTGTCCTACGACCACATGCGCAAGTTCGTCGACGACAAGGAGAAGCACTGGGATCGCGTCTTCGCCATCAATGTGAAGGGAACCCAGCTCGCCTACCAGGAAGCGCTACGCCACATGATCCCGCAGCGCTACGGGCGGCTCCTCACACTCGTCTCCGACTCCGCCAAGATCGGCGCCACCCTCGAAACCGCGCAATCGAGCTCGAAAGGCGCCATCGTCGCTTTTTCGAAATCACTCGCACGTGAAATGGCGCGCCACGAAATCACCGTGAACGCCGTCTGCCTCGGCCCCACCAGCGAAAGCGCCGATCCGCCTCTCGGCCTCTCGCCCGAGGGTTGGGCCGCCTTCATGCGCCTGATCCCGTTCCGTCGCCCCGCCAAACCCGCCGAAGTCGCGTCTCTGGTCGCGTTTCTCGCCATGCGCGAAGCCAGTTTCATCACCGGCCAGGCGATCAGCGTCTCGGGCGGTCTCACGATGAACTGAACTCCCGCGGGCGCCCGACTTCGAGAAGCGGACTCGGTATTTCCAAATTCGGTAGACTCCGAGTGTCGGCCGGCTGTGCGTCTGCGCTGAACATCAGCGCAGCCCGAACCGTCATGCCGCGCGAATGCCGCTTCGAGTTCAGGACGCCCGGGGAGAATCGCATGCCGAAGCGCGAGTCCCTGTATCACCAATACCCCGACTACCGAGTCGACGTGGATCCCAACCCGGGCCGTGCCTGTGCCCGCCTGAACGGTACGGTGATCGCCGACAGTTCGGCCTCGGTCATCGTTCGGGAAACAGGCTGCCAGCCCGTGATCTACTTTCCGCGCGACGATGTCCGATTCGAACTCGCGGAGGCGACGGCACACCAGACCTTCTGCCCGTTCAAAGGCGAAGCGTCTTACTGGACCTTCCGCTGTGCCGGCCTCACCGAGGAGAATCTGGCCTGGAGCTACGAAGCTCCCTTCGATCAGGTCGCACAGCTAAGAAACCATGTCGCCTTCTACCCCGACCGAGTCGAGCTTTCGCACGACGCATGAGGGTCCGCGCGAGACCCTGAACGACGAAGCTGGGATCGGAACGCCCAAGCACAGGAGACTCGAAATGGCCGACGAACAGCCCCGCGATTCAGCAGACCTCGGCTCGCCCCCGCCGCGCTGGGTACTCAAGACCATGACGCGACTGCACGTGCTCCTGCATCGCCTCACGGGTGGGCGCCTGTTCAATACCCTGCAAGGCGACGAGGTGTGCTTCGTCGGAATGACGGGCGCCAGGAGCGGCCGCAGCCTGACCTTCCCACTGATGTACGTCCCGTACCGGGAGGGCCTGCTGCTGGTCGCCTCACAGGGCGGCGCACCCAAGAACCCGTCCTGGTACCACAATCTCGTAAAGCACAGCGACATCGTGGTGAACTACCGCGGCCGCCGGATGGTGCTCCGCGCGCGACTCGCCGAAGCCCACGAGAAGGCCGAACTGTGGCCGATCTGCGACGCCCACTACGCCCCCTACGCCCAATACCGCGAGCGCACCACGCGAGACATTCCCATATTCGTGTGCGAGCCGACGGCGTAGGAGCCGACTCGTTCGGCAGCGGTCCTAGACACGGGCTTCCGCCGTGCGCCTGGGCCTGAGTTTCAGGCAGCCCTGCGGGGCTTCGGCAACGCTTCGTTAGGCGATGATCCGACCGCTGTGCTACCACCCGGGCTCCCCACCTTCCGGAGAACGCAAGTGAGTCGTCGCAAAGACTGGAGCGCCATCATCGATCGCCTCAACCAGAGCCGCCGGGGCGAACTCCGCATCCGCATGGGATCTCCCGGCAGCGCCCAGGTAACGCGTTGCCGTCTGCTGGCGGAGTGGTCGAACCTGGAGGTCACCACCGTCGGGCCGGTGCTGTGCCTTCGCCTTCCCTCGTGACCCCGGCTTTCGCCTCCGCCGCAGCTTCGTAGCCGCCGGCGACGAGGCCGGGCTGCGCCCTCAGCCGGCCGTGACGAGCATTGCGTCGAACGACGAAGCGAGCCGTTGCACGGCATCCGCATGGCTCGTCAGCGCGAAGTGACCCGCGCCGAGTCGAGCAGCTTCTTCCTACTTCGAGGGAGAAGCCGAATGCGCCGTGACCTCACAGCCGAACGCCTTGGCGAATTGGAGCCCTGAAGACTGCTCGTCACATCGGACGTGAACGCGTTGATCGACACACCTTGAATCAAGTACTATTCTTCATTCAACCAATGGCTGACACCGCGAGGCACGGGAAAGCATGTGCCACGGAACCGGCTTTGCAGCCGGCACTCCGGGCGCTGTGGAAGCAATCCATGGGGGATGGAGATGAAGAGAACGACTTCGAAGATCGTAATCGCGTGTACGCTGGTATTTGGATTCCTGGTCTGGAGCGCCGTGAGCCCGGCGGGCAGCGCTCCGAGAGGCGCGCCGGCCTTCCTTCCGGCTCAGGGGCAGGAAGTCGCAGGCGGCTCCTACCACTGCGACGGATCCGTCTATACCGACGAGCAGAAGGCACACGTCTCGACCGGCTCCTGGTTGAGCGCGACCTCGGGCATCACGGACGGCTACTACGGTTCGGGCCAGCATTCCAACGAAGTTCCGGAAGATCTCGATGCGATGGACTCGATCTGCGAACCCCACATCACTCGAGTGCTCGCGCAGGTCCCTTCCTTCTGTGCCGTCGGGCCGATCGAAAACGAGCGGGGCGAGTGGGGCAACGGGGCGTCGACCGTCTGGCAGTTCGAATTCAGTTGCCAGGGAAGCCGGGACGAGGTGATGAGCGTGATCGGTGGCTTCGGCCGCATGGCTCTGACCGAGCGTCTGCCTTGATCGCATCGGCATCATCCCTCTCTCACTGGATGATCGACCCACAGATTGCGGTGCAGCAGCTGCTCCAATATCGGAAGTCATCCGGCTGGTGTTCAGCGATACGAAGTCTCGAAGGACCCGCCCTGCCAGAAATCAGATTCAGATTCCAAGGTAGCGATGGGAAATCACGATCAGCACCGCGAGCCCGAACAGCAGCGCGACGTAGATCACCACACCCAGCCGAGCAGAGCGTCGCGCCCGTTCCTCTTGCCACCAGTTGCGCGGCCGCATCCCGCGCCACAAGAAGGTCAACATGGCAGCGAGGGTCAGGGCAGTGACGTTCCCGCCCACAAGCAGCAGCGCCGCGAACGCACCGGCCAGCTGCCCCTGGGCCAGCAGCATTCCGCTCGCCACAGCCGGAGGCAGGAGTGCCACCGCAACCATCACGCCCGTCAAATAGGTGGGGACCCCGGTGGTATAGGCAAGCGCACCCGCGCAACCCGCGGCCAACGCCAACACGAGATCCCATATCGATACTTGGGCGCGCATCGCCAGCTCGGCAGATGTGGGGTCGACGTGAAGCGCCAGACCGAGCACCGACGAAGACGCGAAGCAGAGCGCCAGACCCAATCCATTCGTGACCAATGCCCGTCGGACCAGAGATCCATCGCCGAGCACCATGCCGAGCGCGAGTGCCATGTTGGGCCCGAGCAATGGCGCAACCACCATCGCCCCGATAACGGCGGCGGTGTTGTCGCGTGACAGCCCGATGCCCGCCACGACCGACGCAAGAATCACGAGCGCCACATAGCCGCGGTTGAATTGCGCCGTATCCGCGATACTCGCGTAGACCTCCTCACGACTCACGGCAGCAGCCGACCGCGTGGCGGCTCGCTCGTTGGAGAACGAGCTTGCGTGCGGCCGCGGGAGCACACCATCGAGCGGCTGAACCAGCACGAATAGCGCCCCGCGGTCCGCGAGCCGCTCGTGGAGCCGGTCCAACGCCTCGCCCGTGCGCTGCGCTCCGAGGACGGCGAACGCGACAGCTCCGAAGCGGCCGCCGGTTTGCGCCCAGCTCTCATGGCTGAACTCGCGAAGAACTTCCAGCGCGTCCTCAGAAAGATCGACGGGCACGTGAGCCTCGATGATTCTGAGGGCCATTCGATCTCACTCCTTCCGGATGCCACTTCTCGTGGGAATTATAGTCACGCCCGCCGGGCCTCATCGCCCCCAGAAGGCGAACGCCGAGCGGAGAACTCCCGATTCCGGCCGTGAATGTGAGCAGGTGCGCAACCTCGACCTGCGAGAAATCGCGTCCACTTCGTCCCTCGTCCGATCGTTCGGCTACCGTGCGACTATATTCCACCTTCTACTTCGATAGTAAGCGAGGTCGACGTTGAGGAAACCGACGGTTCGAATCGACGAGCGCTTTTGTGGACCGCCGAATTCGGGGAACGGGGGCTATGTCTGCGGCTGCCTCGCGAAGCACATGAATGGCAGTGCGACCGCGGTCCGGCTCCGAGTGCCTCCGCCCCTCGCCACCGCACTGGAAGTTCGCGATTCCGAAGCCGGAATCGCGCTGTTCGACGGCGACGCCATCATCGCGGAAGCCCGACCGGCGGAGCTGCCCTTCGAGGCCCCCGCCCCCCCGAGTTTCGAAGAAGCGAAAGCTGCAGCGCGAAACTTCCTCGGCTTTACCTCACACTGGTTTCCGAAATGCTTCGTTTGCGGTCCGGAACGCGACGAAGGCGACGGGCTCCGCATCTTTCCGGGGCCGATCGACGACGGCGGAAGGGTCGCCGGCCCATGGATTCCGGATGCGTCGCTCACAGGAACGACGGGCACCGTCGCGCCCGAATTCCTGTGGGCCGCGCTCGATTGCCCAGGTGCCTTCGCCTTTTCCATGCCCAGCGGCAAAGGAGTGCTGCTGGGCGAGCTTCGCGTCCAACTTCTGGGAGAGGTCGCGGTGGCTGAGCGCTGCGTTCTCGTCGCCTGGGAACTCGACCACCAGGGACGCAAGCACCACACTGCGACCGCTCTCTTCGGCGAGTCCGGAAGCTGCCGCGGACTCGGGCTGGGAACCTGGATCGAAGTGGCAGGATAGGTCAGCGCGTCAGAGGAGCCTCTGGAAGGCAATCGTGACGAAGTTCGATGCTCCAATTCCCAGAGCGCATGTCAGTGCGGCTAGGTAAGGGGCTGCAAAAGGCTCGTGGAATATCCCTGCGATGTTCGAGACGTAGATGAGCGCAGTGAGCAGGGCAATTCCCCATGGGACGATTACACCCACGAGCTCTGCTCGGTCTTCCGGGGAAAGCGCTCGTTGCTTGGGGGCGGCATGGAGAATGGCTGCAACATGCGTCACGAGTCCCAAGATGCTTGCGCTACGCCACAGGGTCGTGCCCGTCAAGCCGTAGAGATTGGCCGTCAACGGGAGAAGAGCGAGGAAGATGACGGACACACCGGCGATGATGATGACCCGGATGCGATAGCCATCGGCGGGCGAGAACCTGCCCTCGCGGCGCGCAAAGATGAGAAAGACGGCGACGAATCCGACGAATCCGACACCCAACTCTGCGATCAAAGCCAGCTCATCACGCCCGGCCAACTTCACTCCTCGCCGTATTGCGCCTAGTAGGCCACCACGGCTTCGAGGCGCCCGCCTTCGCCGACCGCCACCACCAGTCGCGACATGCACGGCATGCAGTAGACACGGTCGCCGGGGCGCAATTCGCGGGTCGATCGGATCACGACCTTGCAGACCGGGCACAG
>CAXMSF010000048.1:0-5314 GCA_964196055.1 uncultured Gammaproteobacteria bacterium | reverse complement strand
CGCGGGAACCGTCACCTCGAAGGCCGGGGGCTCGGCGTGCGCCACGGCCGCGAGCAGGACAGCGAGCTGCGTAATGAGGAGGATTCGGGGGAAACCCAGCCGGAACATGGGGCTATTGGTATTTCGCCTCGCCAGGCGGCGCCAGGGTCGGGTGAAATGGGGCCGGCGGGACCCACCCGCCGGCCCGCAGCTCATTGCTTCTGGGCGGTCGTCTTGCCCTGGGTCCGCACGTACGGCCGCATGCGGTCGAGCGCGGTCGAGCCGATGCCCTTCACCTGGGCGAGCTCGTCGACGGACTTGAACCCGCCAGTCTGCTTCCGCAGCGCGAGCACCGCCTGTGCGCGCGCCTCGCCGATGCCGGGGAGCAGCCGCAGCTCCTCCGCCGTGGCCGTATTGATGTTCACGACGCCAGTGAGCGCCACATCGGCGGCGGCGTGAAGGGGCGATGCGGCGAGCAGGACGCCGACCATCGCCAGAAGAGCGAGCAGAGATGCTCGCGCCGAGCGTGTTTCGAATTTCATGGTTGTCTTCTCCGGGGACCGTGTCGGGGCGAACTGGGGCCCGGCGACCAGCTAGCGGTCGCGGCTGACGCAGTGCTCGGCGGCAGCGAGCAGATCACTCTTCGCGCGGCCGTCCGGGAAGGCGGCGATCGACGCAATCGCACGCTCGATGTGCTGCTCGGCTCGGCGCACGGTGTCGGACACGCCGTGGTAGCGTTCGATCAGGTCGACGACGGGCGAGAGGTCGAAGGGCTCGCTCGCCGGCTCGGGAGAGTCCGCGCTGCCTTCGAGCGCGTTGCAGAGCGCAGCACTCTTCAACACCGCGGCGATCGTCTCGCGCTCGCTGTTCGTGCAGCGCTTCAGCGTGAGCAGCAACGGGAACGTCACCTTGCCCTCGCGGATGTCGGTGTAGGGCCGCTTGCCGAGCTCGGCTTCGTGCGCCTCGTAGTCGAGCGCATCGTCACGAAGCTGGAATGCGAGCCCGAGTTCGCGTCCGAAGTCCGCGACCTTGCGTCGCTCAGCCCGCGTCACACCTGCGAGGATCGCGCCCGATTCGGTCGCAGTGGCGAGAAGTACCGCACTCTTGTTCTCGATCACCGAGTAGTAGACGGCTTCGGTCACCAATGGATCGTAGCTGCGCTCCAGCTGAAGCAGCTCGCCCTCCGACATGCCGCGGATCGCGTTTGCGAAGATCCACAAGATATCGATGTTGCCGTCCTCGACGATCATGGACGACGCGCGGGCATAGAAGAAATCGCCTGAGAGCACCGCTCGGCGGTTGCCCCAGACCGCGTTCGCGGAGGGCTTGCCGCGGCGCAGTGACGATACGTCGACCACGTCGTCGTGCAGCAGCGTCGCAGTATGGAGCAGCTCGATTGCGGCCGAGATCTGGATGGCTCGCGGTCCGACGTAGCCGCACAGCTCGGCCGCCAGCAGCAGCAGGGCCGGGCGCATTCGTTTGCCCCCCGAGCCGAGTACGTGATCGCCCACCTGCCCGATGACATCGCTCACCGAGCCGAGCTGTTCGCGCATCGCCTTTTCGACCAGCACGAGGTCGGGGCTGATCCGCGCCAAGGCCTCGCCGAATTTCGAGTGGGAGGGGGGCGGCGTCATCGCGCCGAAAGCTAGCCTTCCGAGCTCGCGCTGTCAAAGCTAAAAGGCCAAAAACATGAGTAAAACCGTTGGGTTAACAGCCGTTCACGTCGAGCTGCCCGCCGCTGACGCGCGCAACCACGCGACCGCGTCCCCGACGCCCGCTACCGGAATGACGCGCGCGTCGTCGGGGACGCGGGCCACCTCCTCGGCGCCAGCCGGGATCAGCACTCGCCGGAATCCGAGCCGCACCGCTTCTCGCAGACGCAGGTCGAGGCGGGCAACCCGCCGGACTTCGCCGCCCAGCCCAACTTCGCCGCAAGCCGCGACGTCGGGTGGCAAGGGGATGTCGAGTCGACTCGACGCGAGCGCCAACGCGAGCGCGAGATCGGCGCCGGGCTCGGCGATTCGGACGCCGCCCGCGACATTCACGTAGACGTCGTTCGCGACCAGGTCGACGTCGCTGTTGCGGTCGAGTGCGGCGAGCAGCAACGCGAGGCGGCCGTCGTCGATTCCGATGCTCGTGCGCCGCGCGGTGCCGTAGCCGGCCGGCGCCACCAGGGCCTGGAGTTCGACCAGCATCGGCCGCGAGCCCTCGACGATCGGCACGATGCAGGACCCCGCAGTTCCGCTTTGGCGCTCGGCGAGCAACAACTCGCTCGGGTTTGCGACCGCTTCGAGACCCGTCGCCCCCATCGTGAAGACGCCGACCTCGTCGGTGGAACCAAAGCGGTTCTTCGAAGCGCGCAGCAGCCGGAACGCCTGACCGCGATCACCCTCGAAGTTCAGCACGACATCGACCAGGTGCTCGAGGACGCGCGGACCGGCGAGATTTCCGTCCTTCGTCACGTGGCCGATCAGGATCAGCGCAGCGCCGTGCGACTTCGCGGTCGCGGCCAACATTGCAGCGCACTCGCGCACTTGGGTGACCGAGCCGGGCGCCGACTCGGCCCGATCGGTACGAATGGTCTGGATCGAGTCGACGAGCACCACCTTCGGATCGCGCTCGCTCCACGGCCCCGCGATCTCCTCGACGCGCGTCTCCGCAAACACCAGCATCGCTTCGGGTACCCGTGGCAATCGCTGCGCACGCAGGCGGACCTGCTCGGGACTTTCCTCGCCCGTGACGTAGAGAAACGGGCCTTGTTGTTCGAGCCCCACTGCGAGCTGCAATGCCAGCGTCGACTTCCCGACCCCGGGTTCGCCCCCGATCAACACCACCGAGGCCGGCACCAGGCCACCTCCGAGCACCCTGTCGAGTTCTGAGATTCCAGTGGCAATCCGAGGAGTTGAGTCGGTGGAAATATCGCGAAGCGGGCGCACTTTGGCGGTGCCGGCTCGCTTCTCGATCGGGAGTATATTTGCGCCCGTGTTCGCATTTCCACCGACGACCTCTTCCACGAGAGTCGACCAGGCGCCACACTCGGGACAGCGCCCGTGCCACTGGGCCTGCTGGGCACCGCACTTGCTGCAGGCATAGATGGACCGACTGCGCGCCATTCGGCCATTGTAACCGGGAATATCCGTAAACCGGTATTTCTCACATGGTTGACAGTTCGAAGTGAAGCTCTCTAGGCTGTTCGATTCCCGACACCGCAGACGAACGAACCAGGAGGAACCCCGTGCTGGAGACCTACGCCCGGCTGGCCGAGCAGGCCCTCGCCGACGAAGCCCCGTCCGTTGACGAAGCCCTGTGGTTGCTCGATGGGGACGACGTCGAGCTGCTCCCGCTGCTCCAGGCCGCTTACGAACCACGCAAGCAGCACTTCGGCCGCAGGGTGATGGTGCAGGTGTTGAACAACGTCCAGAACGGGCTCTGCCCCGAGGACTGCGGCTATTGCTCGCAAGCCAAGGGCTCCGAGTCGGGAATTCGCAAGTACCCGATCAAGAGCGACGAGGAGATCCTGAAGGAGGCCGAGCAAGCCGCGCGTGCGGGGGCGAGCCGTTACTGCCTGGCCTTATCGGGACGCGGCCCGACCATCGAACGCACGCGCAAGCTCGCGAACGTCATACGGCAAGTGAAGGATCGCTACCCGATCGAGGTGTGCCTGACTGCCGGATTGATCGAGGATGAGCACGCGCAAATCCTCGCCGAAGCCGGACTCGACCGCCTGAACCACAACCTGAACACCAGCGAAACCCACTACGACAAGATCTGTTCCACGCACAGTTACGCCGATCGCCTCGCGACGATCGAAACCGCGGCACGCAACGGCCTCGAAACCTGTAGCGGGATCATCATGGGGATGGGGGAGGAGTCGCACGATCTCGTAGACGTCGGCTTCCGCCTGCGCGAGCTCGCGGTGCCCTCGATCCCGGTGAACTTCCTGGTCCCGATCGACGGCAACCGGGTGATGTCCGATGGAACGCTCACACCGGAGCGCTGCCTGCGCGCGCTCGCGGTGATGCGCCTCATCAACCCGCGCGCCGAGATTCGCGCTGCGGGCGGGCGCGAGGGTCACCTGCGATCGCTCGGCGCGCTCGCCCTGTGGCCCGCGAACTCGCTCTTCGTCGAGGGTTACCTGACCACACGCGGCGACGCGGTCTCCGACACCTACCGGTTGATCCGCGATGCGGGCTTCGAAGTCGAAGGCAACGCCCTGTACCACGCCGAATCGCCGGAGCCCTCGTCGTCGTTTCGGCTCGAAGGCAACGAATCGATCCTGAAAGCCGACGTGATCCGGAACGCCTGAGCGGTGCACATCGAGGACATCGCAGCCGAAACCCTCGAGGCGTTGCGCGCACGCGGAACCTACCGCCGCATGCGCGTGCTCGACGGTCCGCAGGCGCCGCGCATGCAGGTCGACGGCCGGGAGGTATTGCTGTTCGCCGGCAGCAATTACCTCGATCTCGCCCACCACCCCGAGGTCGTCGGCGCCGCCGAACGCGCCGCACACAGCTACGGCTGTGCGGCGGGCGGCTCGCGACTGATCAACGGCAACTCGACGATTCACGAAGCGCTGGAAGAGGAGCTCGCAAAGTTCTTCGGGGTCGAAGCCTCGCTCAGCTTCAGCACCGGCTACATGGCGAACGTCGGCGTGATCGCCGCACTCGTCGGGAGCGGTGACGTCGTGGTGTCGGACGCGCTCAGCCACGCCTCGATCATCGACGGCTGCAGGCTCTCGCGGGCCGAAACGCGGGTGTTCCCGCACGGTGACGTCGGCGCGCTCGAGGAAACCCTGCGCGAGGTCGCGGGTCGCGATCGGCGCGTGCTGCTCGCGGTCGACGGTGTCTACAGCATGGACGGCGACGTCGCTCCGCTGGCCGAAATGGTCCCGCTCGCAAAGCGCTGGGGCGCCATGGTGTTGCTCGACGACGCGCATGGAACCGCGGTGGTGGGCCCGGGCGGTCGCGGCACCGCGGCTCTCTGCGGTGTCTCGGACGACATCGACATCCGCGTCGGAACCCTCGGCAAATCACTCGGTTCCTTCGGCGCTTTCGTCGCGGGCAGCCACGCGCTGCGGGACTTGCTCATCAATACGGCGCGCAGCTTCATCTTCACCTGCGCGCTCGCACCACCGCAGGTCGCCGCCGCGAGCGCGGCGCTTCGCGTCGCCGAACGCGAGCCCTGGCGCCGCGAATCGCTCGATCGAAACGCGCGCGAGCTGCGCCGGGGACTCGCGCAGCACGGCATCTCGACCGCGCCCAGCACGACGCAGATCGTCCCCGTGACGATCGGCGAGAACGAGCCCACGATGGCGATTTGCGAAGGGCTGCTCGAG
>CAXMSF010000047.1:0-7368 GCA_964196055.1 uncultured Gammaproteobacteria bacterium | reverse complement strand
GGAAGGAGAGAGGCGCCGCGCTGGACACGGGGGCATCGCGCGGTTCGCCCGGACGCTGTGATGAGAATCAATCTGGTCTGCGTCGAAGACGGGCTCATCGCGCTCGGGTTTCGCAAGATGACGGCTCTCGTCAAGTCGATTCATCCCGACACGCACACCTATTACGTTCCGCTGAGTCGCCGCTCGATGTGGAAGCGGATCACGGCAACGGAGCACGATAGAGATGCTCGGTTCCACGCCCGGGCTGTGGCGGAAGAGATCGCTCACGCCGAGATCGTGGCCTTCTCCTCGATGAGCGACTACGCCGATTTCGTAAAGGCCATCATCGCGGAAGTTCGCGACATCAATCCACACGCCTACGTTGTCTGGGGCGGCGTTCACCCGATCATCGTTCCCGAGGATGCAGTCGGTTTCGCGGATGCGATTTGTACCGGGGAGGGAGAAATCGCATTCCAGGAGTTCTTCGAGAATTTTGCCGCCGGTCGCGACTTCACCGACACGCGCAATTTCTGGTTCCGTCGCGACGGCGAAGTGATCAAGAACGGCTTCCTACCACTGATGACCGGCGAAGAGATGTCCGCACAGCCGACGCTCGAGTACGCGAGTGGCGAAGAGAGGCTCTTCACGCCGGAACGCGGATTCACGACGGTCGGGCTGCGCGAATACCTGACGTTCAACAACCTTGGTTACAACACGATCTGGTCGATCGGTTGCCCATTCCGATGTACCTATTGCGGGAACACCAAGTTCATCCTGAACGATCCAAAATACCGCAAGCTCCGCCATTTGACGGTGGACGCGATGATGTCCGAACTCGAACGGGCGGTGAAGATCCACCCCCACCTGAATTCGGTGCTCTTCCACGACGACAGCTTCATGGCACTTCCGCGGCCCGTGTTGCGCGATTTCGCCGATGCCTACAAAGAGCGCGTCGGCATCCCCTTCTGTGTCTTCGGGGTGATTCCGAACTATGTCCGCGACGAGAAATTCGACATTCTCGTCGACGCCGGGATGAACCGTGTTCGCATGGGGATCCAGTCGGGAAGCGCCCGCATCCTCGAATTCTACCGGCGCCCCAGCCCGCTGGAGAAGGTAATGGCGGCGACCGAAGTGATCGGCAGATACACCCCGTACATGATTCCCCCGGCCTACGACATCATTGTGGACAACCCGATCGAGACCAAGGAAGACATCGACGCGACGCTGCGCCTGCTCTTCGAGATGTCTCGGCCATTCACCCTCAACCTATTTTCACTCCGCGTCATGCCCAACACCGACATGGCCGCGCAATTCGAAGAGCTGGCAATTCGACCGGGGGACATGGCGGAAGGCTATTTCGGTTTGGCGCCGACACTGGCCAACGCCCTCGTGTACCTGATGGCGATCCTGCGTCCACCGCGCCTTCTGTTCGAGTGGTGGATCCGGAAAGCACGCCCGTTTCACGAAGCGCAGAAGCATTATCCGAAGCTGAATCAAACGATGCGCATGCTGTATTTCATGCGGCGAGGCACGGACCACCTGCGCAACATGGATTTCGGCCACTCGCCGGGTTATGTGGGCTGGATCCTCTGGAAGCTCGGCGTGATCGGGTGGTGGAAGAAGCACGTTCTGAAGCCCTACCCGAGCGGTGGATTGCGACGTCGTCGCCGCCTCCGACCGGCGACGACGTCGCAAGACGCATTCGTGAGGAAGCGGCCGGCTAACGCGTAGTTCACGTTCTGATTCCATCAGTTCCGAAGCAAGGTGGGTCGAGCAGGGAATCGGGTGGAAGGGTGCCTAGTCGACGAGGCACAAGTTGCTGCCGAGCTCGATCAGCAGGCGATCCAGATTCCAGGCTTCGTCGACCACGCCGAAGATGTAGCGATCGGGACGGACCACGGCTGTCGGGTGGGAGTCGAAGAGCTCGTCCCATTCGCCTTCGACGATCTGGAGATCCGCGAGGGCGATGGATCGCCCTCCGAGGCGCGCGAATACGGCACCCGCCTCGGCGCTCAACTCGAGGTCTTCCGACTTTCGACCGACGAGGCAGAAGCCGCTGCCGAGAAATTCGTCGAGGCGCTGCTCCATGCCATCGCCGTCGCGAACGCTGGGTTGTCGAAGTAGCTCGCCCACTCGCTGCCCGCCCTGGGATTGTTCGGGGATCAGGATGCCTCCGCGCATGGGCGGGACGATCGGTCCGCCCACATTGATCTTGGTCGATTCCGGTGGATGGGGATCGGGCCGGCCGGCATCCCGAGCAGCGAGCGTTTCCATGAGTTTGCCGATGCTGACGGCCCGGTCGACGAGCGCGCGTGCGTGGGCATCGCGCTCGGCCGCATAACTCTCGAGCAGTGCTTCGCCGCACACCCTCGCGAGGACGAGAGGGATCTTCCAGCCCAGATTGACGGCATCCCTGAAGCCCGCGTTGAGTCCCTGCCCGAGGAATGGCGGGGTCTGATGGGCGGCATCGCCAGCGAGGAAGATGCGACCCACCCGCCAGGCGTCGGCGGTCGCGGCATGGAATTGATAGACCGCCGATCGCCTGATCGCATAGTTTTCGGCTGCGGTCCAGGGATCGAGAAGCTCGCGAATCCTTCCCGGTGATCGCATCTCCTCCCGGGATTCACCGTCGAGGAGCTGGAACTCCCAGCGGCGATTCGGATCCTTGACGCAGATGTAACTCGAAAGGCGCGCAGGGTCGCAGATCTGCATCGTCGCGAGAGGAAGATCTGCGTCGGGGCCCTGAGTGATGTCGACGACGAGCCAATCCTGGTCGTAGCCGAGGCTCTGCCAGCCCACCCCGATCGCTTGGCGCACGAAGCTCGATGCGCCGTCACAGCCGATCGCGAAAGCGGCGCGGTGTTCCGTTTCGTTTGCCGCGTCGGTGGCGGTGCTGCGCACGCAGACCCCATCGGCATCCTGGCTGATCGCGATGACTTCCTGCCCCAGCCGAACGTCGATACGATCGTTCGTTGCCACGATGCGCCGTAGGGCAGCTTCGAGCTCCGGTTGGTCGAAGAAGAGGAGGTCGCACCAGCCATTCGGTCCGACGACTGGAATGTCCAATCCAAAGAGGGCTTCGCGACGCGAGTTGACGAAGCGAATCTCGTTCGGATCCCGCGGCGGCTGGCAAAGACTCGAGACTTCTTCTCCGAGACCGAGACGCTGAAAGGCGCGAAGTGTCTCGCCGTCGAGCCCCACCGCGCGGGGAAGGTCCGTGGGGTCGGTCGAGCGCTCGAGAACGAGCACGTGCAAGCCGGCGTTGGCGAGTGAGAGAGCCGCAAGTGCACCGACGGGGCCATAGCCGGCGATCGCGACGTCGAAGTGCATATCAGATTTCCAGTAGTTGTTTTCCGAAGTTCGAGCCGGTATAGAGACGCAGCAGCGTGTTGGGTGCGTTCTCGAAGCCACTTTGAATGTCGGCTTTCCACGCGATTCGACCTTCGCCGACCCACTTCACCAGCTCGGCCACCGCTTCGCCTGCGTGCGCCAGATAGTCCAGGATCACGAATCCTTCCATGCGCGCCCGCTTCTGCACGATGTTGTAGTAGTTGGCCGGCCCCGGCGGCCGCTCTTCTGCGTTGTAGCCCGAAATCGAGCCGCAGATCACGACGCGAGCCCCGTGGGCCAGACGCCCAAGCGCCGAATTGAGGATGGGCCCGCCGACGTTGTCGAAGAAGATATTCATGCCGTCGGGACAGAGAGCCTCGAGCCGTGCATCGACATCCTCACTCTTGTAGTCGATCGCCGCATCGAAATGGGCCTCGTCGGTGAGCCAGGCACACTTCTCGGCTCCGCCCGCTATGCCGATGACGCGGCAGCCCTTCAGCTTCGCGATCTGGCCCACCACCGACCCTGTCGCTCCCGCAGCGCCTGAGACGACGACGGTGTCGCCTTGCTTGGGCTGGCCGACCTCGAGCAGGCCGTAGTAGGCCGTGACTCCCGTCATGCCGAGTGCCGAGAGCGCGAGGCCGGGGTCGACACCGGTGGGTATCGCGCGAACTCCTGCGTCGCCGACCGCGTATTCCTGCCAGCCGAGCGTGCCGGTGACGAGATCGCCCTTCGCAAAACCTTCGAGATTCGATTCGATCACTTCGCCGACGGCGAAGCCGCGCATCACGCCGCCGATCGGAACCGGAGGGATGTAGTTGGGCTTGTCGTCGATCCAGCCGCGCATCGCCGGTTCGAAGGCCAGGATTCGGTTGCGGATCAGGAGTTGGCCTTCCCCGGGAGTCGGGATCGGCGTCGACACGAGTTCGAAGTCACTCTCCTTGACCATGCCCACTGGACGGCTCTTGAGAAGCCATTGTCTGTTTTCCTGGTTCATCGAAACCTCCTCATCGTTGCGAGTCTGGAAGGGGGTGTAAGTCGGTATTCAGGTCGGCGAATTCGGCTGGCCCCAGAGCGTTCCGAGAGCGACTTCCGGGCCGCTCGATTCGGGCTCATCGTTTGCGTCGAGCAGATCGCCGTCGGTGAAGTGCTCGACGACATGTCCCCAAGGATCCCGCCAGTAGTCGAAGATCTGACTGCCCAATATATGGCGGCCGACGCCCGCGTGGTGCTCGTGCCCGGCCTTGCCGAGATGGTCGTGACCTGTCATGAGGCTGTCGATGTCCTCGACCTCGAAGGCCGCATGCTCCAACCCGGGCTCGCCCAGCTGCGCGAGAGCGAGCGTGTGATGGTCGGTGTATTCATCTCCGCGATTGCAACGCATGAACGCCGAGACGGTGTTGTCCTGCGCTCCCAGGTAGATTTCGTCCGACGACAGAAAGCCGAAGTTCGATTGGTACCAGGCTCGACTGAGTCGGAAGTCGGCGACTTTGAGGACGGCGTGTCCGAGGCGCTTTACGCTCGACGGGCCGGCGGGCGGACGGTGGACGCTGCCCAGGCGGCGTCGATCGCTACCGCGGTTCACGCCGCTTGCGGTTGGAACGGGCAGGGCAGGGAGTCCTTCCCGGCCATGGACCACTTCGATCGCGAAGCCGTCCGGGTCCGTGAGGCGGACCCGCCGCCCGCCTCCCGGTGCGTCGATCGTTTCGACCGACGAAGCGCCGTCCAGCCTCGCTGCCGCAGCGAGGTCGTCAGCGGATGCGGCTTCGAACGCAAGGCAACGGAAGCCGGGTTCGCCGAGCTCCGCGACATGGCAGTAGGGCGACGGGTCGCTGCCGCGGTGATAGAGCGACTCGCCCTCACGTGCGGTGAGCGCGAGTCCAAAGTCGGCTGCGAAGCGTTCCATGGCCGCGAGGTCGGGCACGGAAAATCGCACATAGGCGAGGTCTCGAACTTTGATCATGTCGGAACTCCATGGGGGCGGCCGAGGAAGAGCCATTCGACCGCGCGGCTGTGCGCTGCGATTGCATTCGGATTACTCGGATCGAATCCGGCGACTCGCTTGCACTCTTCAGCCTGGTGAAAGATCATGCCGGCGGCGCCCACCAGTGTGTAGACGAAGTGAGCGGGATCGACGTCGGGGAGCAAGACTCCGTTCTCCTGCGCGCGAACGATGAGCGCGGTGATCTTGCTGAAGAGGGGCTTCACGTGGCGATCGCTCAGCCATCGCATTCGTGGGCCTCGGTGCTTTCCCTCATCATGCATGATTCGAATGAATGCGGTGTTCTCCGCTACGAATCGCACGTGAGCGCGGATGAGTTTCCCGAGTAGCTCTCGCTCGTCATCCGCTTTCGGATTCGAGAGCACGCGATCGAGTCCATTCTCGAAATCCTCGAATGCTCGCTCGACCGCCGCCTTCCACAACTCATCCTTGGTGCCGAAGTGGTATTGAACGAGTCCGAGCGTTACGCCCGCGCGCGCGGCGATGTCCCGCGTCCGCGCGCCCTCGAAGCCCTTCTGCGAAAACGCTTCGAGCGCAGCCTGGAGGATTCGTTCGGGCGTGTCGTTGGAAATTGCGGCTCGTGCTGAACGAGGCAATCGGGGCTCCTTGCTACGTTTGGTCAGTTGACCCAAAATACTATACAGATGACTAATTCATGGAGCAAGCGAGGCGAGCGATGGGTGAAGCGAAGCGAGCGAGCCTGCAGGGGAAGGTCTCGGCTTCGATGTGTTCACAGCGGTGATTCCCCGGGGAACGAGCGCTGATCACAGTCAAAGTTATTGCTTGTTATTGGCCGAATCCGCCTGATAGGATGCGGTTCGGTTGCGCGTTCACCCCGAGGGATCTCGCCGAGATCGGTCGGGTAAATCCCTCACAACTCTCGGGAGGTGAGTTCATGGCTCGCCGATTCTCTGTTTCGACACGTTGGGTCCGCTTTCTGACCGTCACTGTCTCGATCCTGGGCGTCGCCCTCATGGGCAACGTCTGTGCGGGTCCGGACCTGAAAGCCGGAGTGTGCGTGCGCGACATCACGCCCGTCAGTCCCGGCCTCGCCGCGGCCTACGAGGCCGCCTTCGGTGAAACCGCGGTCGTGAATCATACCGATCCGGTCTTCATGGCGGGCTTCGGCGACGGGCGCGCCGCGACGGGCTACAACGATCGACTCTGGGCGCGAGGTCTCGTCCTCGAGGGCCTAGGCGGGCGAATCGCGATCGTCGCACTCGATGTCGTGGGATACTTGAACGGTGAGGTCGATACGATTCGCTCCCTCATCTCGCCGGCCTCGGCCATCGACTTCGCGGTCGTTCACAGTACGCATCAGCACGAAGGTCCCGACACGATCGGAATCTGGGGGCCCGATGCCCTGACTTCCGGCATCGACTTCGGCTATCTCGACTTCGTCAACGCATCCGTTGCGTCATGCATCGACGAGGCCGCGGCCAATCTCGAGGATGCTCGTGTCAAGTTTGCCACCACCGACTCGATCGGCTTGAGCCTCGGGCTCGATGTCGAGGACGACGGGCAGGGCGTTTCCGATGGGAAGGTGCTCGTGGACGACGACCTGATCGCGCCCGAGACCGACGGGCGGATCGTCGACTCGCGTCTCTCGGTGATGCAGGTGACGCGACGCGGGCCGCCCCGCGACGTCCTGGCGACGTTGGTGAACTTCGCCAGCCATCCCGAGAGCCTTGGCAGCAACAACACACTCATCACTTCGGATTTCCCGAACTACGCCCGGGAGCAAATCGAAGAGGCCGTCGGCGGCACGGCAATCTGGGTGAGCGGTGACCTGGGCGTGCTGCAGGGCCCGCTCGACCTCGACGTGCTCGATCCGCTGACGAGCGCGGCGGCGGTGCGGCGCACCTTCCGCTGGGCCGAGGTGCACGGCGAGCAGCTCGCCGATCGGATTCTCTCGGCGATTCCGAAGAATCCGGGGAATCCGCTGGCGACGATCCGCTTCGCCACCTCGAAGCCGGTTCCGGTCCGTCTCGACAATCCCTTCTTTCGCTTCTTCATCGCAATCGGCGTGCTCAACCAACGCCTGACCCTCTACACGG
>CAXMSF010000046.1:0-6290 GCA_964196055.1 uncultured Gammaproteobacteria bacterium | reverse complement strand
GGGTTTGTCGCATGCAGGAGGAGTCAGGCGATGGATCAAGAAAAGGCTGAGCCGCGGCATCCGATTACCCCGATGGTCTCGCGCATCGTGGACACCCATCGGCAGATCCGGAGTGACCTCGAGGTACTGGAGAAGTCCGACGAAGTGAGTGAGATCCGCATCGTCGTGGACGAGCTTCCGGAGTTGCTGAAGGCGCATTTCGACGAGGAGGAGAAGCCGGGCGGCCTCTTCGACGAGCTAGCGACCCTGCGCCCTGTTTTCGATTCCCAACTCAAGTACCTGCGCGATGAACACCAGGAGATCATGGAGGCCATCGAAGGTCTCCAGCGACAGTTTCAGGAGGCGGACGACGTGAGCGACGCGGGTGTACTGGAGCAGCGTCACGACCACATTCTGATGAGCGCGGTGGCTTTCGTGCAGCTGATCCGGCATCATGAACGCATCGAATCGCGCTTGGTCGCCGCCACCTACTACTCCGAGAATGGTGGTTCGGGATGATCTCGAGCAGCCGCGCGCTTTCCCATTCTACGGGGCGATTTGCCTCAATTATTGTACTGTTTTGTCCCACTTGGGTGATGCGTACGGGTTCCGAGCCCACGCACCGGGATGAGATCCCCACTCTCTGACACAGAATCAACGATGATCATTCGAGTGAGATGACTACTATGTCTCGAGTTTCCAGCCTACGTAACGACACCGGAGACATCGCCGACGCGCCCGTCGCCGATGCGAACGACGTATCCATCCGGACGATCCCAGAACAGATCGTCGAGATCGTCAGCGACTCGGGCGAGGGCGCCCAGACGGCCGGCCAGCTCTTCGGCACGGTCTGCGCCAAGATGAGCAACGGCCTGTGGACCGTGGAGATCATCCCGGCCGAGATCGAGCCGCCCGCTCGCTCCCGCGCGGGCGCGAGCGGTATTCGCATCCGCTTCGGAACCAAGCCGATCAACAACGGGGGCGACCAGGCCGACCTGGTCGTGGCCTTCAACGAGCAGGTGCTCTACAGCCGCATCGATCAGGATGCGTTGCGCCCGGGCACCGCCCTCCTGATCGACGCCAAGTGGCGGACCAGCGAAGACCCGAAGATCCGCGAGGCCTACCAGAAGGCGCTCGATGATTTCCAGATGGCAGGCTACGACGTCCGCGAGATTCCCATCCACGCCGAGACGAACAAGCTCACCGACACCCCACAGCGCGGCAAGAACACCTGGGTGGTGGGTCTGCTGTGTGCGCTCTACGGCCGCGACCTCGATATTGCGAAGCGCGAGATCCGGCTGATCTTCGAACGCAAGCGCAAGGGTGACGCCGTGATCGCGCTGAATCACCAGCTGCTCGACGCCGGCCACGCGTGGGCGATCGAGAACTTCGACACGCGCTTCGAAATCCCCAGCGAAGCGCACAGCGAACACATGGTGGTGATGAACGGGAATGCGGCCATCGCGCTGGGCGCGATGGCGGCCGGCATGGAGGTGTGCAGCATGTACCCCATCACGCCGGCGACCTCGGCCTCGCACTACCTGTCCGCCGACTTCCACCACGCCGGCGGCATCGTGCACCAAGCCGAGGACGAGATCGCGGCCGTGGGCTTCGCGATCGGCGCGTCCTTCGCCGGTAAGACCGCGCTTACGATCACGTCGGGGCCCGGCCTGGCGCTGAAGACGGAGTTCCTCGGGCTGGCGGTGATGGCGGAGGTCCCGCTGGTGGTGGTCGATGTCCAGCGTGGCGGCCCGGCCACCGGACTTCCCACCAAGGTCGAGCAGGGCGACCTGCTGGCGTCGCTCTTCGGGCAGCCCGGCGACGCTCCGAAGGTGGTGATGGCACCGTCGAGCCACGAAGAGTGCTTTCATTTCATGGTGACGGCGCGCAAGCTCGCCGAGAGCTTCCGCACACCGGTCTTCGTGCTCTCGGACGCTGCCCTCGCGACGGCTCAGGCCTGCCTGCCACGCCCGGAGGTGAGCGAGGACTGGCTGTCGCCGCCGATCGACCAGTCGCCCTGGAAGGAAGGCGCTCCCGCCTATGGGTGGGACCCGGAGACGGGCATCTCGCGCCGGCCCATTCCGGGGCAGCTGGGCGGCAACTTCGTTCTCACGGGCCTGGCCCACGACGAAGAGAGCCACATCGCCTACGAGTCGGCGATCAACCAGCGCGGCATGGACATGCGCAGCCGCAAGTTCACCGTACTACAAAGCGCGTTGAAGCCTCCGGATGTTCACGGCGACGAAGACGGCGAACTGCTCGTCGTGGGCTGGGGCTCGACCCGCGGCGCGATCGAAGAGGCGGTCGACCGCGTCCGCCGCGACGGCCACCGTGCCGGTTCGTTGTGCCTGCGGTTCCTGTCGCCGCTCGAGCCGGGTCTCGCCGAGATCTTCGAGCGCTATCAGCGCGTGATGACCGTCGAAATCAACTACAGCGATGACCCCATCGAGTCGAGCGACCCGGCCAGCGAGCGACGCTACTCGCAACTGGCCTGGCTGTTGCGGGCGTCGACGCTCGTCGACGTGGACTGCTGGTCGCGCGTGCCGGGCCAGCCCTTGCCGCCAACGATGATTGAGGAGGCCATCCGCAGCCGCCTCGCTGGAGCGAAGTGATGCACGGACTGAAGGCCGACTGGATCGACGAAGAGATTCCCCGCTATTACACCTTCGACGACTACGAGGGCGCTGCGGCGCGCTGGTGTTCCGGTTGCGGCGACCACGGTGTTCTCACCGCCGTGCAGCGTTTGTGCCGCGACGAGCAGCTCAAGCCGGAGAAGACCGTGTTCGTCTCGGGGATCGGCTGCGCCAGCCGCTTCCCGCACTACATGAACGCCTACGGTTTCCACGGTCTGCACGGGCGCGCCCTGCCGGTGGCCTGTGGCGTCCGCTCGCGGCGGCCCGATCTGCACGTCTTCGTGGCGACCGGTGACGGCGACTGCTGCTCCATCGGTACGGCCCATTGGATCCACGCCATCCGGTACAACATGAAGATGGTGGTGATGCTGCTGGACAACAACGTCTACGGCCTCACCAAGAACCAGACCTCGCCGACCTCGAAGAAGGGCTCGAGTTCCAACACTCATCCGCGCGGCTGGATGCTCGACCCGATCGATCCGATCCAGACATCGCTGGGCATCAGCAACGCGTCGTTCATCGCGCAGACCGTGGACTGGAACCCCGCCCATCTATACGCCACGCTCGCCGCCGCGCACCGGCACCCGGGCTTCGCCTTCGTTCGGATCCTGCAGCGTTGTCCGCATTTCAAGCCGGGCCTGTTCGATCCGCTGATGAGCGACCAGTCGAAGCTGCTCTTGATGACGCACCCCGACGGCATCGAGATCGACGACGCTGTCAAGAAGATGTTCGTGAACCAGCGCGAGCACGACCCATCCGACATTGCCGAGGCGCGCGAACTCGCGGGCACTGAAGAGGGCACGGCCATCGGGCTCTTCTACCGGAACGAAGCGGCGGATCGCTACGATGCGTTCACGGCCGAGGGCATCGCGACCACCCGTGACGCCAAGCTCGCAGCGCTCGAGACCCAGCTCGACCGCTACCAGATCTGATCCCGGAAGGAGATGCTGCGTGGGCGATCAACGCTCGGAGCAGTCCCAGTCAGCCACCGCCGCGAAACCGGCAGTCTTCAGTGGCGCCGAGGCCGTCGCGCGCGCCGAGCGAATTCTCGTCGGCGGCTCCGTCACCCGCGATCCCGCGATGGCCGAGGGGCTGGCGCTGGCAGGTGTGCGCGCGGCCAGTGTGGCGTCGGGCGCCGTTGCCGCGCCGGCGGGCCAGTTCACTCGCGGAACGGTCTCGTGCGTGCACCACGTCACGGATGCGCTCGGGAGCATCGGCGGCGGTGCCTTCGAGTTCGCAGCGACCTCCGCCCAGCAAGCCGTCGACGACTGTCTCGCCGCCCATCTGCTGAGTCAGCGCCTGGGTCGGCCCGGTCTGTGCTCCCTCTCCCCGAAGCTCGCGGACGACCTGGCACTGGTGCATCTCCCCGACGGGGAAGACAGCGCGAAGCGGCTCGCAGACTGCGATGCCTCGCCGGAAATGCCCACCGATCCCGATCGGGTCGCCGAACTGGCCCGCGAGGCGTTGGCGGAAGCGGGCGCCTGTACGGGGCGCCCGGCGGCGCCGATCATGACCGAAGGCGACGCGGACGCCGACCTCGTGTTGGTCGCCGCGGGCGAG
Source organism: uncultured Gammaproteobacteria bacterium (assembly GCA_964196055.1). Taxonomy (GTDB): domain Bacteria; phylum Myxococcota_A; class UBA9160; order UBA9160; family SMWR01; genus JAFDEI01. The sequence goes on along the minus strand of CAXMSF010000046.1, from coordinate 2,118 downwards.
GGCGCCGTCGCCGCGCGCGCCGCGCTGCGGGCGCTCGCCGAAGCGGGCGTACCGGCTCGGGCCGCAATCGTGCGACTCGTGCGCCCCTTCCCGACGGAGATGGCGCGGAATGCTCTGGCCGGCGCACGCCTCGCGGTCGCCGTCTGCCCGCCCGATGAAGCGGTGCACGCGCTACTCGCCGCGGTGCGTGCCGCCGCGGGCGAGAAGGTGGAGGTGCGTGGGGTCGCGGCCGCGGGAGCGAACGAGCTGATCGAATCGCTCGCCGAAGTCCTGCCCGCCTGTGGATTCGACGTCCCGCAGCTCGTGGCACGCGAGGAAGAGCCGCTCGCGCACCGCCTCGTGATCGCACCCGATGCGCCCTGGGGTGAAGCCACGGCGCGGCGGGTGTTGGCGCTGCTGGCGGCGGATGGGACGCTGCGCCTCGGGCGGCGCGTGCGGCACCATGGCGGTGCGGCGATGCTCGCGTGGAGTGGCGGCGGTGTCGCGGGGACCGCGCAGGATCTGCTGATCGCGGCACGACCCGCGGCGATCGAAGCGGCCGGGCTGGCGCTGCTGCGGCCGGGGAGCGCCGTGGTCGTGCTGTCCGACGCTGCTTCGTCGGGGGAGTTCATGCATGACCTCTCGGCCGAAGCGCGCGCAGCGCTGCTCGAGCGCGAACACCCGGTCTACTGGGTGGCTTCCGCCAGCGCCGGCGAAGCGCCGGTGCCCGGCGCCGAGGATCGCATGGCGGCGCGCCTGCTGGCCGCCGCGGCACATGCGGTGATGGCGCACCCAGAAGCCCCCGATGAAGTCGCGCTGGAGCCGAGCGACGCGATGATCCACAGAGTCGCCGCCTCCGATCTCGCAGCCGCTCCGCCGACGCCGGAGCTGGACTTCCGCGCCACCTCGCAGCTGCCGCGCATGCCCGAGGCGATCGACGACCCGACCGCGCGCGAGACCTGGGCGAACTGGCTGCGGCGCTTCCACCGCGCGGGTGCGGCGAATGTCGGGCATGCGCCGCTGCGCGGCGTGCGGCCGGCCTTGCTCGCGACGCTCGCGGACGACGTGCGCGAGAACGCCATGCATCCCTTCGTGCTGATGCCTGACGCCGATGCGACGCCGCCGATCGTGGCGGGCGGGCTGCGCGATGTGCTGGCCGCGGCCCTCGCGACCAGTGGCTTGCAAGGCGGCGCACTGGCGGACAATCTCGCGCCGCTCGCGCTGATTGCGGCGCGCGCACTGGCGCAAAGCACGCCCGGCACGCCCCTCGACCGCTTGCTGGCCGATGTCGGCGACGAGCTCGCGGCCGAACTCGGGCTCTCCGGTGAAGCGGCGACCGCGTTGCACAAGGATCTCCGGGCGTTGCGCGACGCGCTCCCCGACGGCGGTCGGGTATTCGATCTGCGCCCCGACACGCCGCTGCGTGTGTATCTGGAAGTGCTCGCGGCGACGCGTGCGCCGCTCGAGCGACGCTTCGCGGAGGAACTCGGCGAGCTGCGCGAGGTGCTGATCGACCGGCTACAGCTCGACCGTATGAGCTTGGACGCCGGGAACACCTCGCGGGCCCTGGCATCGGAGTTCGGTGGCGGCGCCACCCAGATGCTCGACACGGACGCCCTCGCGCAGGCCCTCCCGGCCGACCCGAGCGCGGTGGCGCTCGACGAAAGACACCGCCGGAGCTTGAGCGAGGCGCTCGCAATCATCGAAGGCCATCTCGGGCGCGCGAATCCGATTCCGCACGCCGTCTTCTTGCGGCCGCCGGGCGTCGACTTCAACGTCCCCGGGGAGCCGCCGATCGAGCACCCGGTCCCGCTCGCCGCCGCAGTCGGGACCTTCGACGGTGTCGCGCACTCCATGGCGCCGCTTTTCCGCGCGGTGCGCCTGGCGCGGCTGGAGGTCGAGCGAAGCTACCGCCCCGAGCTACACGACGAGATGCTGGCCGGCCTCGATTGGGAGGCCTTCAGTACCGATGAGTTGGCGCTGCTGCCGGCCGTCACAGTGGTGACGACCGGCCGCCGCCTGCGGCGCCGCGCTCAGGACTCGCTTTCACAGCTACTGCGCTCGAGCCGGCCCGTGCACGTGATCGTGCGCGACAACGTCGCAGCCGCGGACGAGGCGGAGGACATCTCCCTCTACCAT
>CAXMSF010000045.1:0-4234 GCA_964196055.1 uncultured Gammaproteobacteria bacterium | reverse complement strand
CGTCAAGGCTGCGGGCGTGGCGGTCCCCGAGCAGGCCTTGGCGCACTTCGGGCAGGACATCGAAAAGTTGTTGCTTCCCGGACAGTTCCCGCTCTTCGTGAAACCTCGTTGGGAAGGGACCGCGAAGGGCATCCGGGCGAGTTCGCGGGTCGAGGACCGCGCCGCGCTCGCGCGCGAGGTCGCGCGCATCCAGCGCGACTACGACCAGCCCGCGCTGATCGAGACCTTCTTCGCGGGAGCCGAGTACACGGTCACGGTGATCGGCGACGACCCGCCGTGCGTGCTGCCGGTGCTGCAACGCGCGCTCGACCCGACCACGCGGATCGGCCTGCACGCGCTCGAGCCGCACGCGGCAGCGGGCGATGCGACCGAGCCGTGCCTGCCCGGCACACTCGACTTCGCCCTCGAAACGGAACTCGCCGACCTCGCGGTTCGCGTCCACCGAGCGCTCGAGTGCCGCGATTTCTCGCGCTCGGACTTCCGGCTCGACGACGCCGGCGTGCCGCATTTCCTCGAGATCAACCCGCTGCCGACCTTCGCGCCCGAGGGTTCCTTCGGCATCCTCGCAGAACTCGCGGGTCGCGACTTCGAAGACCTGCTCGCCGAGGTGCTCGCGGGCGGCCTCGCGCGGCTGGGGCTCGGCTGATGGCGAGCGGAGCCCCGCAGGCCCCGCCGGAGGAATGGCGCGACTGGAGCTGGCAGATGCGCCACCGCATCCGCACTGCGGACGACCTCGCGCGTTGGCTGCCCCCCACGGCGGACGAGGCGACTGCCATCGCGGCGCTGGCCGACCGCTTCCACTTCGTCATCACGCCCTACTACGCCTCGCTGATGGACCCGGCCGACCCGGCTTGCCCGATTCGCCGCCAGGTCGTGCCCGCGACCGCCGAACTCGGCGACCCGGACGGGCTGCGCGACCCGCTCGACGAAGTCGAGCACTCGCCCGTCAAGAACGTGATTCGCGTATACCCCGATCGCATCGCCTTCTGTGTGAACAACGAGTGCGCGCTCTACTGCCGCTACTGCCTGCGCAAGCGCATGCTGGGCGACGAAGAGTGGACGATGAAGAAGCGGGAGCTGAGTGAGGCCCTCGACTGGATCCGCGCTACGCCGGAGATCCGCGACGTGCTGCTCACGGGCGGCGACCCGCTGGTGTATTCCGACGATCGGCTCGAGTGGCTGCTGGCCGAGCTGCGCGCGATCCCGCACGTCGAGATCGTGCGGCTCGGCAGTCGCCTGCCCGTGACGCTGCCGTATCGGGTGACCGACGCGCTCTGCCGGATGCTCGCGAAGTACCACCCGATCTGGCTCAACACCCACTTCAACCATCCGCGCGAACTCACCGCCGATGCAGCGGAAGCCTGCGATCGGCTGACGCGCGCGGGCATCCCGGTCGGCAACCAGAGCGTGCTGCTGCGCGGCGTGAACGACTCGACCGCGGTGATGAAGGAGCTGTGCGAGGGCCTGGTGCGAATGCGGGTGCGACCGTACTACTGCTATCAGGCGCAGCTGCTCGAGGGCACCGCGCACTTCCGGGTGCCGATCGAGCGCGGCGTCGAGATCTTCCGCGAGCTGCGAGGTCGCACCAGCGGCTTCGCGATCCCGCAGTACGTGCTCGACACTCCCTACGGCAAGGTCCCGCTCGACCACCCGTATCTGCGCGGACGCGACGGCGACGACGTGGTGGTGGAGAGCTACGACGGTCGCATCTGGCGCGAGCGCAATCCGAAGTAAGCTCCGGCTGAGGGGGGAGGGGTGAGCGAGGAAGCCGGGCAGGGGGGCGCGGGCCGGACTGAGGGGACGCGCTTCGCAGGGGCGGCGTTGCTGCTGGCCGCGAGCGTGCTGCTGTCGCGTGCACTCGGCTTCGTGCGCGAGATGGTGCTCGCCTACCAGCTCGGCACCTCGACCGAGCTCGACGCCTACTACGCGGCCTTCCAGATTCCCGACATGCTCAACCACTTCCTCGCGGGCGGCGCGCTGTCGATTGCATTCGTGCCGTTCTACACCCGCGCGCGCTCGCAGCAGGGCGAGGACGCCGCCGCGCGGCTGCTCGCGAACGTGCTCGGCAGCATGACGGTGATCGCGGTGCTCGCCACGCTCGGCATGTGGTGGCAGGCCGAGGCCCTGGTGGCGCTGCAGTTTCCGCGCTTCGAGCCCGAGATCCAGGCGCTCACGGTCCGGCTCACGCGGATCCTGCTGCCCGCGCAGATCTTCTTCGTCGCGGGCGGGATCCTGCGTGCGGCGCTGATGGCGCGCGGCTCGTTCGGTACGCAGGCACTCGCGCCGCTGATCTACAACGCGGGCATCATTGCGGGCGGTGGCGCGTTCGGCTCGACGCTCGGGCCCGAGGGCTTCGCCTGGGGCGCGCTCGCGGGCGCCGCGATCGGGCCGTTCCTGGTGCCGCTCTGGGATGCGTGGCGGCGCCGCGACGTAGCACTCGGCCTGCGCGTGGCACCCTGGGAGCGCGAGTTTCTGAGCTACCTCGTGATCGCGGCGCCGCTGATGCTCGGTGTCAGCCTGCTCACGGTCGACGAGTGGTATGACAAGTGGTTCGGCGCGTTGATTTCCGCGGGCGTGGTAGCGCAGCTCGGGCTCGCGCGGCGGCTGATGCAGCTCCCCGTCGCGGTCGTGGGCCAGGCGGTCGCGACCGCGGCGCTGCCGACGCTCTCGAAGCTCTGGGCGGACGGACGCAAGCCCGAGCTCGACCGCCTCGTGCAGACCACGGTAACGGCGAGCCTCGGGCTGTCGCTGCTCGCGGCCGCGGCCTTCTGGGCGCTGGCGGAGCCGGTGGTCGCGCTGGTCTACCAGCGCGGCGCGTTCGGCGCGGACGACACCGCGAATGTCGCGCGGCTGCTGCAGATCTTCTCGCTCGCGGTGCCCGCGTGGATCGTGCAGCAGATCGCGGTGCGGCCCTTCTTCGCGCGCAAGGACACCTGGCGCCCGATGTTGATCGGGAGTGCTGTCGCGCTCGCCGCCATTCCGCTCTATCTCGCACTCGGCAAGCAGTATGGCGCGCCCGGGATCGCGGCCGCGGGTGTGATCGGGATGACGGCGAGCGCCGTGGTGACGCTCGCATTCGCGCGCTGGCTGCACGGCGCACCTGCGCTCGGTGCACTCCTCGCCACGGCTGCGCGCGGCGCGGCGATCGCCGCGTTGGCCGGGGCGGCGGCTCGTGCGGTGCTGCTCGTGCTCGCGGCCGAGTCGGGGCCGCTGCTGCAGCTCTCGCTCGGCGGCGTTGCGTACCTCGCGGTCGCCGCCGCCGCACTCCCGCTGTTCGGCGACGCGGAGATGCGAGCCGCTGTCGGGCGGGTCGCGCGACTCCTCACGCGGAGTCGTTCGGGCGAGTGATATGCTTCGCGGGTCGCGCCGGACGGTGGCCGCGATCCGGAGCCGGGAGCGCCGCGTGACCTGGGATTTCGCGATCGACCGCGGGGGCACCTTCACCGATTGCATCGGTGTCGCACCCGACGGCGCGCTCCATATCGCCAAGCCGTTGTCGTCCGACACCGCCGCGATCGAGGGCATCCGCACGATCCTCGAACGCGCGGGCGCACTCGAAGCGGGCGCCGCCTTGCCCGCCTGCCGGGTGCGGATCGGCACCACGGTCGCCACCAACGCGCTGCTCGAGCGCCGCGGCGCCGACGTGCTGCTGGTCGCGAACCGCGGCCTCGGCGACGTGCTCGAAATCGGCACCCAGGAGCGGCCCGAGCTCTTCGACCTCGCGGTGCGCAAGCCCGAGCCGCTGCCGCGCCGCGTGGTCGAGCTGCCGGGCCGCGTCGCGGTCGACGGCGCTGTGGTGGAGGACTTCGACGCCGCCGCGGTTCATGCCGCGCTCAGCGATGCGCGCGCGTCGGGCATAAACTCCGTGGCAATCAACCTCATCCACGCCTACGCGCATCCCGACTTCGAGCGCCGCGTTCGCGACCTCGCGGCCGCGCTCGGCTTCGCGCACGTCAGCGTTTCGCACGAAGTCTCGGGCGAGCTCGGTCTGCTCGCGCGCGGCGAGACCACCGTGGTCGACGCTTACCTCACCCCCATGCTCCAAGCCCACGTCGACGCGCTCGCCGAGGCGCTGCCGGCTTCGCCCCTGCGTTTCATGCAGAGCAGCGGCGGCCTGACCGAGGCCGTGCGCTTCCGCGGGCCGAATGCGCTCTTGTCGGGCCCGGCGGGTGGGGTCGTGGGCGCCGCGCGCGTCGCCGCCACGGCGGACTGCGAGCGCGCGCTCGGCTTCGAC
>CAXMSF010000044.1:0-10411 GCA_964196055.1 uncultured Gammaproteobacteria bacterium | reverse complement strand
CGGAATCGTCGACAGCAGCGCGCCGGCGTCCGCAAAGGCCCTGGTCGAGAGCGTCAATGCGAAGCGTCGGGAAGGCTACGCGTCGATCGCGAAGAAGAACGGGACCTCGATTACCGCTGTCGCAGCGCTCGCGGGCGATCGGAACATCGCCAAGACCCAGCCCGGCCACTACGTGAGGCGGTCCGGCGAGGGCTGGCAGAAGAAATGATTCCGCCTGCGCAACCGCCTCAGCGGGGCTTCAAGAGCTGAATCAGCGCCTCACGGGTCTGCGCCATCGCGTACTTGCGCGACTTCCGAGCCATCGCCGTGCACGCCGATCCTCGCCCACTCTCCATCCCGCCCACATACTCGCTGGTATGTAGAAAGCCCAGCAAATTCGGCCGGCAAGCTGATGCAAGCGTCTTCCGACCCACCCGGCGTGCCCGAGGTCTCGACGCCGATGCCGAGAAATGCCCGCCGCTGCGCTTTGGCCGCGTTGCGGCCAAAGCTTCCGCGTCGCGGGAAACACCACGGGTTTCCAGCTCCTACGGAATTACGTCAGGGGGGCGAACCCCCTTCTCGAACACGTAGTCCCAGTCATGGGTCCCGGGAACGCTGAGGCCGCGCGCGAAACCGCGCGCGCGCATACGCATGATGTGGTCCGCCTTGAAAGCGCGCCGCTCCGGGCCCCACTCCATCTCGCGCAACCTGGCGTAATAGTGCTCGATCTCTTCGTCCGTCATGATGTCGATGAAATAGGGCTCCTTGTCCTTCCTCACCTCGCGCTTTCGGTCGGGGTCGCGCAACCTCGGCGGGTCCGGGAGCCCCACGCCCCATTCGAGCGCGCGTTGTTGCATGCGCTCGATTTCGGCGAGCCAGAAAGCCACCTTCTCATCGCGGGTCTCGAACGCCTTCATCGTGTTGCGGTATGCGTCGATCTCGGCTCGGGTCATCAACTCGTGCCCGTAAACCGGTTGCCCCTCCCAGGGATCCCGCGCGGCCGCTGTCTGCGCGAACAGTGCGAGGCCCAACAAACCGACGATCGTGAGATTGCACGCCTTCATGGTTCTCCCGTAACAGTGTATGGGAATGGCTTTTCGTTCGACCCCGCAGGGCCGCATTCGGTTCCCGCTGAACGACACAGCGAAATCGGCACGCGCGGGCGCCTGATCAGGTACGCCCCGACAGGCGCAGGCCCTGTTTGGCGACGACGCCGCGCATGACCTCCGACGTACCGCCACCGATGGTCTCCCAGATGCTCTGACGCCACAGTAACTCGGTTCGCTCGCCGTCAACGAGCGCTTCGGGGCCGCCGAACTCGACGGCCGCGCGGGCGATGTTCTGGCAGACGATCGTGTGCACGACCTTGTTGGCCGCCGCTTCGACGACGCCGGGTCGGCCGTGCTGCATCGCATCGAGCACACGCAGGCCGTGCATTTCGACCTCGAGCACCTGGACCGCGAGGTCGGATAGCACGCGGCGGACCCGCGCATCACCCTCGAGGCCTCGCGCGCGGGCCCACTCGATCACCTCCTCGAGGTCGCGACGAACCCGTTTCGGTGGAAATTGGATGTGGCGCTCGTCCGCGAGTGCCTCGCCCATGATCGCCCAGGCGCCGTTCTCGGCTCCGATCCGGTTCGCAATCGGTACCTCGACGGCGTCGAGAAAAACCTCGTTCAGCTGGTCCCCATCGAGGGTCGGGAGCGGGTTCACGCGAACGCCCTCGGCCGCGAGATCGACGATCAGCAGCGTCAGGCCGCGGCCGCGGCTCTCCTGCGTCCCGGTCCGGCACAGCAGCCACAGCTGGTCCGCGTCCTGCGCGTACGATTGCCAGCACTTCTGGCCGTTGACGATGTAGCGGTCACCGTCGCGTTCGGCGCGGCAGCGCACGCTGGCGAGATCCGAGCCTGCCTCCGGTTCCGAATAACCGAGCGAAAAGTGCAGCTCGCCCGCGCGGATCGGCGGGAGCCAGCGCTCGATCTGCTCGGCGGATCCGTAGCGCGCGATCGTCTTTGCGACGATTCCGGACGCGAGCGGATTGCGCGCCGCACGCGCGTAGGCGACCTCGTCCCAGAGAATGTACTCGTACGTAATCGGCAGACCGGAGCCACCGGCCGCTTTCGGCCACCCGAGTGAGAGCCAACCGCGCTCGCCCATCGCCGCGAACAATGCCTTCACGCGCTCCCATTTATGCCCCTGGAGGAAGAACGCGTCGAGATCGCGGTAGTCCGACAGGAAATCGACGACCTCGGCACGGAATGTCTCCTCCTCGCGCGAGAAGTCGACGTTCATGATCCACCCTTGACGCGAGCGGCCGGGTCCGGGTTCCATGCCGGCTCACGCTTCTCGCCGAACGCGCGGGGTCCCTCGAGGAAGTCCGGGTGCTTCCAATGACTTCGCAGCAGCGCCCAGCCCTGCTCGAGCGAATCGCGATAGCCGCTCTCGAGCGACGACCAGACGGCCTGCTTCGAGAGCGACAGCGCCTGCGGCGAGTTCTGCGCGATCAAGCGAGCCATCTCGACCGCGGCCGGCAGTAGCTCCGCGGCGGTCGGCACGAGTTCGTCGACCAGCCCGAGCGCGTAGGCGCGTTGCGCGGGCATACGATAATGACGACCCATCAGCGTCATTCGCAGCGCTGCGCCGAGCGGAAGGCGCTTCGCGAGACCGATGTTCTCGATCGCTCCCACCATGCCGACGTTTACGTGAGTATCCATGAACTTGGCGTTCTCGGACGCGATCACGATGTCGGAATCGACGACGAAGTGCAGCCCGCCACCGACGCACAATCCATTGACCGCGCAGATCACGGGCTTCCACACCTGGTTCTGGTGCGGCGACCAGTGGACGGACTCGGCGAGCGGCCGGTCGACGAACACTGCATCGGAGTCGTCGCCTTCGGCCTCGGCGACATCCATCCCGGTGCAGAAGTGCTTCTCACCCGCGGCGGTCACGATCGCCACCCGAACGTCGGGGTCGTCGCGCACGTCCTCCCAGATCGCCTTCACCACCGCCATCATCGACGGCGCAAGAGAATTGCCGCGATCGGGTCGATTCAGCGTGATGACCGCAATCCCGTCGTTCTTCTCGTACGACACGCCGTGGAGCGGCCCCGTCAGATCGATCGCATCACCCTCGCTCACACTTCCCCTCCTTCACAATCCGAAGCCGCCGATCACTTCGGCCCGCGCCGAAGCGTCGTCCGGCGGTTGCGACGCCAGCTGACGAATACGCCGCGAGATGTGGAAGACCGGGCCCTCGAGTGTGATGCCCAGTGCACCGAAGAGCTGGTGGCAGACCTGCGCGGCCTCGACCGCGGCGCGGCAGGCGGACAGGCGCGCCGCGGCCGCAGCAGCGCGCGTGTGTTCGGCCTGCGCGTCGAAGTGAAAGCCTGCTGCACGGGCGAGCCCGGCCGCAGCCCCGAGCGCCATCGAGCAATCCGCGAGCGGATGCGCGACCGCCTGGAATTCGCCCAGCGTCTTGCCGAACTGCTTGCGGGTGCGGACGTGATCCGCGGTGATCTCGACGAGCTGCGTTCCCGCGGCCGCGAGGTAGGCGGCCAACGTGAGTTCGTAGAGCGAAAGCGCTCGATCGACCGGGCCGAGGTCGGCCTCGCGCTCGACCCGAGCGCGCCCCCACGGCTCTCCACCGAGTGTCCCGACCGCCACGACCTCGCCACGCGGAGCGCAGCGCCACGCGTGACCGTCCGCGACTTCGATGAAGATCCCGGCCAGCGGCGCCCACGGCCAGAGCGGCGGCGACCCGACCGCCACGACCACCCTGCCTTCCGCGACCGCTGCGCGATCCGCCGCCGGCAACACCTGAGTGGCGAGGAAGGTCGCCACGATCGGCCCCGGAAAGACCGCGCGACCGAGCGCCTCGCAAGCCGCCACCGCCTCCAGTGCACCGCCGTCCCCCTCGGCTGTCGCGAGAGCGAGCACGCCGAGTTCGGCGAGCTCCTGCCAGAGTGAATCCGGGAAGTCCCCTGCGAGCGACTTCACGACCTCCTCGCCGCAGCGCTCGGCGCAGAACTGGGAGAGGCTGTCGAAGACCGCCTGCTGGCCGTCGTCGAAGCCGAGGTCGATACTCACGACCCGCCCAGCCAACGCGCGCGGGCGAGAGCGCGCCGCTGCCCCGCGGCGCCGCCGAGTTCGAGCCGCAGCGCCCACAAGCGCATGCTCCAGACGTGCAGGTCGTGCTCGCGCGTGAAGCCCATCGCGCCCGTGAACTGATGCGTCTCGTTGAAGACCAGCCGCGCCGACGCGGTCGCGTGCGCAGCCGCAGTCGCCGCGCGTTCTGCGGGCGCGCCATGATGCGCGGCCTCGTAGGTGAGCCAGCGGCTGCCCTCCTTCGCCACAGCGCATTGGGCCAGGCGATGTTGCACGGCCTGGAACGAGCCGATCGCGCGGCCGAACTGCCGGCGACCTTCGACGTAGTCGATCGTCACGTCGAGCGCGGCTCCCATCGCGCCGACTGCTTCGGCTGCGAGCGCCAGGCGCCACCAATTGCGCAGCCGCGGCCCCGAGCCCGGGCCGAGCGATTCCCCCGCACCGGCCGGAAGTTCGACCCGCCCCATCGGGTAGCCGAAATTCGATTTCACGGGCGACGCTGCGCCTATGCCGACTTCGACGATCCGCGCCTCGTCGCCGTCGGAAAGCAGCAATGTGCGCGCGTGCGCGCCGAAGCGGATCGGCGCGCGCTCGCCCGCGATCGCGAGCGCGACCGGGCCAGGCAGCGCGCGCCCGGCGACGAGCGGCGCGACGAGCACCTCGGCGCCCGCACTCACGACACCGGCGGCGCGCGCGATCGCCTCGACGACGAGCACGGCCTCGAGCGCGCCCGTCTCTTCCCCGGCCGCGATGTCGAAGCAGCCCGCGTCGGCCAGCGCGGCTGCGAGTTCGTCGTCGTAGCCGCCCTTGGGCCCCAGCTCGACCGCGCGTTTCGCGCCCGCGTGCCGCACGAGAAGCGATGTGATCGCGTCGGTGATGGCCCGCTGGTCCTCGTTCAGCTCGAAATCCACCGCGCTACTCCCGAGGCAGCCCGAGGAATCGGTTCGCAACCAGATTCAGATTGATCTCGGTCGCCCCGACCGCGACGCCCGCGGTCATTGCGAGCCGAAAATGTGAATCCGCGAACGAACCGTATTCGAGCGCGTCCGGTCCGAAGGTCTCGAGCGCGAGCTCTGCGACCGCCTGCTCCGCCAGCGTGTTCGCAACGCGCGCGACGTTGGTATCGGCCGTCGGCGGACTGCCCTGGTTGCGCAGATCGATCACGCGGTACGCGAGCATCCGCGCTGCCTCGCAGGCTGCGCGCGCCTCGCCGAAACGTTCGAGCACCGCCTCATCTTCGGCGATCCCGAGCTCCGCCGCGCGGCGTGCGAGTTCGTCGAGAGTCAGCGCCGCGCGCGCGTAGCGCGCCGCACCGACTCGCTCGTACTGGAGCGCGTGAGCCACCACGTTCCAGCCTTCGTGTTCGGGCCCGAGCCGGCTCGCTACCGGAACGCGGACATCGCTGAAGAACACCTCGTGGAAATAGCGATCGCCCACCACCGATGGGATCTCGCGAATCTCGATACCCGGCAAATCGGTCGGACAGAGCAGAATCGAGATGCCCTTGTGGCGCTTCGACTCGGGATCGGTGCGAACCAGCAGAAAGCAGTACTGCGCATGGTTGACATAGGAGGTCCAGATCTTGCTGCCGTTCACCACGTAGTCGTCGCCGTCGCGGATCGCGAGGGTGCGGAGCGAAACCAGGTCGGAGCCGGCCTCGGGCTCCGAAAAACCCTGGCTCCACAACACCTCGCCGCGTGCGATCGGCGGCAGGTGCAACTCCTTCTGCTCGTCGGTCCCATACTCCATGATCGTCGGACCGATCCAGTTGACGTTCATGTACTGCGCGCCGCGCGGCTCGCCGCACTGCCACATCTCTTCACCGAGGATCGCGTGGCGCCACGCGGAGGCGTCGCAGCCGCCGTACTCCGCCGGCCAGTTCTGCGTCAGCCAGCCCTTCTCGGCGAGCTTTGCGCAGAACTCCAACGAATAGGCCGCCTGCGCATCACTGCCCGGGCCGTCCTTCGAGACCTCGCTCCAGTTCTCGGGCAGTGTCTCGGCAAGAAAGGCCCGCAGATCCTCGCGATACTCGCGTTCTTCGGCAGACCAGTCGAACTCCACGGCAATCTCCTGGAGGTGCGTGCGCGGCCGACCCGGGCATTCTAGCCGCGGGAGGGAGACAAAGACGCATAGCGAAGATCTGACGGGTTATCAGCTTTGCGGGCGGAGGAACCGCGAATTCGAATGAAGTCGCTGCGACCTCGCGACTACGCCGACGGCGAGACGCGGTTGCAAGCTCGGAGTAGGTGCCAGCTTCTGTCGGCAGCCGCTGACCTCGCGCTACCGAAGTGAGATCGGCGACGCAGGTGTTCATCGTCGAGACCGGGAACCCAAAGCAAAGCAGAATCGAGACGGCGTCCTCGGCCGAGGACGCACGCTTCGCGAAACCGTTACGGGAGCCGCTCGAAAACAGTGACCCGGGGACCGGACTCCGCATGTTGCGTCTCGAAACGGTGCACGATGCCTCCGGGACTGCGCGGAGAGAGCCCGGGCATGTTGTTCGTCATCGCGGAACGGATTGGAAAGACGCGCGCCTCGTAGCGGCCGCGGCTCTTCAGGGCCTCGAGCGCGTGGCGCTGGTTTCGCCAGGGGCGAAACACGATCACGTGCGGCTGGAGAGTGAGGTCTTCGGGCAGATTGGCGCCGTAGTAGCCGACCGTCACTCGGCTGCCGAGGTAATACATCAAGACGGGATCCTCGTAGTTGGTGGCGATCACGAGTTCTTCCGTATTCGGGTAGCTTTCATCCAGATACGGAATGATATAGTCGAGAGGCCCCTCGTAACGATGCGTGATCTCGAACAATCGTCCGCGCAAGTCCGGAATCCGCAGGACGACGTTGGCGGCGAAGCAGATTACGACCGTGACGCACGCGAGCACTTTTCGATGAGATGAAGGGTCCGCTCGAAGACGACCGACGAACGTCCACGCATCGAGGAGCAGCATCACAGTGATCGCCGGACTGAGTGCGATGAAGTAGCGCTCCCAGATGAATGGCGTGATGGCGACCAAGAGCACGTAGCAGGCGCAGAAGAGGAGCAGGAAGGCGGCGATCCGCCGACGCACTCCGGTAGTCGAGTCGTCGGACCCGTCGTCCCCCAGTGCCACTACCAGCCGCAGCACGAGCGCCGCTACCAGGAATTCGTAACGAGCCAGATTGAGCGCGACGATTCCCAGATTCGCCAGATAGCCCGACAACGACGACTGCCAGGCCTCCATCCAGCCCCGAGTCTGCCCCAGGAAGTCGAAGAATCCGAGCAGCGGCAGCGTGAGCGCAAGCGAAGCCAAGAGCGGAACCGCGCCCACGAGCAGGGCGCGCACGCGCGCACGCCTCGTTCCGGAGCCGCGCAGCGCGTTCCAGCCGAGGCTCAACGCGAATGCAGCCAGGAAGACCGCATAGACGGGATAGAGGGTATTGAAGGTCAGGAACAGGAGCCCCGTCATGAGGACGCAATAGCCCGTGTAGGAGAGCCTATTCGTCACGTGATGCCGCAAGAAGACCACGAGCAGTGCGCAGGAAAGGAAGACGATCAGGCCGTAGTAGCGCGCCTCTCGCAGGTGCAGGATCAGGGATACCGAGTAGGCAGCGAGCATCCAATAGGCCGCGGCAAAGGCCAGGCGCCGGCTCGGGCGCGAACTCACGACCTCGAGCACTCCCCACAGTAGGAGCGTGAGGCCCACGACTCCGATGAGCGCAAAGGGTAACCGCAGGCGTGCGGTCTTGGCGTAGAGATCATCGGTGCCGTTGGCCAGAGCCGCACCGATCGCCCCAAAATAGTAGTAGGCCCAGGGCGCGCCCGTGTAGGCATCCAGTCCGTCGGAGGTGCGAAGATCGAGAGCGCCATCGGCTGATCGTCGCGGCTTCAATCCGTACACGACGTTCTTCTCGCCGTGAACTTTCGGGTAGCCGAATTCGAGTACCCGCGTCGCGAACATCGCCGTATCGCCCTCGTCGTGCCAAAGAAGCGGATAGGAAATGTGCTTGAAGGTCAGCGTGAGGAATGCGAGGAGTGCGATGAAGGCGAGGAATGCGAGGAGCTGCGTACCTGCCCGGTGCCCAATCGTCGCCATGCATCGATTCTACACCCGCTTTCGATGCGTGGGGGCGATCGAGGTCACGGATGCGCCAAGCAAATCAAGCTAGCACGCCCACGTGCTAGCTTGGCCGAGGCCATGAATAAGCACGGAATCGCCCTAGCGAGCTTGCTGCTGGTCGTCGCCGTGTTGCGGTTGAGATTCCTGGATTTCCCGCTCACCCGAGACGAGGGTGACTACGCCTACATGGCGCAACTCTGGCTCGACGGAGTGCCGCCCTACACGGCCGCGTACGACATGCGTTTCCCGGGGATCTTTGCCTTCTACGCACTGGCGCTGTCGGCGTTCGGTCAGACCGGCTGGGGCGTCCACATGGCTTTGCTGGTCGTCCACACCGCCAGCGTATGGGTCGTGTACGCGCTGGGCCGGAAGCTGATGGGCTTCAGCGCCGGTTTCGTTGCAGCGATCTGTTTCGCGGCACTCGAATTGAATCCCTGGATTCACGGTACCGTCGCCAACACCGAGCACTTCGTGCTGCTTTCGGCTCTGGGGGGTTTGTACGTCCTGCTGGAAGGGCTGGATGGCGAAAGGCACTCCACCATCGGCGCCGCGGGTCTACTGCTCGGCTTCGCAGTGCTGACGAAGCAGAACGCGGCGCTGTTCGTCGTCTTTGCGTCGATTCTGACCGCCTGGCGCGCACCGGCTCGGCTTCCGGCCCTCCTGATCGGGGCGACCGTCCCGTTCGCTTCGGCCTGCGCTCTGCTCGCGGCGTTGGGAAGCTTCGACTCGTTCTGGTTCTGGACGATGACCTATCCCACGAAGTATCTGACAGCGCTACCGCTGGAGGCCGCCTGGTTCAACTTCAAAGCGCGCCTGCCTTCCGTCATTCGCTGGACTCTGGGCTTCTGGCTCGTCGCCGCGATGGGCGTCGTCGCGTTGATCCGGAGCGGCCGAGCCGCCCACGACCGCGTATTCCTGCTGGGACTCCTGCTCTTCTCGTTCCTGGCGCTTTCATCCGGATTCTACTTCCGCCCACAGCACTTCCAGATGATGCTTCCGGCGATCGCACTCCTCGTCGGCATGGCGGCGAACGCGGGCGGCGGTTGGGTCGAAGCCCGCCGCGGGCGCGGCGCCGCACGCGCCACCGCGGCAGCTCTGGTGCTGATTCCGCTGGCGACCTTCCTATGGGGTGAACGCGAATTCCTGTTCCGGATGGACGGTCCGAGCGCCAGTCGAATGATCTTCGGATTCAATCCGTTTCCCGAATCTCGCGAGATCGCCAACTACCTCGCGGAGCACAGTGGTGAGAACGACACTGTCGCGATATTCGGCTCCGAGCCGCAGATCTATTTCTATGCACGCCGTCGCTCGGCAACACCGTTCACCCTGGTCTACGAGGCGATGCAGCCTCACGAGTATGCGCATTCGATGCAGGAAGAGATGATCGAGGCACTCGAGGAAGAGCGGCCACGCCATCTCGTCTTCGTGAATGTCCCGAATTCGTGGCTCGCGAGTTCGAAGTCGGATCCGCTGCTGTTCGACTGGTGGAAGCAGAACGCGCAGCGGAACTATCGCCAGGTCGGGCAGATCAACATCCTCGCCGAAACCGAATATCTCTGGGGAGAAGCCGTCGGCGAGGGAAAGGCCCGTTCGCACTTCTGGATTTCGGTCTGGGAGCGCAAGGACGCGCCTTCGCCCTGAGGCACCCGCGAGGCGGTGAAATCGATCACTTGCGGGTATCCGCGTCACTCGGCTCGCTGGGAGCCGCCGAGGCATGAGGGCCCGCAGCCGAGCGAGCCGCCGCAAGCGCATCCCGGTATTCGGCCGAGTCCGGCATCGCACGTGCCGCCGCAACCAGGTGGCCTTTGGCCGCAGCCGGTCGCCCCTCTTGCAGGAGGAGCAGCCCCAGGGATCCGTGGGCGAGAGCCATGCCGGGCTGTTGGCGCAGTGCATTCCGGTAGCCCGCGATCGCTGCTTCGAAATCACCCGCATCCTCGTAGCTGACCGCCAGGCCGTAGTAGAGCGGGGCATGGGTCGGCTCGATCGCGATGGCGCTGCGGTAGTGCTCTCGGGCTTCTTCGGGGCGACCGACTTGGAGCAGTTCGTAGGCCAACCGCTCGTGAGCGTAACGGGGGCGCTCGGTAACATCGATCGCTCGCTCGAATAGCGCGATCGAGTTCTCCCAGTACTTGAGTTGCTGTCGCGAAACGAGCGCAAGAGAGATCAAGACCGCTGCGGTGAGCAGCACGACGACCTTGCGTGTCGGCAAAGCGGCCAGCCAGTTGCCAAGCT
>CAXMSF010000043.1:0-17179 GCA_964196055.1 uncultured Gammaproteobacteria bacterium | reverse complement strand
ATCGCCGCGTAGGCGAGGTGGCTGTCGCCGTTGAACTTGCCGGCCTGCCCGGCGCCCCAGAGCAGCACGTCGAAGTTGCCCGGGCCGAGCGGATAGATGCCGAGTGCCGAGAAGCCGAGGGTGTAGACTTCGACCTTCTTGCTACCGCCGAGATTGCGCTTGTCGCGGTAGCCGAGAAAGAACGGCCGAATTTCGGTGTTCTTGAACCAGGTTCCGCGCTTGGCCGTCACCGACAAGCCGCCGTAGATGATGTCGTTTTGCGTCCGATAAGCGTCCTCGTGTGTGAAGACGCCGGTGGTGGGCTTCGCGGCGAAGCCGTAGAAGTCGTAGCCGTTCCAGTCGTAGCCGATGGAGACGCCGTCGTTGGAACGCTCGACGTTGGTCCAGCCCACCGTGCCGACCATCCGCTGCGAGAGGCGCATGATCTTCAGGTACTTCCAGTTGCCTTCCTTGTACATCGCCTGCGTGCCGAGCTTGATGTCGTGGCGGCCGCCGCGCAGGTACAAGCCCTCGATCGGTCGAATCTCCGCCCAGTACTGGCGCATCTTGCTGGAACTCGCCTTGCTCGTGTCGCCGCGATTGGTGAAGAGTTGGTAGAGTGCGCCGGCTCCACTCGTGTCCGGGCCCAGTTCCCAGATCCGTGCATCCTGGAACTCGGCGAACATGATCACGGCTTCGTCGTAGTTGTATCGGGCGCTGAGTCGGTTCCGCCAGCCGAAGAAGGTGTCGTTCGAACCGGCGAAGGCGTCCCAGAACTCGGTGCGCATACGGCTCGTGAAGGTCAAGTCGAGCTCGTGCTTTCCGCACGCCATTCCGACCTTGGGCGTCATGTGGAACGTGCAGAGCGGTTCGTCGGGCGCGATCGCCTGCGCTTGCCCGGAGGTGAAGCCGGCGCAGAGCGCCAGCGCCATCGCGAAGGCGAGGACTCGCCCTTTGGTGGGGCTCCGCTTGCCCGCACAGGAATTTCCTGATCGGTCATGATTGAAAGCGATTCGGTACCGCATGGTGAGTTTCCCTTCCGTTTGCAACCCCGGATAGCGGGGAGTTCTAGTGACAGCTTCTGGTGTCGACCTGCTGGGGGGCAGCGTTCGTGTCGCCTGATGGAAATCCGAAGGTCGGCTTGGCGCCTTCGGGCGAATTCGCGCTTCCGTCGTTCATGCTCACCGCGGCAGCGCTTTCGGCGGTTGTGCGAGCCTTGCTCGGCCGACGTGTTTCTCCGAGCCGGTCGTGCAACTCGACGACGCGGCCGACGACTGCGAGTACCGGAGTCGGGAGTTCGGCCGCTTGCAGGTCGCTCAATGCATCTGCGACCGTAGTGACGACGACCCGCTGCTCGGGTGTGGACCCCGCGGAGATGAGTGCGACCGGCAAGTTGGATGGGTAGCCGCCCGCGACGAGCGCCGCGTTCCAGGAATCTGCCGTGGCACGAGCCATCAACAGCACCAGCGTGGTCTCGGCGTTGTAACGCGGAATCGACAAGCTCATCTCTTCCGAGCGCCGGTGCGCGGTTGCGACGACGAAGCTGTCGGCCAGCCCGCGGTGGGTGATCGGTATGCCGGCGAGCATCGGTACCGCGGTTGCGCTCGTCACTCCGGGAATCAACTCGAAGGGCAGGTCGCGTTCGGCTAGTTGCAGGGCCTCTTCACCGACCCGCCCGAGCACGGCGGGATCGCCACCCTTGAGACGCACCACCCGGCGCCCGGAGCGCACGGATTCGACCAGCAGCGCGTTGATCTCTTCCTGGGTCATCGAATGTCGGCCGCAGCGCTTGCCGACGTAGCGGCACTCGGCCGAGAGTCCCTCGAGCATGCGAACGTCGACCAGGCTGTCGAAGAGCACGAGGTCGGCCTGCTGAAGAGCCCGCCACCCCCGAAGTGTAATCAGGTCTGGGTCGCCCGGACCCGCGCCGACGAACCACGCGCAGCCATTCCGCGGCTGTGAGGCGCGTGAGCGTGCCTTCAGGGCGGTCGGTTGCATGGGGACGAAGCTTCGGTTTCTTCGAGGGCTCATCTCGGTCGAGGTGGCTATTTACCGATAAATAGACCTAAATGTCTTTTTATCTGTTATATAATAGGCTCCCGGATGCGGCAAGGGCGAAAGGGCGAAAGCACCCAGAAAAGCGCTGCGAATGGCGGGGGTGTTGGCGCCACCGCTCCCCCCGGGCGCCCAAGGAGGTACATGCTCGTTTCCCAGACTTCTGAATACGCGCTTCGGGCGATGGCTTGGTTGGCGTCGGCGCCGCCTGACGAGCCCGTTCGTTCGCGTGACCTGGCGGCGGGATCGGGAATCCCACTCCATTATCTCTCGAAGATCCTCCGGCGGCTGGTCCTCGCTGAACTGCTCGTATCACAGAAGGGGAAGCGCGGTGGCTTCGTGCTGGCCCGCCCGGTCAACGAGATCCGGTTTCTCGACATTCTCGCAGCCGTAGACGCCTACCCGACTCAGGGGCGCTGCGCGTTCGGCTGGGGGGAGTGCGACGAATTGAACCCGTGCACGATGCACGACACCTGGACTGAACTGAACGGGAAGATTCTGAGCTGGGCTGCGGACAACACGCTCGCGAACGTTCAGCCCAAGGTTCCGGATCCGTGGTTCGGCCGGCCACCGTCGAGTCGGGACGCCGGGACGCCCGAGGAGCCCGAGAAGCCGGCCTAGCGCGAAAGGCCTTCAGGCGGGTCGGGTCTTCATCCGGGTTTTCCGTCGACGCGCGGTGAGATCAAGTACGGCGTGTAGACGGCGAGGAAGATCGCGAACGCGCTGATCCACGACGCGCCCGAGATCAGCAGCAGTGGGCCCATCGCACTGGGGACGAACAGCGGCGCGAACGTGCGCGCAAGCGCGGCGGCGAGCACCAGGCCGTAAGCGAGCGCGATTCCGCGTGGCGCTCGAAACGGTCGCCCTGTGTGGCCGAGCGCTACGCGAGTCATGATCGCGAGGATCATCCCACCGATCGCCCCCGTGGTGAGTGCGTGCAGCGCAATATTGCGCGGAACTGCGTCGCTGAATGCGGAGGCACCGATTGCAACGAGCCCGGTCGGGATCCACAGATA
Source organism: uncultured Gammaproteobacteria bacterium (assembly GCA_964196055.1). Lineage (GTDB taxonomy): Bacteria > Myxococcota_A > UBA9160 > UBA9160 > SMWR01 > JAFDEI01. The sequence goes on along the minus strand of CAXMSF010000043.1, from coordinate 14,129 downwards.
GGCGACGTGCATCGACCAGAGCAGCGGGTCGCGCAGCGCGAAGCGCAGTGCCCATCCCTTGGTTCGCAGCGCGATGACCGCGCCCGCAACCAGCGCGAGCAACCCGCTCACTTGTGTGCCGGGCGCGAGTGTGTCGGCGAGCACGAACGCCCCCACGAGCGGGGCGGTCGCAGCATCGGCCCATGGGAGAACCGTCACCTCCTGCGTGACGCCCCCTCGTTTGATTGCCGCACGCGTGAACAGCGGTACCAGGCGCCCGCCGATCGTTGCGACGACGATCACGACGCAGCCTACGGCAAGGCGCATGCCGGCGGCACCGGCTTCGGGCCACAGCCCCATCGCTCCCGCGTGGGTGAGGACGTTCGCGAGCGCGAGCGCACCCGCAAGCAGCGGAAACGCGTAGTTTCGGTGGCTGCGGCTGCTGAATATCGGAACTCCGGTGGTGAGAGCGAGCGTGGCGAAGAACGCGGCATCGATTGCCGCGGCGATCCACGGCGACGGCAGCGCGCCCGTAAAGAACACCGCGAACCGCCCGGTGAGCCAGAGCCCGGCGAGTGCGGCCAGTCGGGCCCCCGCGAGCGCGGGGCGGCCCGTCCAGACCGGGACCGAGGTCAGTAGGAAGCCCGCGATTGCGGCTCCGGCAAAGCCAAAGACCATTTCGTGAGAGTGCCACGCAATTGCGCTCGGCCAGTCCGGCATCGGGCCCTTGCCGCGCAGAACGCCGAGCCATACGGCGATCGCGAGCACGGCTTGAAATCCGCTGAGCAGAAAGAAGGGCCGGAATCCCCGGCCGAATAGAACGTGCACTGTCTGTGTGTTCTCCAACGCTTCTCGATTCGCTCGACAGCGGCTTTCAGCTGGAGCCGGTCTGCGAGGCTGTTCACGAGAAACGAGATCCGGCTGAGGGTGTCCGCCTCGATTCCACCAGTGTGCCGTCTTTCGGCTGGTGGCGCGTTCGAAACTCGGGCTAACGGTCGCTCGCGTTTACGATCGGAAGTTCGACGCGTCGGTCGGCCTTTGCCGCCTCGGCAACCTCGGCCAGGGTCGTGTTGTCCGCCCAGTCCTGTACGCGATCTTTGAGCCGACGCCATGGCCCGTGAAGCGGGCAGGGCTTCAGCTGGTCGCAGAGGCCCCAGCCGAACGCGCAACGGCCTTCGGTCGGGAATGCGTCGACCGCGTACAGGATTTCGATGAATCGAATGCGTCCGGCCGGTCGCGACAATGCGAAGCCGCCGTTCGTGCCCTTCTGCGACACCAGAAGCTCTGCGAGCACCAGGCGCCGCAGGACCTTCGACAGATAGGAAGGCGGAATCCCGGTCGATTTTCCGATGTCGCTGGCGCGCACCAGGTCACCGGTCGGTAGAGTTGCGATCGCCGACATTGCACGAATCGCGTATTCGGCTGTTTGCGAAAGGAACACGGGGCTCGTTCTCCCTCGGGGAAAATGCCGCCTCCGGCGTGTTGGCGCGCGGCGTCGGCGGCCATCGCCGCGCTGCCGCTGGTTGGACGAGGAGATCTGTTTCAATAGATAGAGAGGTCGCTTAGAAATCACAAGTCCTCTTCTTGGGGTGTAGCGAATTCACCCAGTATGAGTGCAAACGGCATTTTCCTGCCGTGGCGGGCTTCGAGGGATTCGGAAAGTCCTTGTTGACTCCTGATTCCAGCCGATCTATAGATCTTTTTGTCGCCATAATGATCGGTATTCTGCAGATCCAGTTCGGCACTCTACTCGCGAAAGGTCGGCATCCATGATCTCAAGCGTTCGTGAGCCCGCCATTCCCGGTGGTGTTGCGACCCGGTCTGCCAGTCACTGGCTGGGCCTGTCGTTGGCCGTGTTCACCCTCGCGGGCCTGTTTTCGCTGGTCGTCGTCGTCGGGCGGATGCCGCCCTTCGACCGTTTCGTCACCGATCCCTTGTTCTTCAAGCGCGGCCTGGTGGTGCACGTCAACCTTGCGCTCGTCGCATGGTTCTATTCGTTCGTGGCCGCGCTGTTGTTCCTGTTGCCCGGTCGTCCCGCGCCGGGCTGGATCGGGCGAAATGCGGTGTTCGTCAGCATTGCCGGCGTGGCAATGATGCTCGTGGCGGTTGGGCTTCCCGGCACTCAACCCGTACTCTCGAACTACGTGCCCGTGATCGACCATTGGCTGTTCGCCGTCGGTCAAGTGTTGTTCGCAGTGGGTGTGCTGACGAGCTTCGTTGGGCGTCGATTGTTCCGGAGTGGGCCCGCACCGTCTCCGGATGCGCCTGCCCAGAACTCCGTATTCCCGATGCCGGGTGCCGCGCAGATCGGCCTTCGTGCGACCGCGGCCGGCCTCGTCCTGGCTGCGATTACGTTTACCGTCACGGCGTTTCGGATCACGCCGGGCCTCGAGGTCGAGGTCTATTACGAGCTGTTGCTCTGGGGCGGCGGTCACGTGCTGCAGCTGTGCTGCAGTACCGCGATGGTGTCGGTCTGGTTGATCCTGCTCCAATCGGCGATCGGTCGGTCGCCGATCAGTTCGCGCGCCGCGTTGTTGCTGTTCTTCGCAATGATGGTGCCCTGGTTGATGTCGCCTGCACTCGCGCTGCAGGGAACCTGGAGCCCTGGTTATCGCGAAGGCTTCACGACCCTGATGCGTTGGTCGATCTTCCCGGTCGTGAGCCTGTTCCTGATCGCGTGCCTGCGGCAGCTCTGGCAGGAGTGGAGGGCTGGCCGTCTCGACGTGTCCGCGCTCGCGAACCCGCGAATCTCGGGCTTTCTCGTGAGCGCCGTATTGACGCTGCTCGGATTCGGGCTCGGCGCCGCCATCCGCGGTTCGAATACGATGATTCCGGCGCATTATCACGCGTCGATCGGCGGCGTCACCGCCGCTTTCATGACCGTGACCTATCTGATGCTTCACGCGTATGGCTGCGCACGGCCGTCGCCGCGCCTGCGGCGGGCCGCAACCTGGCAGCCGGTCGTCTACGGCGTCGGCCAGATGATCTTTGCCACCGGCTTCGGCCTCGCGGGTGTCTACGGCATGTCGCGCAAGGCGTACGGAGCGGAGCAGGCGAGCCGCGGCCTGGCCGAGAGTATCGGGCTCGGCGTGATGGGGCTCGGTGGGTTGCTCGCCATCGTGGGCGGGATCATGTTCCTGGCGATCGTTGCGGCCATTTGGCGGCCGAGTCTCGAAGTCCGAACGAATGCACTCAAGGGTGCGACCGAAGCATAAGGAGAGATGGAATGGGCGAGCAAGACCCTGACGACAAGCATCCGATTCAAAAATTGATGGACAACCCGTGGCTGCTACTCGTGCTGGGAGTCGTGATCCCGACTCTCTCGTACACCGTATGGGGTTGGATCGAAGTCTGGATGACACCCGCGGCAAAGCTGCCCTGAGGTTCTGGAGGAACGCATGAGTATTCATAATCCGCCTGCCGGTTGGTTCAAGGCTCCGGCTGGTGCCGAACGTCTCTGGGTCGGGCTCGCGCTCGGATGGTGCATCATCCTGTCGATGGCGATGCCCTATTGGCATTTCTACGGCAAGCAAAACCCGACGGGCGAGGCTTATACGGTGTCGGCCGCCGACTTCGGGACGCGCGTTCGTGAGTTCGTCGAGGCGAATACGGTCGGCGAGGACTCCGGTGTTCCCGTGGTCGAGATTCCGCCCGGTGGTGACGGCTACCTGATGGCTCGAATGTGGGCCTTCTATCCGGTCATCAAGATGAAGATGGGGCAGACCTATCGGCTCCACATCTCTTCAGCCGACCTGCAGCACGGGTTCTCGCTTCAGCCGCTGAACATGAACTTCCAGGTGCTGCCGGGCTATGACCACGTGCTGACGATCACGCCGACCAGCACGGGCATATTCCCCATTATCTGCAACGAATTCTGCGGGATCGGCCATCACACGATGACCGGCCGCATCATCGTCGAATAGGAGGCTCCCATGGCCAGTGCAGTAGAAGGCCTTCCCATCAGCGGCAACCACGTCGCGAACGAGGTGCGCAGCTGTGACACGACGTCGCTGCCGGTGTGTCTCGCAGCGCAGCAGTTCATTCGCATGCATGCGGTGGCGGCTGTCGTATTCCTGCTGATCGGTGGGCTCGCCGCCATCCTGCTGGCCCTTACGCGTTGGCCGGCGGTGCATCTTCTCGATGCGCAGTGGTACTACCGCCTGCTCACGTTGCATGGCCTCAACATGCTGATCTTCTGGATCCTGAACTTCGAGATTGCGGTGCTCTACTTCGCGGGGACCGTGCTTCTCAACACCCGACTGGCCTCGAAGAAGACTGCCTGGGCTTGCTTTCTGCTGATGGCGGTCGGCGCGATCATGGTCGATGTCGCGATCTTCCAGGGCAAGAGCGACGTGCTCATGACATCGTACGTGCCGCTCAAGGCAGCCCCGCCGTTCTATCTCGGAATCATCCTGTTGGCCGTCGGCACGTTGATCGGCGTGATCAACTTCTTCGCCACCATCTACATCGCCAAGCGCGACAAGACCTATCAGGGCTCGGTGCCGCTCGTCGTCTTCGGCGCCATCGCGGCTGCGATCATCGCGGTCGCCACGTTGTTGCACGGTGCCGCCGCTCTCATCCCGACCTTCCTCTGGTCGGCGGGCATCCTCACCACTGCGCCCGACCCGGCCTGGTATCGCATCACCTGGTGGGGCCTCGGCCACATGTCGCAGCAGGTCAACGTCTGCGCGATGGTGTCGGTCTGGTACCTGCTCGGGACGCTCACGGTCGGCTCGAAGCCGCTCAATCAGGCGGTCTGCCGCGGCGCGTTCGTGCTCTACATCCTGTTCATCAACCTCGCCTCGGCCCACCACATCCTGGTGGATCCGGGAGTAGGCCCGGCCTGGAAGATCTGGAATACCTCGTACGCGATGTACCTGGCGGTCCTGGCGTCGATGATCCACGGCTTCACCGTGCCGGCCTCGATCGAAGTCGCAATGCGGAAGAAGGGCTTCAATCGCGGCCTGTTCGGTTGGCTTGCGGCGGCGCCATGGAGCAATCCGGGCTTCTCGGGCTTCTTTCTGTCGCTGGTGATCTTCGGTTTCGGTGGCGGCATCACGGGTGTCGTGCTCGGTACGCAGCAGATCAACATCATGGCCCACAATACGCTGCGGATTCCCGGTCACTTCCACGTGACGGTCGTTGGTGGAACTACGCTGGCCTTCATGGCGCTCACCTACTACGTGGTGCCGCTGATCTTCCAGCGTGACTTCTACGCCAAGGCACTGTGTCGCATTCAGCCCTTCGTGTTCGGGGGCGGAATCACCTTGTTCGCGCTCGGAATGTCATTCGCGGGCTCGTACGGCGTTCCGCGTCGGCACTGGGATGTCGAGTTCACGGGGGGGCTGTACGCGACGGGCTTCGACCCGGGCGCGCACGTGATGCTCGGCGTGATGGGCATCGGCGGAACGATCGCATTCCTCGGGCTGCTGCTGTACTGCCTGCTGGTCGTAGCGGCAGTCTTCTTCGGACTCAGGATCTAGGGCGAGCCGATGCAAGCCTGGCACGATGAGCCCACCGCGGTCGACGCGTCCGGCGGCGAGGAATTCGACGAGCACCACACACCCGGCACGTTGGTGCTGGTCGCGGTCTTCCTGTCGGCCTTCGCCGTGTACTACTTCGCCAACTGGATGTGGCTCGCCGACGTCTGGGAGGTCCGGTAGCGAGGCTTTCTGGCGAACGCCTGGGCATTCGGTAATTGGGTAGACTAGTGCCCCGTAGATCGCATCTGGCGGTCGGTCTTCGGGGAGTCGGAACCCGGGCGTTCGCCTTTGCATCGAATCGACAGCGGTCGCCGGCCGGTGCCGGAAACAGAGGGCTGTGATTTGACGCGCTTCGAGAAACTCCTCATGGGCTTCAGCCGCTACGTGAGCGGAGCCGCATTCGCCGCGTTTGCGTTGTCGCTGCTGTTCTGTTGGAGCGTCTTCATCGCGGTGATGCTCTTCCTGCCCGCGAGTTCGAGCGGCCTGGGCGCGTTCGCCGAAGAGTTCCGTGTCTGGTGCTTCGGCTACGACCCGGCGACCGGCAGCACGGAGATCGCCTACGTGATGGCGATGCTGCTGCCGCAGGTCATGCTCGCGGGCTTCATTCTGGGATTCTGGTGGGCGCCGCTGCGAGAGATGTCACGGCGCCCGCGCGCGTTCGTTCCCTACGTAGCGACCGCGGCGACCCTCGTCACGGTCGCCGGCGTGGGCTTCGCGTATTCCGGCGTCGAGGCGCCGACGGGAGAGCTGCCGTTCCCGGCCGAAGCGCTGCGCACCGCATTCGCGCCACCGGAGCTGGTACTCACCAACCAGCTCGAGCAGACGGTCGACCTGGCTGCGCTGCGCGGAAAGGTCGTGGTGCTGACCGCGGTCTACGCGTCCTGTCCTCACACCTGCCCAGCCATCCTGAGCCAGGCCAAAGCCGCAATCGCGGAACTCGATCCCGCGGCTCGCGAAGAGCTGCGCCTGGTCGCTGTCACGCTCGACCCGGAGAACGATTCTCCGCAGGTTCTCGCGGGGCTCGCGCAGATGCACGGGCTCGATGCGCCGCTCTGGAATCTCGTCACGGGTGAGTCTGTGGAGGTCGAGGGTACGCTCGACCGCATGCAGATGGCGCGCGAGCGCGACCCGGAAACCGGCGTCATCAACCACGCGAACCTCTTCCTGCTGATCGACCGGGATGGTCGACTCGCCTACCGACTCGGTCTCGGCGAACGCCAGCAGCGTTGGCTCGTTTCGGCTCTTCGCGTCCTGCTGCGCGAGGAGACGTAGGGCGACTGAAGCGATCATGCCCGATCAGGCAAGACAGACTCCGAGTGCCGCGCAGCCGGACGTGCTTCGCATCGATGGGCTCGATGCGTCTGGGCACGCGGCGATCGCCGCCGGCCGCGAAGAGCCCGCGCGCGACCAGATGGAGCGGCCGACCGGCCTGTTGCGCGGCCTCGGAAGAATCTTCCTGTACATCGACCGGCTGTTCGCGCGCATCGTCGACGAATCACTGAATCCGATGTTCCACACCGGCGCGATCACGGTGGCATCGACGCTGATTGCGACCGTGACCGGTGTCGTGCTGCTCGTCTGGTACAAGCCGAGCGTTCACTTCGCGTACGAATCCGTCCAGGCAATGTCTCAGTCGCCGTACACGGCCGGCATGCTGCGCTCCCTCCACCGCTACAGCTCCGACGCGGCAATGTTCTTCGGCTTGCTCCATGCGACGCGCATGCTTCTAGAGCGCCGTTTTGGCGGCGCGCGATGGCTCGCCTGGGTGACCGGCGCGGCCCTGATGGCGCTGATCCTGCTCGTGGGCTGGAGTGGTTACTGGCTGGTATGGGATTCGCGCGCTCAGGCGGTCGCGTTCAGCACCGCGAAGCTGATGGACGTCCTACCGATCTTCGTCGAACCGCTGAGTCGCTCGTTCATGACCGACGAGGGCGTCAACTCGTTGCTGTTCTTCGTGGTCTTCTTCGTCCACATGTTGCTACCGCTCGGCTTGGGTGTGGCGGCGTGGTTGCACATCACCCGTCTGGCTCGCCCGCGTTTCCTCACGGCTCGGCCGATGACCCTGTGGCTCGTCGGCGTACTGCTGCTGCTGTGCGTGTTCTACCCGGCAACCAACGAAGCGCCCGCCGCGATGACCGCGCTACCGCGCGACATCACGATGGACTGGTGGTTCCTCTTTCCGCTGGTCGTGATCGATCGCCTGGCTGCGGGCCAAACCTGGGCGTTGCTCTTCTTCGCCTCTGCGGCCTTCATCTCGGTGCCGTGGTGGCTCGCCCGGCGGCGTCCGGCGCCCGCAGCGGTGGTGGAGACCCGCTGCAACGAGTGCCGCAAGTGTTACTCGGACTGCCCCTACAACGCCATCGAAATGATTGCGCGCACCGACGGAAACGAGAAGCACCAGTCGCGGGCGTCGGTGATTTCGTCGAAGTGCGTGTCGTGCGGAATCTGCACCGGTTCGTGCGACACGGCTGGAATCGGCGTCGACTGGCTGTCATCGATCGATGAGCGCAAGCGCATCACGAGTTGGCTCGGGCAAGCCGAAAGCGAGGGCGAGAAGGTCCAGATTGCGTTCGCGTGCGCGGAGTCGGCCGCGGCGGGGCTCTCGGTCGACCCCGCGACCGGTCGCTGTGATGAACTTCCCGGCTACCGCGTGCTTCAGGTTCCGTGCGCGGGTTGGGTCCACCCGCTGATGATCGAACGCGCGATGCGCAACGGCGCCGATGGCGTCATGGTCGTCAGCTGTGGCCCCGGCGAGTGCGCGTATCGCGACGGTGCGCAATGGACGGCGCTGCGGCTCGAGGGATCGCGTGAGCCCGCGTTGAGACCCGACAAGGTCGACCGTGAGAAGGTCTTGCTGCTGGGCCTCGACCGGACCCGCAAGTCGGAGCTCGTGACGGAGGCGGCGCGTCATCGCGCGGCCGGCGCAACGGCCGTCGGCGGTGGTAGCGGTGGCCGGCCCGGCTTCCTCGGCATCGCCGCTGCGGTGTTGCTAGCGGCGGTCTTCGCCGTCGCGATCGGCGTGGCGAGTGACCTCGTCTACGCGGCTCCCCGCCACGCAGGTTCCGAGCTGGCCGTCAGTCTGAAACATCCGGGTGTAGCGAACGAGGATTGCCGCGAAGTGTCGGAGGAAGAGCTCGCGGCGACGCCGGTGCACATGCGAAAGCCACGCGAGTGCAAGCGGACTCGTCCACCCGTGCGACTCCGCGTCGAGGTCGACGGCGAACTGGCGCTCGATGCGAGCATCGCCCCTTCGGGCCTGTGGAAGGACGGTAATAGCGTTGCCCTCGAGCGAGTCCCGCTCGAAGCCGGCGATCACCATGTACGCCTGGCGATCGGTGAAACCGACGATCCGAACGAGTGGACCTTCAAGGCGGAGAAGACCCTGACGTTCACCGAGGAAGCCCGCCGCGTCGTGGTCTTCGATCGCGTTGCGGGTTTCACCTGGCACTGAGGAGTCGCCGATGAGCGCATTCTCGACCGCGCCTTCGTTGATCAGCGGAGTGCGTCGTCGCGCGCGGGTACGCGACTATATCGCGCTGACCCGTCCCCGCGTGCTCAGCCTGGTGCTCTTCACCGCACCGCCCGCAATGGCGATGGAGAGCGGCCAATGGCCGGCTTTCGCGCTGCTGCTAGGCGTGCTCGTCGGGTCGGCGATGATCGGCGGCGGCTGTGGCGCCCTGAACGCCTGGTGGGAGCGCGACCGTGACGCGGCAATGGCGCGCACCGCCGACCGTCCGCTGCCGACAGGCCGCCTCATGCCACACCAGGCCCTTGCGTTCGGGCTCGTGGTGTCGGCGCTCGGGATCGCGGTGTTGTACGCGGCGGGGGGTGCATTGCCTGCGGCGATCGGCGCCGGAAGTCTCGCGCACTACTTCTTCATCTACACGCTCTGGCTCAAGCCGCGCTCACCACAGAACATCGTGATCGGTGGAGCCGCGGGTGCTGCGACTCCGCTGATCGCCGACGCGGCGGTCGATGGCCGGCTCGGGATCTGGGGCGTGGTGTTGTTCGCGATCGTCTTCCTGTGGACGCCGCCGCACTTCTGGGCAATTGCGCTGTACCGCAAGCACGAGTACGAGGCCGCCGGGTTCCCGATGATGCCGAGCGTCGTGGGCAACGACGCCACGCGTCGGCGGCAACTCGCCTACGCGCTGCTGCTGATTCCCGTGACGCTGATTCCCTGGATCGCGGGTGTACTCGGCGTCTTCTACGCCATTGTGGCGATGGCCGCGGGCCTCGGCTTTTGCACGAGCATCCGGCAGGCGATGCGTCTTCGAAGCGACGTCGCCGATCGCCGCGTTTTCCGGGTGTCGATCCTCTACCTCGTCGCGATCTTCGCGGCGATGCTCGTCGAGCTGATGCTGCGGTAGAGCCGGGCCGTCGTCGCCTCGCGGGTCGCCCCGGTTGTCATTGCGCTTCGATCCCGACCCGCCCCATCATACGACGACGCCGGATCGGCTCGCTTCGAGCGCGATCTTCGCGTTACGGCGGCCCTCTTCGAGGGGCGCCACCGGAGCACATGGACGATGACCGGTTCCACACCTTCCAACGCTCCCGTCGACGGCGACTGCGACGACCGCTTCTCCGCGGTACGTGAGGCCTTCGAGGTCAATTTCGCCGAAGAGGATGAGATCGGTGCCTGCGTCTGCGTGAAGGTGGACGGCCGCACGGTCGTGGATCTCTGGGGCGGGCATCGAGACGCCGCGCGCACGCGTGCCTGGGAGCGGGATACGCTCGTCAATGCGTACTCGGTGGGGAAGGGGGTGGCCGCCATGCTGCTGCTCGCGACCGTCGAGGCCGGAGCAGTCGATCTCGATGCTCCCGTCGCGCGCTATTGGCCCGAGTTCGAAGCGGAAGGCAAGGGAGACGTGACGATCCGCGAACTCGCCTCTCATCAGGCGGGGCTACCGGCCGTGCGCGAGCGCTTGCCCGAGGATGCCTGGCTGGACTGGGAGAGGATGTGCTCGGCGCTGGCCGGCCAGCGGCCGTATTGGGATCCCGGCACGGCACACGGATATCACACCAACACCTTCGGATTCCTGGTCGGTGAACTCATTCGACGCGCGACCGGTGTTCCCGTCGGTGACATGCTCGCTCGCGTGATGGCGGAGATCGGGGAGGAGGGTTTCTATTTCGGGCTACCGCTCGGGGAGCACGGCCGTGCCGCCGAGATCGTCGCGCCACAGGCCGTTCTCACGACGCCCGAGCAGTGGGCGGTGGCTTTCCCGGCGACGGGCGACGACGAGCACGACACCATGATCTGGCACGGCTACTTCAACCCGAGCGGACTCTCCGGCATCGGATCCGTCAACACGGCGCCCTGGCGATCGGCCGTGGTTCCGTCGACCAACGGCCAAGCGACGGCGCGCGCGGTAACGGCCCTCTACGATTCGTTGCTGGGCCGTCCGCTCCGCGAGCGAGCCTGGCCGGGCAAGACGCTGCTGCGCGACGCCACCTCGATCCACGTCGACGGGCCCGATCGCGTGCTCGGGCGCTTGTCTCGCTTCGGTGTGGGCTTCCAGTTGACGATGCCCGGCCGGCCGCTGGGCCCCAACGACGGCTCTTTCGGCCACTATGGGTACGGCGGCGCACTTGGGTTTGCGGACCCGCAGGCGGGCGTCGCGTTCGGCTACCTGATGAACCGGCCAGGGGATCGTTGGCAGACGCCCAGAACGCAGCGGTTGGTGGATGCGGTTTATGCATCGCTCGACGCGTGATGCGAGGCGGGCCGCCTCGCGTCGATGCACCAATCAACCCGTGATCGCGAGTGACAGTGTTTCCCCGTACTCTTCCAGGTAGGTTCGCAGCACTGCGATCATGTCGTCGTCGTAGCGGTCCTCGAGCCGGGTGATTTGGTCGCCGTCGAAGGTGACGACCTCCTCCAGGACGAGCACGAGGTCGGGAACGCCTGCGGCGCGATAGGTGGCGCTGCCGCGGAAGCGGATCGCCTGCCCGTCTTCGAAGGGGCCGTCGAGCAGCGCGAGTTCCCGGCTCTCGAAGCGGCGATCGAAGCCGTCGAGCACGGCTTTGAAGTAGGCCAGGATGGCGGCGCGCCCTTCGAAATGACCGCCCATGAATAACTCGACCCCGGCGTCGTAGACGGCCTCCTCGGTGAAGAACGGCTCGACCCGCGTCCAGTCGTCGCTGGCGTAGGACTCTTCGAAGGCGGCCGCGTAGGCGCCGAAGCGGGCGAGTTTCGACATCCGGGAATCCTCTCGGGGGGCACGCTGGGTTCTGGCGAGAACCTTAGCGGCTCGTCGGCGCTGGGCACCTGGTTCGAGGGCGTCGCTGCTGCGAGCCAGACCGCGATCTTCCACGGCATCGCCTGCGTGAGCCAGCCTACGATCTTCTGCTCGTCGATTCGGCCCATCGGCGCATTCTATCGGAAGGCCGGGGGTCCGCGCGTGCGGGCGTCCGCTTCAGTGATCAGGCGCCTTGGCGATAGCGCCGCTTCGCCTTGACCTGCAGGAAGCGATCGTCCGGCACGCCAAAGTGCGCGAGGCCGGCGCGGCGGATGGCATCCGTACGTGGAATCCAGGCGGTCAGGTACCCTTTGGTGCGGCCACCGCGTTCATCTTCCCGGCCGTGGTGAACGCAAGCCGTGTCGAGACCCCGCAGACCCGGGGCGACGTGCAGCCCCTGCAGCGCCCAGTGCCCATAGACGATTCCGTAGGCATGTTTGCGTTTGGCCCAACGGCGGTGCCAGGCATTGGCCGACTTCTCGGGCAGTCTGTCGGACCAGGATCCGGCTGCGTCGACCACCGAGCGACCTCGCGTCAATCGATCGAGATCGTCGCGTTCGGGCGCGCTCGCCGACCCACCTGGCGTTGCGCGCAGCCAGCGACGGAGCTCGTCCGGTTCGAACTCGCGCAGCGGCTCTTCAGCGCGGCGAGCATGTGCGACGAGGTCGGCGAGGTCCCAGTCCGGATGAACCGATGCGTGCACCATGGCGAACGGTTGGCCGTCCAGCTCGCCCGTTTCGACCAGGGGCAGGCCGCGTAACCAGTGGATCCAATCTTCGCGGTCGGGTGCGGCGAGGATGTCGTCGGTCGTGTCCGCCGTGCTCCCCCCGCGCACTCCCAACCAGCGCATCAGCAGGCCGATTTCGTGGTTGCCGAGCACGATTCGCGCGCGCCCATCCGCGTGGAGCGTACGCATCCGCTCGAGTACCCGGCGGTTGTCGGGGCCACGATTGATGAGATCGCCGACGGACCACACTTCGAAATCATCGCCGAGTTCGTTTTCGGCGCGTGCGATCAGGTCTTCGAGTTCATCGGCGCATCCCTGCACGTCGCCGATGAAGATGCGCGGTTGTTCCGCTCTCGGGTCCAATGGCTCGTCTCTGCTCTCTAGGCCTTCGCCTCGGACTCGCGTGCGGCGAAGCCGAAGATCCCGTGCGCCATCAGCGAGGTCTCGCCGCTGCGGCGTTGTGTGTAGATCGCGGCACGCGCTCCGTGGGCGCGCTTGTTCTCGGGATCGGCGAGTACCGCCATCTCGATCAGGTGGCACGCGAGGCGATGTTCACCCGCCTCGGAGAGTTCCTCCGCGCGATCGACGAGCGAGCGGACGCCTCCCGCGAGTTGCGCGACTTCGGTCGCGAGCGCGCTGTCGGGAGCCGGCTTCAGGCGTGAGGGGTTGCCGTCGTACCAGCCGCCGTAGAGTCGCCAGATGTTTCGGATCACGAACTCGGGCTCGTCGTAGAGCGCGCGCAGGTAGGGTTTTTCGAGCAGTTCGTCGGGGACCTTCACTGCGTGAAGGATCGCATCGAGTGATTCGCCCGCGTTCATCAGCTCGAGCGTGCCGTTCACGAGCGTCTCGAGTGCGGTTGCGGTGTCGTCGAGCACCCTTCGAATGCGCTCCGCGCCCCCGATCGGAAATCCGTGCGCGGGCACGAGCAACTCGGCGCCCAGGCCCGACATCTCGCGCAGCGCCGCGGCCCACTCTCGCGGGTAACGTTGCACCTTCTGCGGATTGCCCGCGTTGGGCAGGTTCCACATGAAGAGATCGCCGGTGAGGATCATGCGTCGCTCGGGCAGCCAACCCCAGGCGTGGTCGTCCGTCTCGCCCTTTGCATGGCGGAGGTCGAACTGCAGTCCGCCCACGCTGATTTCGAGCCGGTCGCGGAAGGTGAGGTCGGGCGTCGGAGTGCTCTCGGGCAGGAAGCGATGTTCGCCGCCAATGCCCATCTTCTTCGCGCCGCTGAACTGGCGCGTGTTGATGAGGGTGTTGTAGCCCGCGGTCGCGTTGTAACGCTCGAAGCGGGCGGGCAGGTTCTCGTGGCCGACGAAGCGCGGCGTTTGGTCGCCGCGCTCGGCCGCATCGGCGACGAACGCACCCGCGCCGCCGACGTGATCGATGTGGCCGTGGGTGTAGAGGATCGTGTGGAACGGGTCGCCGCTCCAGCCGCGCAGACTCTTCACCACTGCGCCGCCGGTGAGCGCGCCGCTGGTGTCCGAGAGCACCAGGCCCTCGTCCGTGGCCAGGGCGATCACGTTCGAGAACGATTCCACCACCGCGACGCCGTCGTCGATCTCGCTGAGTTCCTGGTTGATGCGCACCGGGAAGATCGCCGCGCCGTCGTCGATGATCCGGGTCGAAAGTGAGAGGAGGTCGGTCATGGTGCAGTCTTTCGCATGTGCGCCGGTGTGGCAACGTCGACTGCTGAAT
>CAXMSF010000042.1:0-4336 GCA_964196055.1 uncultured Gammaproteobacteria bacterium | reverse complement strand
TCGGCACCGAACTGCCGAGATAGAGCGAGACGTACGATGAGTAGCGCCGCCGCCAGCTGATCCTCAGGTCCATCCGAAGCCTGCTGAAACGCCCGCGGCCGGGAAGCGCGTCATTGCGCGGAGTTCCGAAGACGATCGTAGAGAGCGATCGCGGCCGGGGCGAGTGAGTGCGACTTCGCGACCTGCCGCGCGCGCGCGCGGGCCTCGGCCCGCTTCGGGTCGGGGCGATTGGGATTTCGCAACCGCTCCGCTGCCACCTCGGCGTAGGTCGTGTCCATTTGCGTGAAGACCTGCTCCGGGGCTGGGAATCGGCTGTCGAAGTGACACCCGAATCGTTCGTTGATGTGGTCGATGGCAGCTGCAGGATCGCGCGTAACGGTCTCGAAGGACAGCGTCAGGATCGCCGCCCGCAACGCCTCTGCGGTTTCGAAGAATCGGATCCACTGACTGAAGACCGGCCCGGCCAGCCACGCCGCCCCCTGGCTCCTCGACGCGACGCAGTCGATCGGGTTGCGCAGAATCACCAAGGTGGGGACGCAGCGAGCGGCACTTCGTTTGAGCTGGGCGGCCACGTGGTGGTGATGCGCCACGCGCACGTCGGGGTTGATCATCCGGAAACCGTTGACGAAGAAGCTGTTGCCGGATCCGGAGGGGGCCTCGATGCAGAGATCGGTGTCGTCGCACACGAGGTTCCGGGACCGGGCTGCGCCGCGGAGCCGATGGAACAACGGGTAGAGGATCGCGCTGCGACCCAGCTGGGTCTGGACAGCGAGACGACTGACTTCGTAGATGCGGCCGACGGGATTCACGTTCAGGCCTCGCGATCGAGAAGCTCGTCCCGCAGGGGATCTCCGCGCAGCGCCTCGGCGAGCGCGTCGAAATTACGAACGACCTCTCGCAGGTCCACCGGGTTCTGTTTCACGCTCGTGGGCTCGAGTGGCGCGTCGCCGGGCACCGCATCCAGATAGCGCAGCAGACGCGCCTGCTCCTCCGGACTCTGCAGGTTTTCGTAGTCGACGCGCAGGCACGCCTGCCCCGTGCCCTCGATCGAGGCCTCGACACGCTCATAGAAGCGTTCGTTGCGAGCCGCGTGTTCTCGCAGCTCCCGTGGATCGAGGTCGACCCGCGGTCTCCGGACGGGCAGATCCGCTTCGTCGTAGACCTCCCACGAGCCGAGCAGCTCGGCGACCTTCTCGGAGACACAGGTCTTCACGCGGTTGTGCCGTCTCAACACGATCTTGCGCACAGCGGGATCCGCGAGCACGCGTTCCAGGACCGACTCCGCCTGGCCGTGGGTCATCTTGAAGCCGACGCAGCGGTGGCCGGCGGTGTGGCGCCAGATCCGGTCGAGGAAACTCACGGGATCGGCGTCGCGCTCGCTGACGGACCCCAGGCAGAGCGCGCTGTCGCGCAGGCGCTGCGCGTAGAAGATGCCGGCCGGATTGAACAGCTCGTGGTGACACAGGATCGCCGGGTGCGAATCGATCAGCGTGCACAGCCAGTTGCTGCCCGTGCGGCGAGCCCCGACGATGACGAAGCGCACGCTCGCCGCCGCCGGACCGCCGGCTGAAGCAGGGATCTCGCCCATGAATCAGAACAGCGGGCTCGGTTGGAGCCGCTGTGTCAGGTAGCCGAGCTGATTGCGGACCTCGAGATCCGCGGGGTTCACGCGATAGGCCGTGCCGTCGTAGGAGACTGCGATCAGATCGTCGCCGCTGCGCGTGATTCCGCTGATTCCATTCGCCGCGATCTGGTGCTGAGTCGTCGCCTCGGTTGCCAGATCCACCCGCAGCAGATCGCCCCAGTAGTTCGTCACGACGACAGTGCTCGGATCGTAGAAGCAGACGGCCTTGGGGGAGCGCCGACCGATCCCGACCGAGTGGAGAAGCTTGCCGTCGCGCAGCCCGTAGACCTTCAAGGTGAAGTCCCGCGAGACGCTGGCGACGAATTCGCCGGAGGGATCGATGTCGACGTCATCGATGATCGCCATGTGCCCCCGGAAGCGCTCGACGAGATTTCCCTCGAAATCCCAGGCGACCAGAATCTGGTCCGCGCCGCAGCTCACTCCGAGCGTCCGCTCGGGGTGGAGACTGAGCGCCTTGACGGCGCCCTCGTGCACCCGAATATCGCCGCGCCGATCGCCCTCGGGCCCCACCCGCACGATCGCGCCGCTATAGCAGGCGGCGAACACGTCTCCCTCGAAACCCGGGTGGTGGGCAACGCGCAGGCAGTTGACCGGGCCTTCGCCCAGCGACGTCTCGCCGCTGTGGCGCAAGCCCCCGTCGCTCGTGTCGTAGAAGTGCAGTCGGTGGTCGTGGGCACCGGCCAGGACGCGATTGCGTCCTGCGTCCAACGTCACCGCATTGGCGAGCACGCGACCCGACGCGGGCTCGGCCTCGGCCCCCCAGGCGGCGTGTGTCGCCGTCAGATCCGCCAGACGCACGATTCCATCGTCGCTCACGAGTGCCAGTCGGCCCTCGTCGGTGGCGGCGACATCGTTCAGGCAGCGGTTGCCGGTTCCCTGCCGGCCGAACTCACCCAGCAAGCGCCCGCTCGCGGCTTCCCAGGCCACGAGGGTGCCGTCGAAGGTGCCCGCCAGCAGCTGGCGACCGTCCGGGGACCAGTTGATGGAGCGTTCCCACTTCGTCGACAAGCTCTCGAGTGTCGTCTTGCGCTCGAGCGTCTCGGCATCCCAGATTTCGATCTTCTGGTCGTACGCCGCCGACAGGATATCGCCGCTGCGAGGACAGGTCGCGACCTTCTTGATCCCCGATCTGTGTGCCTCGATCGCGGCGACCGGCGCTCCGCTCTCGATGTCGAAGATGCGAACGAAGCCGTCGTCGTCGCCGAGCACCGCCCGGCGGTGAATGGGATCGATCGCACAGGAATCGGTCTCGTTCTCGAACGGGCCCCACATGCGAATCTGGCGACCGGTGTCGAGATCCCAGACTCGAAGCGTCATGTCGTCGCCGGAGGTGTAGATGCGTCCAGCGTCGTAGACCACCGAGAGCACGTCCTTTTCGTGCCCTTCGATCACGCGCGCGATCGCCCCCGTGTCGAGGTTCCACACCAGGATGCGCCAATCCCGAGATACCGAGACGCCCAGGTGATCGTCCACGAAGGTGAAGTCCTCGACATCGTCCGCGTGGCCGCGCAGCACCCGCTCGAGCTTCCGGTTTGGCAGGTCCCAGATGTTGATGTTGAAGTCGGAAGAGCAGGAAGCCGCGCGCGTCCCCGTAGCGTCGACGGTGACACGGTTGGCCAGGTGATCGTGATAGCCGAGCAGCTCCACTCGTCCGGTTCCGAGGTCGAACAGGCCGACTGCGCCGTCGTAGGCCGACGTGATGACCAGATCGGATCCCGGCACGGCCGCCGCGCAAGTCACGGGGCCACGGTGCCGATCGAAGCTTCCTTCCTCATTGATATTCTCGACTGTCGTCGCGCTCATCTCGCCTCCTCGGGCCGCGGGGCCCAGCGCCTACATGCGGATCTCGTGGTGCTGGAGCTTGCGCGGGACGAGTTCGTCGCCGGGCAGCTCGCGGTACCGCGACCAGTATTCGCCGATCCGGATCCAATTCACGTTGCTGTTGTTGTGATCCGAGCCGTACACGAGCAGCTCCGGGTTTCGGCTCGCCAAACCGGACACCCAAGTCTCGTACCGGTCGCGGCGCTCGTCCCAAGTGAAATACCAGTTCGAATGGACGGTGAAGAAGGCGTTGCTCCACCACATCACTGCACGCGGATCGGCGGCCACCCGTTCGAGCAGGGGGGCGGAATCACCGACGATGTCGCAGTGCACGAACTCGTGCTGCAGCTCGCGGTAGCGATTCCAATGCTCTGCGAAGGCCTGCTCGCCGCCCCAACGAAGCACCTCGCGCTTCCAGGCGGATTCGAGATCGGCGGGAGCGACCTGGTCGGGCGTGAGATCCCACCACAGGTGGTAGTAGGTCTCCGGGTAGGGAAAGCGCTCGAACAAAGCGCGCACGAAGTTCGGAAAGTCGCTGCCGTCCCAGGTGTCGATCGTGAAGCGACGCACCTCGAGTGCGCGATCGCTGTAATCCATGAAGGTCACTTTCGTGCGGGAGTCGAAGCCGTGGGTCTCGAGGATCCGGTTCGGCTTGAAGCCTGCTGCGACGCTGTAGATGTGCGAGACCGGGCCCGTGAAGTCCGGCGGCGGTGTCTCGACGTCGTCGTAGGGCTCGATGTTCCACAGGAACACCCCTCGTCGCGCGTTCGCCGAGTGAAGCGCCGCGGTATCGAGCAACTCGCGTTGCGCTCCGCTGAGGTCCGCGCTCTCGCGTTGTTCTACGTAGCGTCCGACTCCGTCGCCGAGGTA
>CAXMSF010000041.1:0-2854 GCA_964196055.1 uncultured Gammaproteobacteria bacterium | reverse complement strand
GGCCGCGACAAAGCCGCCGAGGCCGGCTGTGCGATCGCGGGCGGCCACACCGTGCTCGATCCGGAACTCAAATACGGCCTGTGTGTGATCGGCAGCGTCGCCCCGGACGACGTGATGTCCCAGACCGGAGCGCGCCCGGGCGACCGGCTGGTACTCACGAAGCCGATCGGCACCGGCATCTTGTCGCAGGCGATGAAGAAGGGGCAGCTCGGCGCCGAAGAATTCAGCGAGGGCATCGCATCGATGTCGACGCTCAACAAGGGCGCGAAGGATGCCGCACTCGCGGCCGGTGTTCGCGCCGCGACCGACGTCACGGGCTTCGGCCTGCTCGGTCACCTCCACCACCTCGCCAGCGCCTCGGGCTGCGCCGCGCGGATCCACGCCGATGCCGTGCCGAGCTTCGGCCCCGTGCGCGAAGCCGCTGCGGCCGGGTTGATCCCGGGCGGGAGCCGAAAGAATCTCGACTACGTCACGGCTGCCAGCGACTTCGACGACGACGTAACACCCGAAATGCGGCTGGTGCTCGCCGACGCGCAGACCTCAGGCGGACTGCTGCTCGCGGTGCCGCGCGGCAACGAAGCCACGCTGCTCGCCGCGCTCGAAGCCCACGGGACTCCCGCGCGCGCGGTCATCGGCGAGATGGTCGCGGGTGAAGCCGGGCGACTCCACATTACGCGTTGACTCGCTCGCCGAGCCCGGCCCCCGCCTCGTTCGCGCCTGGCCCCGCGCCGCCCCTTACCGTGCGCCCGCTGCCTGGAGATCAGTCCCGGAACATGGCGAGAAATGCCACCGCGGCCGGCAGCTTGCGCAGACCTCCCTCGACCTCGATGTCCCCGCTCGCAATCGCCGCAGGCAGCCCGCGCACACCCGCGACGACTTCGATCCAGGACCCCGTGTCGGCGATGATCACGACGTCGGGCGATTCGGGGAAGCCCTTTCGATAATTCGCGACCCCCCGGCGTACATGGATCGTGAATGCCTCACCCGCATCCGGAAACCGGAAACCCGCCACGGTGTCGGCATCGGCGCTGCGCTCTGGATTCAAGTTCGACGGCATCGCAGCGATGAAGTTCGCGATCGGCATCGCCTTTGCGAGTTCGAGCATCGCCGAGGTCGGCTCCGTCACCACGACCTCGACTTCGCCTTCGAGTTCGAGCGCCTGCGTGAGATAGTAGTTGCGACCGTTCGGGCTCACGCTGCGGTGGCCGAGCACGCGCAGCGCTTGCGCCTTCAAGCGCTTCGCCTCGTCGTGGTTGGGGTCGAAGCGCAAGAGCGCGCTCGCGAGCTCGGCCGCCCAGGCGTAGCGGCCCTCCGCAACGGCCGTGCGGGTCGCCGCGAGCAGCCCTGCTTCGCCGCCCGCCAGCTCCACCATCCCGGCTGCGCGCTCCTCGGGACTTGCGGGCGAGAGCGTCGCGGTATCGCCGTCGAACCAGCCCAGGTAGCCGCTGTAGACCGAGCGCACGCTCCACTCCACGGTTCCGTAGAGTTCCTGGAGATAGGGGTGCTGCCTCAAGTGCGGCGGCAACTCGACGCGCTCGACGATCTCGTCCGGGGTGAGCCCCTGGTTCATGCCGCGGATCGTCTGATCGTGAACGAATTGGATCGCGTCGCGATACGCGGTCAGGATTTCGTCGATCTCGGCAGCACCCGAGACCGGTCGGGTGTGGCTTGGAACCAGGTGCTCGGGTCGCAACGCCCGCATCGCGTCGACGCTACGCGCCCACTCGAGAACATCGCGGTAGAGCGTGCCGCGAATGGTATAGAGATTCGGAAAGGCCTTGTAGACGTTGTCGCCCGGCAACAGCACGCGCCTTTCGGGCAACCACACGAAGAGTTGATCGTTGGTTTCGCCCGGTGCGTGGACCAACACCACCTCGACGCCGCAGAGCGTGAGTTCGAGCCGATCGCTGAACGTCCGGTTGGGCCGGATCAGACTCGGTGTGCCGCCGCCGTGTGCCGCTTCGAGGGCCGGCCCGATGCCGTCGTTCACCAGACGATCGTCGCCCGACTTCGGCAGGTGGTTGCCGAACATCCGCTCCGAGCGCATCCCGATGATCGGCCGCAGCACACTGATCAGACGGTCGATGTAGAAATTCGTCGTCGCGTGTGCGTAGACGTCGATCTCGCCTTCAGGAATGAATCCACGCGCGCCGAGAATGTGGTCGGCGTGGTTGTGGGTGTAGATCAGTGCCGCGATCGGCTTGCCGCTGATCGTCTCGAATTCGGCGCGAACCGCCTGGGCGGCTTCGATGCTTCCCATTGCGTCGACGACGAACACGCACTCGTCGCCTTCGACCAGGATCGAGTTCGCGAGCCCGAAGCCGACAGCGACGTGCACGCCATCGGTCACGGAGTAGACCCTGCGCTCGAATTCGGCAGTCTGCGCTGCAAGCGCGGGGTGGACCGCGGCCTCGCCGTCGGCGAGCGGAACCGGGGCGACGCCACCGCGCTCCGGTTCGCCGCAGCCCGCAATCGCAATCAGATACGCCGCGAGCAGCCCGGCGCGGCCTGTCGCGAAATCGGAAATCGGCATCGAGGGCCCCTTGGTGTGTCGCGCTCCGGTGGACGAGCAGCATAAGCCATCGGGCCGGACGCGAGAAGCCGCTTTCAAAACCGAAATTCGGAGCTGTGCGCGATCGAGCAGCGCGCCCCTAGATGATCTGGCCGCCGTCCAGCAGCAGGGTCTGCCCGGTCACGAAGGAAGCGGCCCGGATCGCGAGGTAGACCACCGCGCCCGCCATCTCGTCGGGCTCGCCGATGCGGCCGAGCGCGGCACCCTCGGTGCTCGCCTTCAAGATCTCGGGGTTGTCCCAGAGGGCGCGCGCGAACTCGGTCTTGACCAAACCGGGTGCGA
>CAXMSF010000040.1:0-31470 GCA_964196055.1 uncultured Gammaproteobacteria bacterium | reverse complement strand
GCCGGCGACCCGAAACTCGCAAAGAAGCTCGACGAGGTCTGCCCGGTCGGCATCTTCGATTCGAGCGGCGAAACGCTCCGCATCGCCGAAGAGAATCTCGACGAGTGCGTACTCTGCGACCTCTGCCTGGAAGTCGGCCCGAAGGGCGCCGTCCAGGTATGCAAGCTCTACGAATAGCCTCCCCCCCAGCAAGGAGTCCGTCCGATGCGCAACCCCCGCAGCTTCGCCAAGCCCCTCGCGATCGGCGCGCCTACACCGCTGATCGACGTCCCGGTCCGCCCGTCGCGGATGATCCATTTCTTCGACCCGAGCAATCCCCGCATGGCGACGAAGGTCCCCGACCTCGTCGGCAAGCTCGACGTTCTGCTCGCGAACCTCGAGGACGCGATCGAAGCCGACAACAAGATCGCTGCGCGCGAGGGCCTGATCGAGATCGCGCGCAACACCGACTTCGGCGACGCGCAGTTCTGGGTTCGCATCAACAGCCTCGACAGCCCCTGGATGCTCGACGACCTGACCCAGATCGTGACGCAGGCGGGCAACAAGATCGACGTGATCATGGTCCCGAAGGTCGAAGGCCCCTGGGACATCCATTACGTCGACCAGTTGCTCGCCCAGCTCGAAGCCAAGGGCGGCGTGCAGCGGCCGATCCTCGTGCACGCGATCCTCGAGACCGCACTCGGCGTCGCGAACGTGGAGGAGATCGTGTCGGCGAGCCCGCGCATGCAGGGCATCAGCCTCGGCCCCGCCGACCTCGCAGCCTCCCGGCGGATGAAGACCACTCGGGTCGGTGGCGGTCACCCGGGCTACGTGGTGCGCGACGACCCCGACCCCGAGAACGAGGAAGCGCCGCGGTCGACCGCGCAGCAGGACCTGTGGCACTACACCATGGCGCGCATGGTCGACGCCTGTGCGGCCACCGGCGCCCTCGCCTACTACGGCCCGTTTGGCGATATCAGCGACCCGATCGGCTGTGAGGACCAGTTCCGCAACGCCTTCCTGCTCGGCTGCGTGGGCGCCTGGTCGCTTCACCCAAAGCAGATCGAGATCGCGCGCCGAGTCTTCAGTCCGCCGCCCGACGAGGTCCTCTGGGCCCGGAGGGTCATCGAAGAAATGGGCGACGGCACCGGCACGGTGATGATCGACGGCAAGATGCAGGACGACGCGACCGTCAAGCAGTGCCGCGTGATGGTCGAGTCGGCGCGCCTGATCGCGAATCGCGACCCCGAGTACGCCGAGGCATACGGATTCAGCGCCGAGGATCTCGCGGGCGCCTGAGCCCACCGCCTTCCGCCCAGGTCTCCGCGCCTCCGGCCGCGACACACGTTCGCGACGGCGTCGCCCCGTTCCGTCACGCGGATCGCATGCGTCCGGGGTCGGGTGCGCTTGTAGGCGTACGCGAATCGGCTCCGAGGCCCTCCCGCTCCCTGATATGGCTGACGGTCGCGGGAGGGCCCCGGAGCCGATTCGCTTTTGCCGGCACGGTGCCGACTCGTGGGAGCGTGGGTTTCGGGGGTGCCTTCCGCGACCGTCAGCCGATTCAGGGAGCGGAAGGCACCCCCGAAACTCGCGCGCGTCGAACACACCCGCCCGGGTACGAACGAGCGAACGGCGCACCCGGAGTGTGTGGCGAAGCCGACCATCCGAGTGAATCGCGACAGGCGGTTTCTTTTTTTTGGGGGGGGTCAGGCGGAGAGGTCGAGCATGCGCTGGATGGGTTGTAGGGCGCGCAGGCGGATGTCTTCGGGGACCGTGACTTCGGGCTTCAGGTCGCGCAAGCAGAGGTAGAGCTTCTCGAGGGTGTTGAGGCGCATGTAGGGGCAACGATTGCACGCGCAGCTCTCGTCGAGACCCGGCGCCTGGATCAACACCTTGTCGGGTGCCTTCTGCTCGATCGAGTGGAACACGCCGTCTTCGGTCGCGATGATGAGCGTCTGTGCGGGTGAATCGACTGCGCGCTGGATGATACCGGTCGTCGATGCGATGAAGTCGCTCTGGTCGAGCACCGCCTGGTCGCATTCGGGATGTGCGAGCACTTCGGCGTCGGGGTGCCGCACCTTCAATTGCGCGAGCCGCTTTGCGGAGAACTGCTCGTGCACCACGCACGCACCGGGCCAGACGATCAGGTCGGGGCGATCGGCCTCGGCGGCCACCCAGCGTGCGAGATGGCGGTCCGGCGCGAACACGATCGGATCGTCAGCGAGCGATTGCGTCATCTTCACCGCATTCGACGAGGTGCAGATGAGATCGCTCATCGCCTTCACCTCGGCGCTGCAGTTGATGTAGGAGAGCACCTTCGCGCCGGGATGCTCGTCGATGAACCTGCGGAACTCACCGGGTGGGCAACCGTCTGCGAGCGAACAGCCCGCAGCCATGTCGGGAATCACCACCGTGCTCTCGGGGTTCAGGATCTTGGCCGTCTCGGCCATGAAATGGACGCCACAGAACGCGATCACATCGCGCTCGAGTTTCTCGGCGGCCTGCGCGAGTGCGAGCGAGTCGCCGACGAAGTCCGCGAGATCCTGGACTTCCGACTCCTGGTAGTAGTGCGCGAGGATCACCGCGTTGCGCTCGCGCTTGAGATCGAGGATCGCCTCCTCGATCTCGTCGGGGAACTCCTGGAATTCCGCCTGAACCTGGGCCATGCGGAATTCTACCGTTCGCAACGGGCGCGCGGTAGCGCACGCTGCCAACCCGCACGCCGGCGTCAATCGGGCCGCGTCGCAGCCTCGATCAGCAGCGTAGGCACGCCGCAGGTCCCGTCGCGAACGCTGCAAACACGGGTGCCGGGCTTGTGGCCCGGGCGAGTGTCGGAAACGTCGAAACCGTCGGCGACGAGGCGACTGCGGGCCGCGTCGACATCGGGAACCCGATACGCGATTCCGCCGAAGCGGTCTGCGGCGCCGGCGCCCGCCGCAGCTTCGCGCGGGCCCGCCACTTCGATCGTCACACCGCCGACTCGGAAGAAACAGATCCGGAGGCCGCGTTGCTCGAAGTCGCGATCCAGCGCGAGCCGCAGCCCGAGTACCTCGGCGTAGATCGTGCGCGAGGCGGCGGGGTCGTCACTGATCACCACCACGTGGTCGAGTGCGCAGATGGCCGCGTTCGCGACGCCGTCCGGCGGCTGGAGCGGCAGACTCGACGCGGGCGAACGGTGTTGGATCGCGAAGAGGGGCAGTCCGCGCGTCGCATCGACGGGCAACCAGAGAGTCGACCAGGCCCGCACGACTTCCGAGCCCAGCGAGCCGGCCGGCTCCGAGCGTCGGCCCTCGCCCGGCGTCGAATCGGCGACTGCGACGCCGCGACCGCGCAGCTGCTGCGCGAATTCGTCGATGTCGTCGGTCCCGAAGGCGAGCGCCACGAGTCCCTCGCCGCGATCGTCCAGCGCGCTCGCAATCGCGGCGCCGTTCGGCCCCTCCCCCTGCTGCGCGAGGAGTTCCAGATAACCGTTGTCGAGCTGGAAGAGTGCGTTCGCGGTACCCGCGTTCGGATGAACGCCCCGCCACGACGGGGCCCGTCCGAGCAGGCGGGCCGTGCGGGCCGCCGCGCGCGCGAGATCCCGCACCGCGACGACGGCATGGTCGAAGGTCTGGAGCACGCCCCCAAGATCGCAGATTTCGCGCCCGCTGGAAGACCCGACGCCGATGCGTCCGCGCGAGATCCCGGCGACAGCGACGACCTCCCCCGGGGAATCAATGGAAAATATTTTCCGCATGGTGGAAACAATCTACCTAGTCAAAATGATCCAAAGACTGACCAAGAGTCGCAAGACCCTTGCAACCGACTGAAATACAAGGACAAAGCAGAATGACCGGCAAGTGTGGGGTGCAACTCTCGCTTGGCACTATAATTGCTATTGATACGCAGCGTTGCTGGAAGACCAGCATCATGACCCGATTTCGTTGCCTTTGGGAAGGGGATATTGAAATGGGAAGGTTAGTTGTATGCCTGCTGTGGGCATTATTGATCGCCGGGCCTGCGCTCGCGATCCCAGAGACATATTACTTCACGACCGGCACCGCCACGGTGACGGCGTCGACCGACCCAGGCCAGGTCCCGATCGTGGCGCCGACCGTTCTGCCGCTGAGTGGCGTCTACGTCACCTTCGACGCCGGCACCATCGAGCTGACCGACCTGTCCCTGACGATTTCTCAGTCGGGACTCATCGCGATGGTGAATCCCTACGGTGGCTACGACCAGTTCGTGGTCGAATCCGCGATCATCGGCCCTGGGCTGGGATACTCGACGCTCCTCGGGCAAGACAATGGCGGCGGCAACTATTCCTTCTTTGCGGGGCCGCTGGACATCAACGGCGTCTACAGCGCCAGCGACTCGAACAACATCACTCCGCCCGCCATGAACCTCCCGGTGCCGTTCACCGACGACTCGGGAACGATCTCCGGCAGCCTCAACATCAACACCGGGACGCTGACCCTGTCCGGAATCACCCTCGCCATGATTCCGCCGATGAACGGCGAATCCGACGGCTTGAGCGTGAAAGCGGACATCGTCTTCACGGGCATGGTTCCGGAGCCGAGCACGGCCGCGCTTCTGGGATTGGGGCTGATTGGCCTCGCCTGCGGCGGCCGCAGGAATCGCTTGGACTAACTCACAGTTTCGTGGTACTGCGTAACAGTACACCGCCGTCGGCGTTGCTATTGCGCATGCGTGTTTTCTAAGGGGGATCGGAAAATGTTGACCCGGATGGTTGCACAATTCGCAACGGTATTATTGATCGGCATCTGCTCGGCCGGCGTTTCGAGCGCGCTCAGCGTCAGCGGGCCCGGCCTCGACACCGGCGGCGCCTGCCCGCAGGGGGGCGTGTGCGCACCGGCCGGCTACGATTTCGACGTCACGCCCGCGCCGGCGACGGGGACCATCGATTTCACCTTCAACGGCGGGATCAGCTGGACCGTCGACATCGCCATGCAAGTCGCGACCCTCACGATGCAGGACACCGGGGGCGCGATCGACGGTGTCGACAAGATCGTCTTTTCGAACCTCGTGTTCGATGTCAACAACTGGTCAGCGATCCAGTCCGGCGGAACCATCGGAGGCCTCAACACTACCGGCTTCGTCCAAGGCACCTATGAGCAATTCCTGGGAAACACCTCCGTTGGCGGGCCCGTGAACTTCGGTGCGGTATCGGTCGGATACGGCAGCCTCAACTGTGACGACAGCCTGACCGGTCAGTGCGGTTTCACCATGGGATTCGACGCCCCGGAGCTGAACCTCAACGTCGGCACCACGGGTGGCGGTGCGCCCTATGAATTCGTATGGACCTTCAACGTAATCGTCCCCGAGCCTTCGACGGCGTCACTGCTCGCCCTCGGTCTGGTCGGGGTTGCGGCGCTGCGGCGTCGGCGCGCCTGAGAGCTTCGCCGCCTCACAGGTCCCAGAAGAAATCTTCGTTGGTGAGTTCGGGCTCGGCGTTCACGCCGGGCCCGTCTTC
Source organism: uncultured Gammaproteobacteria bacterium (assembly GCA_964196055.1). GTDB lineage: Bacteria > Myxococcota_A > UBA9160 > UBA9160 > SMWR01 > JAFDEI01. The sequence goes on along the minus strand of CAXMSF010000040.1, from coordinate 26,018 downwards.
GTTTCGCGCGACGTCGTCCGATCCACCGTCGGCCAGCCGCTCGGCGAGCTCTTCGAGATCGCGCGTTTCATTCTCCCAGTAGTCGGCCACCCCGAAATGCGGAAACGCCGCAGGAAAGGCCTGATCCTGCCATCGCTTCGCGATCCAGGCGGCGTAGAAGATGAAACGAAATGCCCGCAGCGGCTCGACGAGACGCAACCAACGCGGATCGAACTCGCGAAACTGTTCGTAAGCGCGAACCAGCAGTGCGCGCTGGCGCGCACCCTCCGCGTCGCGACCCGGCAGGAGCATCCACACGTCGTGCACGGCCGGGCCGACCACGAAGTCGTCGAAGTCGAGAAAGCACCAACCCGCGTCGGTCCGCAGCAGATTCCCGACGTGGCAGTCGCCGTGGATGCGGTGCACAGGAACCGCCTCGCTCCACTCCGCGTACAGCGCCGCGATCTGCTCGACCGCCGCGCGGTAGCGCCGTCGGCACTCAGGCGGCAGGAAGTTCCGCTCTTCGAGGTACGCGAGTGGTGCGAGTGCCGAGGTCTGAGACTCGAGACGCGGACGATGCGGTGCGTCCGCGACCGCGCCGACGTTGTGGATCCGGGCGAGCAGGCGACCGAGAACCTGCACCTGCTCGTCGTCGAATTCCTCCGGCGCGCGCCCACCGATCCGCGGCCAGAACGCATAGTGGATGCCCTCGACGCTGCGAAGCGTCCCGCCGTCGCGAAACCGGAGCGGCGCACATACCGGGATCTCCGCACCGGCAAGATCGTCGAGAAAGCGGTGCTCCTCGAGCACGCCCTCTCGGCTCCAGCGGTTCGGTCGGTAGAATTTCGCGATGAGGTGCGAATCGTCTTCGAGCCGAATGTCGTAGACCCGGTTCTCGAGGCAGGTCAGTGGTGAGCAGTGGCCGGTGGGCAGATACCCCGCTTCCTCCACGGCGGTCAGCACTCGGTCTGGCGTCAGCTCGTAGAAGAAATCGGACACGACGGGAGACGATACAAGAGGCACATGACCGCCGGGAAGAGAAAGCGCCGAGAGCGGGCCGAAACCGCCAGCTTCCGCCCAAGCGGGATGGTTTTGCTAGGATTCCCGGTCACTTGCGCTCGGGAGACGGCATGACTTCACGGCCTGAAGATAGACGCGACCGCCCTTGGGTGTTCCGAACCTACTCGGGCCACTCTTCGGCCGCAGCGAGCAACACGCTGTACCGCACGAATTTGTCGCGAGGGCAGACGGGGCTGTCGGTCGCATTCGACCTGCCCACCCAGACCGGCTACGACTCCGACCATCCGCTTGCGCGTGGCGAGGTCGGCAAGGTCGGCGTACCGATCGGGCATATCGATGACATGGCCGTGCTGTTCGAGGGCCTGCCGCTCGACCGGATGAACACGTCGATGACCATCAACGCCACCGCGGCGTGGCTGCTCGCCCTCTACCAGGCGGCGGCCGAACGCTCCGGAGTCGATGCAGGCGTGCTCCAGGGAACGACCCAGAACGACATCATCAAGGAATACCTGTCGCGCGGGACGCACATCTTCCCACCCGAGCCGTCGATGCGGCTGATCAGCGACATGGTGGCCTATAGCGTCGATGCGATCCCGAAATGGAATCCGGTCAACATCTGCTCGTATCACCTGCAGGAGGCCGGTGCGACGCCGGTTCAGGAGACCGCCTACGCCATGGCGACCGCGATTGCAGTGCTCGATGCAGTGCGCGCACGCGGCGACGTTTCCGCGGAGGCGCTGCCGCGCGTGGTCGGACGCATTTCCTTCTTCCTGAACGCGGGCATCCGCTTCGTGGAAGAGACCTGCAAGGTACGCGCTATGACGGAGCTCTGGGACGAGATCTGCCACGAGCGCTACGGAGTCGAAGACCCGAAGCTGCGCCGCTTTCGCTACGGCGTTCAGGTGAACAGCCTCGGCCTGACCGAGGCACAGCCCGAGAACAACGTGATCCGGATCGTCCTCGAGGCACTCGGAGTGACTTTGTCGAAGAAGGCCCGCGCCCGCGCGCTGCAGCTGCCGGCCTGGAACGAGGCGCTCGGTCTGCCGCGACCGTGGGACCAACAGTGGTCGCTGCGTATCCAACAGATCCTCGCCTACGAGACCGACCTGCTCGAGTACGACGACCTCTTCGACGGCTCGCGAGTCGCCGAGGACAAGACGCGAGAGATCAAGCAGGCGGCACGCGCAGAGCTCGACAAGGTGCTCGGAATGGGCGGAGCCGTGGCCGCGGTCGAGAACGCCTACATGAAGCAGAACCTCGTCGAATCGCAGACCCTGCGGTCGCAGGCGATCGAAAGCGGCGAGCAGATCGTCGTCGGGATGAATCGCTTCACCGAGACTGCCGAATCGCCGCTGACCGCAGGCCAGGAGTCGATCCTCACCGTCGACGCATCGGCCGAGCGGGAGCAGATCGAACGACTCCAGGCTTTCCGCAAACGGCGCAACGCGGCCGAGGTCGAAAACGCGCTGCGAAACCTGAAGGACGTGCTGAAGAATGGCGACAACGTCGTACCTCCGTCGGTTGGCGCAGCCCACGCGGGCGTCACCACTGGCGAGTGGGCCGATGCGCTGCGAGAGCTCTTCGGCGAATACCGCGCGCCGACCGGCGTTTCGAGACGCGTCGCGACCGACGTGAGCGACGAAACCGAATCAGTGCGAAAACGCGTGCACGCACTGTCCGAGACGCTGGGGCGCCCGATCAAGATCCTGGTCGGCAAGCCCGGCCTCGACGGCCACAGCAACGGCGCCGAGCAGGTCGCCGTACGCGCGCGCGACGTCGGCATGGAAGTCGTCTACGAGGGCATCCGGCTCACGCCCGATCAGATCGTGCAGAGTGCGGCGGACGAAGGCGTCCACGTGATCGGCCTGTCGATCTTGTCCGGCTCCCACGGCGTGCTCGTGCTCGACGTGCTCGATCGCCAGAAACGCTGCGCCGCCGACGGCGTCCCGGTCGTGGTCGGAGGAATCATTCCCGAGGACGATGCCGCGAAGCTGCTCGACGCGGGAGTCAAGCGGGTCTATACGCCGAAGGACTTCGACCTGAACCGCATCATGGGCGAAATCGTCGACGTCGTCGCCGAGGCGAACACTGGCGCCTGACCTCGCTACCCGCGTCCTCGCCCGCGAGCGCGACGCCGTCTCCGAGGCCCTCAACCTCGCCGACGACCGGAGATCGCGACGGCGGAGCGAAGCGGTGGCGTTGCTCGATCGGCTCGAGCGCGAGGCCGAATTCCCGGGCGCGGTCCGCGTCGGCATCACGGGACCACCCGGTGCAGGCAAGTCGACGCTGCTCGACGCATTGGTGCGCTGCCTGCGGCCGCGCGGCGTCAGCGTTGCGATCATCGCAGTCGACCCTTCCAGTCAGCGCACGGGCGGCGCACTGCTCGGAGACCGAATCCGGGTGCGCTCCGGCGCGGGAGATTCCGGAGTCTTCATCCGATCGATGGCCGCACGCGACCGCCTCGGCGGCCTCGCCGATGCGACTCGCGGAGCAGTCGTGATCCTGTCGGCCGCATTCGACTTCGTCTTCGTCGAGACGGTCGGGGTCGGGCAGAGTGAGGTCGACGTGGCCGATCTGGTCGACACTCTGGTCTTCGTCGGGCACCCAGACGCTGGCGACCTGCTGCAGTCGATGAAGGCCGGCGTCCTCGAAATGCCGGACATCTTCGCGATCAACAAGGCCGACATCGGCGAATCCGCCGCGCGGGCCGCGCAGGAACTCGCCTCGGGTCTCGCCCTCTCGTCCAACGCGGGCGCCGAACGCGAGCGGCCGGTGCTGCTGATCTCGGCCCGCGACAACACCGGCATCGACGAGCTCGTCGACGCCACCTATCGTCACCGCCGCGCATTGGAGGCGAGCGGGGACCTGAGGACCCGCCGCGCGAAGTTTCGCGATCGTTTCGTTGGCGAGAGCCTCGAAGCCCGTTACGGGAGCTTCGGCATCGATGCCATCGGCGGCCGGCCGGGCCTGATCGAGCGACTAGGCGCCGAGCCGACGGCTTCGGGCTCGGCCCTATGTGACCGTCTGGGTCGAGAAATCGAATTCGCGCTACGAAAGACCGATTGAGCCGCGCGAGAACTGCGCAAAGCGACTACTTTCAACCGACTCCCCTCGCAGCCACTGGAAATATGCCGCAGACGATCGAGCCCCTGTTCGAAGCCATTCGCCGCGAGTGCTCCAGCGCGGGCTGGTCGCGCGGCGTCGAACTCGTGCGCGCGAAGGCGGTTCGTGGCGATTCCGACGACGGCGAAGAAATCGTGCTGCAGATCTCCGAGCGCGGCGGCCTGATCTGCCCGACGGTCCGTCTCTACCCGGACGAAGAGGACTGGGATTGCGACTGCAGCAGTTCGGAGCCCGGCTGCGCACACGCGGCCGCGGCAGTGATCGCCCTGCGCAAGACACGCGCCGACGGTGGCAAACTACCCGCGGGTGAACAGACCGGCGGACGCATCGGCTACCGCTTCCGCCGCATCCGCGGCGGACTCGAACTCGAACGCGTCGTGATCGAAGGCGGTCACAACGAAACCCTCAAGGCCACGCTGGCGGCGATCGCCTCGGGTCGCGTCGACGGCCCGCAGTTCCTCGCGACCCAGACCGACCTCGCCATCGAGCGGGTGCTCGGTTCGCGCGTCCGCGGCCCGATGCCCCGTGGCATCATGCCGAAGCTGCTCGAGATCCTCGCTGATTGCCGCACCGTCGAACTCGACGGTGAGCCGGTTCGCACCTCGGGTGAACGGATCGGGCCGTGCGGGCGCCTGACCGACGAAGAGGCGGGCTTCCGAATGTCGATCGGCCGCGATCCGCGGATCACGGAGGCGATCGGCGTCGACATCGTGCTCTGCGGCGACACGCTGCACCCGGTCGGAGCAACCAACCTGACCGGCCGCGAGCTCGAAGAGCTGAAACGCGGCCGGGTATTCCGGCCGCAAGATGTCGCCGAACTCGTCACCGATGTGCTGCCGTCGTTGATCGAACGCATTCCGGTCGACATCGTGACGAAGCGGCTGCCGAAGACGGTCGTCGAGACACCCCGCCTCGCGATCCAGGTACAGCGCCACCGCCAAGATCTCTCGATACTGCCGACGCTCGTCTACGGAAATCCGCCGATCGCTCGCATCGACGCGGGCAAGATCGTGCCCCTCGGCGGACCGATCCCGATTCGCGACCAGGCGGCCGAACGCCAGCTGATTCGCAGGCTCCAGAACGAGCTTCACCTGTTACCCGGCCGACGAAGCAAACTACGCGGCGAGGAAGCCGTCGAACTTGCCGCGCGCCTCGAAGCCTGGGACGGCGAGGTGCTCGGCAACGGCCGCGAGGCCTTCCACGTGGCCGGCGAGCTCGAAGCCTCGATCAAGGTCGACGGCCGGCACCTCGACGTACATTTCACCTCACGCGTCGGCGAGACACCGCGCGAAGCCGACCCCACCCGCGTGCTCGAAGCCTGGCGGTCGGGCACGTCACTGGTACCGCTCGATGGCGGTGGCTGGGCGCCTCTCCCCGACGACTGGCTCGAGCGTTTCGGCCACCGCATCAGCGACCTGCTGGCCGCGCGCGAAGAATCCGGCGAGGTCGCGCGTTCCGCGCTGCCCGAACTCGCGGCTGTTTGCGAAGACCTCGGCGAGCCGCTCCCCGAAGCCGATTCGGCGCTGCGCGGACTCGCCGAAGGCTTCGACGGTATCCCGCCCGCCGAGCTTCCCGACGACCTCAGCGGAACGCTGCGCAGCTACCAACGCGTAGGCGTCGACTGGCTCTGCATGCTGCGCGATGCGGGGCTCGGGGCGCTGCTCGCGGACGACATGGGCCTCGGCAAGACCATTCAGGCGCTGTGCGCGCTGCGCGGTCGCACGCTCGTCGTCGCTCCGACGAGCGTGCTGCAAAACTGGTTGAACGAAATCGTACGTTTCCGCCCCGGCCTGCGCTGCGCGCTCTACCACGGCCCCAAGCGATCCCTCGACCCCGATGTCGACGTCACGATCACGAGCTACGCGATCCTTCGGCTCGACATCGCTCAGCTCTCGAAGGAAGCCTGGGGCACCGTGATCCTCGACGAAGCTCAGGCGATCAAGAACCCGGACAGTCAGGTCGCGCGCGCTGCGTTCCGTCTCTCGGCGGATTTCCGGGTGACTCTCTCGGGTACGCCGCTGGAGAACCGGCTCGACGAACTCTGGAGTCAGTTCAACTTCCTGAACCGCGGACTACTCGGAAGTCGGCGCGATTTCGAGGCGCGCTACGCGAAACCCATCAGCGAGGGTGAAGCCGAGACCGCCGGGCGACTGCGCGCCCGAATCCGGCCGTTCCTGATGCGTCGGCTCAAGGAAGACGTCGCGCCCGAACTGCCGCCGCGCACCAATATCGTGCTGCGCGCGACCCTGCGTGAGAAAGAACGCGACACCTACAATGCCGTGCGAGCCGCGACCCTCCAAGAGGTCGTGAGCCAGCTCTCCTCGGGCTCGGGCGTGCTCGCCGCACTCGAGGCACTACTGCGATTGCGCCAGGCCGCCTGCCATCCAGCACTGCTGCCCGGCCAGAGCGCCGAGACCTCATCGAAGATCGAACTGCTGATGGAACTCATCGACGAGGCCGTTGCCGAAGGCCACAAGATGCTGGTCTTCTCGCAGTGGACCTCACTGCTCAACCTGGTCGAGCCGCACCTCGACGCCGCGGGCTTCGCCTTCACGCGGATCGACGGTTCGACGCGCAACCGCAGTGCCGTGGTGGACGAGTTCCAGAGCGAAGACGGCCCGCCGATCCTGCTGGCATCCCTCAAGGCCGGCGGCGTCGGCCTGAACCTGACCGCGGCCGATCACGTCTTCATCCTCGACCCGTGGTGGAACCCCTTCGTCGAAGATCAGGCGGCGGACCGGACCCACCGGATCGGCCAGACCCGCCCGGTCTCGATCTATCGCCTCGTCACCGCCGACACCGTCGAGGAGCGGGTGCTCGCGCTCCAGGACAAGAAGCGCGAAATCGCGAGCGCCGCGCTCGGCGACTCGGCGCAGGCCTCGGCGCTCACACGTGCAGACCTGCTGGCGCTGCTCGAATAGGGGCTCGAGTGTCCTTCCTGAAGCGGATCGCACTCGCACTACTCTTCTCGCTGCTACTCGGCATGGCGATCGGCACCGTGCTGCGGATCCGGATGGAGCGCCCGAAGATCTACATCGGCTCAGTCGCCCCGCGGCTCCCACTCGCTGTCGGGCACGCCCGCGCGCCGGTTCTCGACCCGGGCCATCACGAACAGCAGATCGGATAGCCGGTTCAGATAGCGCAACGCGACTGCACTCACGGGCTCGGCGCGGTGGAGTTCGACCGCTCGACGCTCGGCCCGGCGGCAGACTGTGCGCGCGACGTGGAAGGCCGCAGCCGCCTTCGTCCCGCCCGGCAGGATGAAGCGCTGGAGCGCTTCGAGCTCGGCCTCGAAGGCATCGATGTGCGCTTCGAGCAACTCGACATCCTCGGCACCCGGCCCTGCCGTGCGACTCTGCGCGGGCGAATCGGGCGCGGACGACGAGAAGTACGAGCCGAGATCGAACAATCGCTCCTGAATCGCGAATACGGCCGAGCGGACATCCTCGCTCTTCGACTCGGCAGCGCACACGCCGAGACCGGCGTTCAATTCGTCGACCACGCCGTACGCCTCGACCCGCGCATGTTCCTTCCCGACGCGACCGCCGCCGAATAGATCGGTCTCGCCCCCGTCTCCGCGCTTGGTGTAGATCTTCACTGCGACAGTATACGGAACAGCGGCGGGGAGACGTCCGGGCCCGCGGCGGGGGCCCGTGCGAGCAGATCACACGCCGGGCGGAAGCGTTGGCCGCAAAGCGGCCGACGCGCAGCTAGCGCGAGAGTTCTTCGTCGATCGCCCGTTCGATCTCGGGGTCGAGCGGCGGCGGCGGCGTGGCCACACGGTCCACCTCCCGGGCAATGCGGGTATGCCGCCTCAGGAAGACCGCAACGACCAGGCCGCCCCCGAGGAAGAAGAGCGCGGGGAACGCATAGGCGGTCACGCCAAAGCCCGCGGGCCGCGGAGCCGACAGCACGACATCTCCGTACTTCTCGATGAGTTCAGCGTTGACGTCTTCCTGGCTGCGACCGGCCGCTTCCTGGACCAAAATCCACATCCGCAGCGTGTCAGCCTGGCCGCTCGTGCATGCCGACAGCGTCCGCCCGGGGCAGAACGGGCTCATCACCTCGTTGAAGTACGACCAGGCCCAGCCCTCGGTCTCAGCCTCGGCCTCGGCCGACTCAGAGAACGCCGCGGGTGCCACCAGCGCCAGTGCGAGCAATCCAACGACGAGCGAGCGTGCAAACATCTCAAATGTCCCAATAGAGCTGACGAATGTCGTCTTCGAGCCGGCGACGCTGACGAACCAGGTGCGTCGGAGGCTCGGCGATGACCTTCGAATACGGGGAGACGGACTCGATCAGCCAGACATTGCCGCCGATCACGGTGCCCTCCCCGATGATGGTCTCACCGCCGAGAATCGTCGCACCGGCGTAGATCGTCACGTCGTCCTCGATCGTAGGGTGGCGCTTCTTGCCACGCAGCGTCGTGCCCCCGCGTGGAGATTTCGCCCCGAGAGTAACGCCCTGGTACAGCCGCACATTGTCGCCGATCGTGGTGGTCTCGCCGATCACGACACCGGTGCCGTGATCGACGAAGAAGCGGCGCCCGATCTGCGCCCCGGGGTGGATGTCGATCCCGGTTCGGTCGTGAGCGTATTCGGTCATTATGCGCGGCAGGATGGGAAGGCCGAGCAGGTGGAGTTCGTGGGCGATTCGGTAGACCGCGATCGCGCGGATCGACGGATAGGAAACCACGATCTCGGCATAGCTCTTGGCCGCGGGATCCCCCTCGAACGCGGCCTCGACATCTTCGGACAGCAAAGTGCGGATACCCGCCAGCCGTTCGAGGAAACGGTCGATCACTCCGTCTCGCGTGACGCCGTCGGGCAGTGCCAAACCGTCCATCAGTGCGTCCAAACGGTCGGCCAGCTGCGGAATTTCAGAGCGCAGGGCCGAGCGATCTCGCTCCATCAGAACCAGTCGCTTCGCACGCTCGATCCAATCGACGACGACGGCGCGATCGGGCAACCCTTGATTGGCGGCTTTCGACAAGGCGGCGTCGGCGCTCCGCGACAGCGCGGTGATGGCGTTTTCCAGCGCCTCGTCTCGGTCGGATCTGCTCATCGGGCTCCCCCGCGAATCGAATCGGGGAGTGTAGCGCGATCCAGATTGCCCCCCCACGGAGCTGTGATACGGTGCGGAAGTTCCCGCGATCCCCCGAAACATCACGAAGCCCATCGGAATGGCCAAGCAAGCTACTCGAACCGATACCTGTGCGGGGGGCGTCGTCTACCGACGCGTGGGTCAGCGGGTCGAGATTGCCCTCGCGATCGAGCGCGACCGGTTGCGCGGCGTTCGGAACACCCGTCTCGCCAAGGGACACGTCGAGAAAGGCGAGACCCTCGAAGCAGCAGCGCTGCGCGAAGTCCGTGAGGAAATCGGCCTGCCGGCCGAAATCGTGGCTCCGCTCGGCAGCGTGAAGTACTCCTTTCACGAGAAGACGACCGAGATCGAGAAGACCGTGCACTTCTTCCTGATGCGCCTGGCCTCCGAGCAAATCCACGAATTGGACGGTGAAATGCAACGCGTCTACTGGAGCCCGATCGAAACCGCAGTGACCGAGCTGAGCTTCGACACCGAACGACGCATCGCCGAGCGCGCGCAGCAGGAAATCGCGCTAGAGCAGAGTCGCTGAATCCGTGACGGAAGATCGCTCCCCCGCGCTCTTCAGCCACTCCCGGCTCTCGAGCTTCGAAGACTGCGCCAAGAAATACGAATACCGCTATCTACTGAAGATCCCGCGCGACGTCGAGTCGATCGAGGGCTTTGTCGGCAAGCGTGTCCACGATGTACTCGAACGGCTCTACATCGCCATCGGCAAGGGACACGTGCCGACGCTGCCGCAGGTGCTCCACCGCTACAACGCGCTGTTCGACGAGCATTACGATGCGAAGCGCGTGCGGATCGTGAAGACCGAGAATTCGCCCGATGATTATCGCGCGAACGGCGAGCAAAGCCTGTCGAACTACTACCGGCGTCACTATCCCTTCGACGCCGACGAAACCCTCGGCCTCGAGGAGCACGTCGTCTTCGATCTCGACGAAGCAGGTCGTTACGGCATCCAGGGTTACGTCGACCGGATCTCCCGAACGCGCGACGGAACCATCGAAATCCACGATTACAAGACGAGCCGGTGGGTCCCCAACCAGGCCAAGATCGACGAGGACCGTCAGCTCGCCTTCTATCAGATCGGCATCGCGGGTCGATTCGGCGGCGAGAGCGCGGTTCGCCTGGTCTGGCACTACGTGCTTCGCAACCAGACCCGCACCTCCACGCGCACACCCGAACAACTCGAGGCCCTGCGGGCCGAGACGGTGCAGCTGATCGAACGGATCCTCGCAGCCACCAGCTTCGAACCCAGGACGAGCCCGCTTTGTGGCTGGTGCGAATACAACGACATCTGCCCCGCCGTCGCGCCGCGCGACCGCGCTGCGCCGGCACGGACGAGCGGCGGCGAGCCCGCAGCCGCGCCCGAAACCGACAGCGAGCACGACCAGCTCCCGCTGATCTGACTCGCTTTGCCGCCGAACTTCGTCTTTCGACGACGGCCGGTGATCTTCCGCCTCGCTGCGCGACTTGCCGAGAATTGCGGGCTAGCTTCGGCGCCATGGGACTACAAATCGAACGCGTGCCCACACTGGGCGACAATTACAGCTACGTGATCGCGTGCGACGAAACCGCTGAAGCTGCGATCGTCGACGCCCCGGAATTCGACCCCGTGGTCGCGCGCGCCGAGGCGCTGGGCGTGCGGGTGACGAAGATCCTCTCGACCCACCACCACCCCGATCACTCGGCCGCAAACCCACTACTCGCGCAGCACTACCGAGTTCCCGTCTACGGCCACGTGTCCGATGCGGAACGCCTGCCGGGCTTCACTGACGGCCTCGACGAGGGCGACACCATCTCGGTCGGCCGACAGACGGCGCAGATCCTGTTCATCCCCGCTCACACCAGCGGACACATCGCGTACTACTTCGAGGAAGCCGGAGCCGCATTCACGGGCGACACGCTGTTCGCGGGCGGCTGCGGACGCCTATTCGAAGGCACCCCGGAGATGATGTTCACGGCGTTGCACGACAAGCTCGGCAACCTGCCCGACGGTGTCAGGATCTACTGCGGCCACGAGTACACCGAAAGCAACCTGGTGTTCGCGGCCGTCGCCGACCCCGACAACGCAGCAGTCGAGAGCAGGCTCGCAAGCGTGCGCGAACTCCGCGCTGCGGCGGCGCCCGACTGGCACGACGCCACGCCCGCGGAGATGACGGTTCCGAGCACGATGGCGGACGAGCGCGCAACCAACCCATTCGTTCGCGCCACCGACGCGGAAGAACTCGGGCGCATCCGCAGCCACAAGGACAACTTCTAGCCGCGAGAAACGCCGAGTGCATGATCTCGGGGATCGCGCTCGAACGACTCGAAGGAGCGCGAGGCCGGGGGGTGCCTCCTGGAAGAGGGGAGCCTCGCGGAGTCTTTCTCATCGCGTCGGCTAGAAATTGATGCGGAAGGTGATGCCCTGCTTCTTGGCGTTGCCGTAGCCCTTGATCAGCACCGGATGCTTCCCGACCGTGCCCGTCACGCGGAATCCCAGGCCCGGCTTCTTCTTGACGACCGGCCCGTAGAGCTTCAGCAAGAAGTTCGACTTGCCCAGGGGAACCTCATGGCGGTACTCCACGCCCCGCTTCACGCTGAAGTGGAAGTGGTCACGGAACGGCTTGCCGTCGCCGTCGGGATCTTCCGCGGTCATGAGAACCTGACGCTCGGGCCGGTTCGGGAGTTCCTGGAGCAGCGCTTGCGGGGGCTCTTCCACGAGGCCGTCGTCGCCGAAGGCCGCGGCTGCTCCCGGGGTGAGCAGGAGTGCCGCGATCAGGATTCCCCCGAATCTCGTCAAACCTGTTTCGGAGCGCATGACCGCGTGACCTCCGATCTCCCCTCGCCCCCTCGCGTGGGCATTTCTCCACTGATCGATGCAAGGCGCGTGCCGAGATCGACACAGGAAGGTGTGCCACAAACTGCTGGATCATAAGCAGTTTCTTTCGTACTCAGGCTTGCCGCTCGGCGAGCGAGAAGAGGGTTCCCTGAAAATGGAAAACTGGGCGCCCATGTTGCGTCCCAATTGCCGATCCGCAGCCAGCTTTCGCGAGGCCGCGGCAGACGCGAAGCGGTCGCTACTTTCCGCCGAGCAGGCCGCTGATCATTCCGCGCAGCCGCACCGTGAACAGCGACTCGGACCAGCTCGTCACGCTCTGGATCGCATCGAGCACATCGCCCTTGCCCGACCACTGCGATCGGACGACGTCCGGGTGTACATAATTGAGGATCCGCGACAGTGTCGCGGACACGATCACCAGGTCGTCGAGCAGGCCCAGCGGACCGAACAACAGGCCCGGAATGAAGTCGATCGGCGAGACCACGTAGCCGAGGCCCGCGACGGCCAGCGCCTTCGACCCGAGCGGCACGCGGTCATCGCGCAGCAGCCGCACCAGACAGACGGTCAGGTCGGGTAGCAGCAGCAGCAGATCGCGTACGCCAGACGACGCACCGGGAGTCGGCGTCACCACCTGCGCCCGCAGGCGATCGTAGAGCCGTTGCTCGCGCGGATTGAGTTCGATCGTGACTTTCCCGTCCGTCATTCGCTTTCGTGCCAGCCAGCCGGTAAGCGCGTCAGCGCGCCTCTGCTCCCTTCGATGCCGCGGGAGCGGGTTTCGTTGCCGGGACCGAGAGGATTCCGATCAGCGGCCGCCCGTCGACATCGCCGAGGTCGAGTCCCAGAAGCTGCGCGATCGTCGGGGCCACATCGGTCTGGCGCATTTGCGGAATCCTCACGCCCGGCCGGACCCCGCGACCCCAGGCCACGAAGCCCGCTTCCGAACCGGGCTGCCCCGAAAGGTACCCCCCGACTCCGCGGCGCGCTCCCGGTTGCAGCACCGGTCGTACGATCTGGTTGCCGAAGCTGAAGCCTGGTTCCGCCTCGAGACCGAACCAGGCCTCGGAATCGGCACCGAGAGCGAGCATCTGTTCCGCACTCACGACCCGGAACGCCCGCGTTCGGGTCGCTGCGGCCGCGAGCACGCGCCGCGCCTGCACCGCCGCCGAGTCATTCTTGGCGTAGACGAACGCACTGCCGCCGTTCGACCGCGACAACGCCGACCAACTCGCGATGGTCTCACGCGACTGCGCGCTCGGTACCACGAGTCCCGAATCCAGGAGTAGCGCGTTGGGAGCGACGAGCGTGTGCACCGGCAGCACACCGCGGTCCCCCACGATCACCAGCGCGGTATCACCCGAGCGCCCGCTCGCCGACAAGCAGTCGAGGAGACGCCGGATCTCGGCGTCGACTTTCGCCAGCGCCGCATCCGAGGTCTCGCTGCCGGGTCCGTAGCCCGCCTGCGCGGGTGCGGCCTGGGCGAGCAACAGCAGAGTCAGTGCGGGTGGCTGCGGGGATTCGAGCAGCTCGCACGCCAGCCCGGTGAGCAAAGCGTCGCGCGCGGCGCCTTCGTTTTCGAGCGCGGGATCGGCGCGGTCCTTCTCGGCGATGCGCGCGAACAACGCCGGGGTCGAGGCGCTCTCGATCACGTCGATCCAGGTTTCGCCACGGCTGACCGGCACCAGGTCCGGAATCAGCAGCGGAATCGCCGCGCCCACCGTAGTGGGCCAACCCAGGGCCGCGACCAGGAGCTTTTCACGCCCCGCGATTCCCCAAAGGGTCGGCGACTGGAGCTGGGTCGCATGCCAATAACGAGCTCGCCGCACTCCGCGCTCGCCGATCAGGCGGTCGGCGACGATTCCGTGCGCGGCGGGGCGCTGGCCGGTCACGAGGGTCGCATGCGCCGAGTAGCGCGCCGACGGCGTTACGGGCGTCACTGCGTCGGCAGCAGCGCCCGAGCGCCCGAGCGCGGCCACGGTCGGCATGACGGGCGACCGTCCGCCGTCGCCCCGATAAGCGGCCGGGGTCAAGCCGGCCACCGAAACCAGCACGACGCGCTCGGGGAACACGGCGATGGGCGAGGCGGGCGGCGGCGGCGAGCGGGGCGCTTCTCGGCTCACACAGGCCGCCAGGCACACCCCCGTCACCACGGCGAAGCACCGAATGAGCGAGCCGCGGCTGCGCCGGAACTGAGCTCCCACTAGGCGAAGATTCCCTTCCGGTCGCGAACGCCCCGCGCGAGCATGGCTTCGATGGTTTCCTTCACCGAATCCACGTTCCGCTGGATCGTGACATCGTCATCGGAGGAGTCTCCCGCGAAGACCAAAGGCTCGCCGAAATAGATGCGGTACTTCACCGGCAGCGGAAGCATGCCCAACGGTCCGAACAGTGGAAAGCCGAGCGTGATCGGCAACGCGGGCAGCCCCAGACGCCGCCCCAGACCCTCGAGGTTCGCGATACCCGGCTGTTGGTCGTCCGATCCGACGATTGCCACCGGGACGATCGGCGTCGACGTTTCGAGCGCGAGCCGCATGAAGCCGAGCCCCATGCGTTGCAGTCGATAGCGCTCGGTGTAGGGCTTGTTCATGCCGCGAGCACCTTCGGGGAAGGCCAGCACGCATTCTTCGTTGTCGAGCATGTGGGTGCAGTTTTCGGGCGTTCCCACCATCGCACCGCCGCGCGCCATTGCGGTGCCCATCCACGGCAACCGCGGAAGGAAATACTCACCCATCGAACGACAGATGCGGGGCGGTTCGGCTTCGAGCAGCATGGCCATGGTGAGCATTGCGCCATCGAAGGGCAGCTGGCCGGCGTGATTGGCGATCAGCATCACACGCCCCTCGGGAACTCGGTCGATATCGAAGGTTTCGACGCGGAAATAGGAGCGGTACATCACCGCCACCGGCAAGAACATCCGGTGCGCCGCCTCGAGGCTCAAGCCGTAGGGGTCGAAGCCGAACTCGTTCAGGTGATTCGGCACCTTCCGAAGACGATCCTCGAGTTCGGCTGCGAGATCCCGAACGACCTCCGGCACGTAGGAGCCGATGAGTTTCATCAGCGCGTCGAGCGTTCCCGAGTCTCTGGTCGCCATCAGTCGTTCACGCTCTCCAATGTCTCGCGAAGGCTGTAGTCGGGCCGGAAGCTGGTGGCATCGATGAATCGCTCACCCGAGACGGTGATCGGGAACTTCAGGTAGTCGAGCGCCCCGGGCGGGTACGGAAACAAGCCGAAATCGAAAAGGCCCGCGAGCGCCGGCCGTAGCAGAATTTCGGGCACCGGGATCGCGGTGCTGCCGGCTTCGCGAATCGCGGTGTGAAGCGGCACTTCGCCTGGCCCCACGACGTTGAAGACTCCCTGCAACCGATGTTCGACGGCCAGCGAGATCGCCCGCGCGAAATCCTCTTCGTGGATGAACTGCATCATCGGGTCGAAGCCCATCACCGTCGGCACGCGTCGCTCGCGAAGATACTGCCCGATCATCGAATGCACGTAGTAGCCGATCACGTTCACCGGGCGCAGCACGGTCGTCCGGATGTGCGGATAGCGCCACATGAACGCGGTCGCGAGTGTGTCGACCTCCACGAGATCGCGAATCTCGGGGTAGGAGCGGCTCGCGGAGAGCGGCGAGTCCTCGTCCATGTAGTACGGGTTCTCGGGGAACGCGCCGTAGACGTAGCTGCTCGACATCACCACCAGGCTCTGAACTCCGTGGTGGACGCAGTGGTCGAGCAGCTTTCGGGTCCCGCGAACATTGACGTCGTAACGGGTCCTTTCATCGGTGCGAAAGTGGCGGATGAAGCCCATGTGAACGACGTGGGTCGGAAGTTCGGTTCGGACCACGTCTTCGAACTTCTTGCGGGTCAGGTCGACCACGTGAACTTTCACCCCCTCGGGGCGTCCAGGCCAATCCACGCGATCGACGCCGCAAACCTCGTAACGGTCCATCAGCCGCTTGGCGAGCAGTCGCCCCAGGCCCCCTGAAATTCCGGTGATGAGAACTTTTTCCATTGCCGCTCCGAGGGCTTACAGTACGGATCCAGCCGAGCCCCGGGGGCCCGGCGCGACCGCTTTCACAACTTCCATGGTATAAAGTAGCCCCCCAGAGGGAGTCAGTGGTAGAACCTTCCGCGCGATTCGAAGAGATCCAAATTCCGCTGCCGGAGCCCGTCCACGGGCTCGATTCGGTGTCCGCCATGATCGGCATCCCGCGCTGGTGGCCGACCGGTGCACGCGTGAGCGTGGTCATCGCCCACGGTGCGGGTCGCGACATGAATGACCCGCTGATCGAGCATGTGATGCGCGAGCTGACCGAGCGACGCTATCTGACGCTTCGATTCAACTTCCCCTTCGCTGAAGCGAAGAAACGCCGCACCGACACGCCTCAGGTGATGCGCCGAACGCTCCGTGCCGCGGTCGGCGTCCTCGCACGAGACCCGACTGCGGCTCCCGCACACCTCTTCCTCGGCGGCAAGGGCCTCGGCGGCACGGTCGCGGCCGATCTCGCCACCTCGCGCCTGCGAGTCGACGGCCTGTTCTTTCTCGGATACCCGCTCCACGCTGCGGGCAAAACGGAAGAGGCTGAAGCGGACCAGCTCTACCGGCTGATCGCCCCGATGCACTTCGTGCAAGGCACGCGTGACCGCACCTGTGACCTCGACGGGCTGCGCCAGACCCTGACCCGGGTCGGTGCCCCGACCACGCTTCAGGTGGTCCAGGAAGCGGACAACCATTTTGGCGTGCTGAAGAAGAGCGAGCGCACGGAGGAAGAGGTCCGGTCCGAGGTTCTCGACGGGCTCGACGGTTGGATCACCAAGATTCTCGAAGGATGAAGCCGGCGTCCCGCTCCGCGGCGTTTCCGGCGAACGCATGCCCATGAATGAAGCCAGCGACCTGTACTTCCACCAGATCCCCGTCGGGGAAATGGCCAACCTGAGCTACCTGATCGGCAGCCGATCGACACGACAGGCACTGGTCGTCGATCCCGCTTGGAGTGTCGACGCACTGCTCGACCAGGCCGAGACGGACGGAGTCGAGGTCGTGGGGGCACTCGTCACCCACTACCACCAGGATCACGTCGGCGGCTCGATCTTCGGCATGGACATCGAGGGGCTGCCGCGTCTGCTCGCTCGGCAACCGGTGCCGATCCACGTGAACGAGCACGAGGCGGACGGTCTGATCAAGGTGACCAACGTGTCGGAATCCGACCTGGTGCGACAGGCGGGCGGAAATGCCATCGAACTCGGTCAAATCCGCATCCGGCTGCTCCACACGCCGGGCCACACTCCCGGATCGCAGTGCTTCCTGGTCGAATCAGCCGGTCATCCCGGCGCGCTGGTGTCGGGCGACACGTTGTTCCTCGGCAGCTGCGGGCGGGTAGACCTGCCCGGCGCGAATCCCGAGGACATGTATCGAAGCCTGAACCACACGCTGAAGGCACTGCCGGATGACACCCTGCTCTACCCCGGCCACCTCTATTCGCCCGAGCCCGTCGGCACGATGGGCGAACAAAAACGCATGAACCCGTTCCTGCGCGTGGCCAACCTCGAACAGTTCCTCATGTTCATGAGCGGCTGACACCCCCCAAGACGCCCACGACGAGAAACGCCCGCGGCATTTTGCCCAGGTGTCCACGACCCAATGCTCGAGTGGGATCAGCTGTCGTTCGGGTTGCCCACGATGATCTCACCTTCGAGCGTGCGCGCCGCGTCGCTACCGCTCTGAACCAGGCCCTTTCGCAAGATCTTGTACTTGTAGCGACCCGGTTTCAGCTGGCAGAAGCTCGCAAATTCCCCGGCGTTGATCGGTGCGCTGCGAAGTTCATCCTCCTCGATCGAGAAGTTGACCAGGCTGTGGCAGATCATCGAGCGAGCGACCTCACGCTCGAACACCACGATGGACGGCTGTTGCGAATAGCTGATCCATGCCACCAGCTGCCCCTCGTCGAGGGTTGCGAGGCGCGGATTCAAGCCATTGTCGGTTACCAGCACGACTTTGTGGCTCGTCATGCTGTAATCCGGGCTGAGCTGCGGGAACTCGCCCGGCGTGTCGTACGGCATCTCCTTCGGGCGGTCGTCCTCTGCCAGCGCGGAGCCAGCCAGACACAGCACGAAGGCCGCGATCAGCAGCGACAGCAGACGGCCGTTCGGCCGGAAATCAGCGGCGAAATTCGACATGGAAATTCGAGCCCCCTCGCGCTCACGGTGACCTTCATGGTGTTGCTTCACGCGCCCACGCGCGCCGATCCGAGCCTTGCGGACCGAGACGCAGTGTACCCCAGACGCCGCGCAGGCCCCGTGCGATTTGTCGGCGCCGGCGAGGTGTCGACCCCGCACCGAACGCTGCGCAGTCGGCCGCGGCACAGCGCCGGCTCGACCTAAGGCACTGAATCGCAGTGATTTTTGACTCCACGGACGTTCCGTCGAAGGTTGAAATCGACATCCGCGTCAGTTAGATTTTCGGTTCCTTTCCGACACCCGGAGCTTCCTTGCTCCGGCCTTTCAATTTCGGAATCAATTTCGGAGGCTCGTACGGCCCGTGAAGATCATGGTTTGCCTCAAGCAGGTACCGCACCAGGATGCGCGTCTGGACATCGACGGGAACGGCACCTGGATCAAAGAGGATGGCATCAAATTCGAGATCAACAGCTACGACACCTACGCGCTGGAGGAAGCCCTCCAGGTGAAGGACGCCGAAGAGGCGGAAGTCGTGGTCGTGTCGATCGGCCCCGCTCGCGTCACGCAGTCGCTGCGCACGGCGCTCGGCATGGGCGCCGATCGGGCCATCCACGTGAATGACGACGCCACGAACGGCTCCGATGCCCTCGGTATCGCGAAGACCCTCGCCGCCGTCGCCAAGGAAGAAAACCCCGACCTCGTCTACATGGGCATGATGTCCGACGACGGCAACTTCGCCGCGGTCGCCCCCATGCTGGCCGGGCTCCTCGGGATTCCGCACACCACCGCGGCGGCCAAGATCGAACGGTCGGCCGGCAGCCTCACCGTCGATCGTGAGATCGAGGGTGGTGCCAACGAGGTCGTCGAACTACAGACCCCGTGCCTGGTCGGGGTTCAGAGCGGTCTGAACCAGGTTCGCTACGCGTCGCTCAAGGGCATCATGGCGGCGAAGAAGAAACCGCTCGACGTGAAGACCGTGGCCGACCTCGGACTCGACGGTCAGGTGGGTGCCGGCGCCGCAAAGGTGCAGATCGCCAAGATCGCTCCGCCGGTCAAGGGCGACACCGCCGAGATCCTCCAGGGATCGAACGACGAGATCGTCGCCGGTTTGATGGGCAAAATCAAAGAGCTCGGGCTCCTTTAAGCACACAGAGAGGAAACACCGATGGGCAGTATTCTCATCGTCGCAGAGATCCAGGGCGGCCAGATCCGCGAAGCAAGCTACGAACTCGCGGCGTTCGCAAACACAGTCGCTTCCGCCACCGGGCGCGACGTCCACAGTCTGGTTGCCGGCGGAATCGCCGAAACCCTCGCCGACGAATTCTCCAAGAAGGGCGGCGGCACGGTCCACCTGGTCGAAGGCGACGTCTTCGAAAACCACAACGCCGAGGCCGCTACGGCCGCGATCACAGCCGCCATCGAAGCCTCCGGCGCCGATCTGGTGCTGATATCCAACACGCCCTCGGGCTGGGATGCCGCTCCGCGCGTGGCTGCGGGCCTCGACGCGGGCTTCGTCAGCGACTGCTTCAAGGTCGAGGCGGAAGGCGACGGAATCAGCTTCCACCGGCGCGTATTCAACGGCAAGCTCGACGCGCACATGACCAGCAGCGGCGGCCTCGTTGTGGCGACGGTCCAACCGGGCGCAACGGCTGCGTTCGAGGGCTCGACCGACGGCAGCGTCTCGAAACTCGACGTCAACGTCGGCGACCTGAAGACGAAGTTCGTGGAGACCAAGGTCGCGGAGTCGAAAGGCGTCGACCTCACCAAGGCGGATGTGATCGTCTCGGGCGGCCGCGGCGTCGGCTCACCCGAGAAGTTCGAGGAAGTCATCAAGCCGCTCGCCGAAGCTCTCGGCGGCGCGATGGGCGCCTCGCGGCCGGTGGTCGATGCGGGCTGGCTGCCGCACGAGTACCAGGTGGGCTCTTCGGGCCAGGTCGTGACCCCGAAGCTCTACATCGCAGCCGGCATCTCGGGCGCGATCCAGCACCTCGTCGGCATGAAGGGCTCGAACTTCATCATCGCGATCAACAAGGATCCCGATGCACCGATCTTCGAAGTCGCAGATCTCGGCGTCGTCGGAGATCTGCTCGAAATCGTCCCCGCGTTGACGGGAGCCGTCAACGAAGCGAAGAGCTGATCAAGCGACGGGCGGGAGATCGACGAAGGTCGACTCCCGCCCGCCTTTCGCATCGTCTCCTCCCTCGCACTTAGCCGGGCGGAATCCTTCCCCGACGACCCCCCGCGCAGCCTCGGTCGACCCGCGAACGGCATCGGCTATTCTCACCTGCGGCGGCATCAGGAGCATTGTCCCGTGGATACCTCGGATTTCAAGAATGGACTGCGCATCGAACTGGACGGCGAACCGTTCACGGTTCTCTACTTCCAGCACGTGAAGCCCGGCAAGGGCGGCGCCTTCGTACGCACCAAGATCAAGAATCTCCGCAACGGCAAGATCGT
The DNA here is from genome assembly GCA_964196055.1 of uncultured Gammaproteobacteria bacterium. GTDB lineage: Bacteria > Myxococcota_A > UBA9160 > UBA9160 > SMWR01 > JAFDEI01. The sequence continues at coordinate 5,342 of CAXMSF010000040.1, read as the reverse complement.
CGAGAGAACCTTCCGCGCGGGCGAGAAGTTCGGTGAAGCGGACGTCGAAGACCGGACGATGCAGTACCTCTACCACGACGGCAGCTCGTTCGTCTTCATGGACACCGAGTCCTACGACCAACTCAACTTCAGCGAAGAGCAGATCGGCGATTCGAAGAAGTATCTGCTCGAGAATTGCGAAGTCGACGTGTTGTTCTGGAAGAACAACCCGATCAACATCGAACTGCCCTCGTTCATCGTCGCCGCCGTGACGCAGTGCGACCCGGGCATGAAGGGCGACACCGCCCAGGGCGCGACCAAGCCCGCCACCCTCGAGTGCGGCGCCGTGGTCAACGTCCCGCTGTTCATCAAGGAAGGCGAAAAGCTCCGGGTGGACACGCGATCCGGCGAATACGTCGAGCGGGTTGGCTGATCCGCCCCCCATGCGCCCACCGCCTCGCGCCGGCTCACCCCGGCGTGCGGTCGTGCTATCGGGTGGCGGCGCTCGAGGCGCATACGAAGCAGGTGTCATCCGCTACCTGACCCACGAGCTGCCGCGCCGGCTCGGCCGCCCGATCGACATCGACATCGTCTGTGGCACCTCGGTCGGCGCGATCCACGCCTGCTACCTCGCGGCGACCGCACACGAAGACGACCAGCGCGGCGCCCGACTCGTCGATCTGTGGAAGTCGATGAAGATCGACGAGGTACTGCCCCTCTCGGCCCGCGATCTCTTCCGAATCCCGCGCCGGCTGCTCGGCCTGCGCAAGGTCGCCGAGAAGATCCGCAGCGGCGATCCACCCGAACGCCTCTACGGCCTGCTCAACACCCAGGCGCTCGAACAATTCGTGGTCCGGGCGGTCCCCTGGAGGCACATCCGCAGCAACATCCGAGCCGGCAGGGTCGAGGCCGTCTGTGTCGCGGCCACGCAAATCGCCACAGGACAGGTCGCAATCTTCATCGAGAATCGCGATCGGCAGGTCTCACGCTGGACCCGTGACCCGACCATCTTCGCGCGCGCGACGCGGCTCACGCCCCATCACGCGCTCGCGTCCGCGTCGATTCCGATGCTGTTTCCGGCGGTCCGCATCGGCAGCAGCTACTTCGCCGACGGCGGGCTGCGCCTCAACACCCCGCTCTCGCCCGCGCTGCGGCTCGGCGCCGATCGCGTGCTCGTGATCGCATTGCGCCAGGAGCCCCGGCAGGCGCACGAAGCCGCGCTCTCGGAGCAGCGCGTCGAGGACTATGCGAGCCTGACCTTCCTGTTCGGCAAGATATTGAACGCGCTCCTGCTCGATCCGATCGACACCGACCTCGCACGCATGCGTCTGATGAACGAGATCCTCGAGGACGGCGAGAAGGCCTACGGCTCCGATTTTCTCGAGCGAATCAACACGGTCGCGAACCGCGAGCGCGGCAACCCGTTCAAGCGAATCCACGACCTCGTGATTCGCCCGTCGGCCGATCTCGGACAGCTCGCAGGGCAGGTACTCGTGAACATGCGCGACGAACACCTGACATCACCGCTGCTCAGATTCGCCGCGCGCGGCCTCTCCGGCAGCTCGGACAACACCCCCGAATCGGACCTGCTCTCCTACCTGCTCTTCGACGGCAACTTCCTGGCGCCGCTGACCGAACTCGGCTTCGCGGACGCTCGCGCACAGGAAGAAGCGCTGGTGGAGTTCTTCACCGATCCCTGACTCCAGAGGCCGGACGCGAGCTAGATTGGGCGCAATGGGTACGAGTGGGTGGCGCGCAATATCGGGACGGGCGTTGGCATCGGGCGCCATCGCCGTGATGTGCGTGAGCTGCGCAGACCCACCGGCACCGGCCCCGACCAATCTGCTGCTCGTCACGATCGACACCTTGCGCCCGGACCACCTGGGCGCGTACGGATACGATCGCGACACATCGCCGCAGTTGGATCGCTTCGCCGCCTCCGCCGTCGTATTCGACCGGGCCTACGGAACCTCTTCGTGGACTCTTCCCAGTATCGCATCGCTGCTCACCGGGGAATACCCCTCCGGCCACCGGACCAGGGGCAGGCGATCCTCTCTCGCGCCGGGTTTCGAAACCTTGGCCGAGCGACTCGAGTCCGCCGGATTCGCGACCGCCGCCGTCATCTCTCACGTCTTCTTCGCGCGCCGCTACGGACTCGACCAGGGATTCTCCCTGTACGACGACGAACAGGTGCGCAACCAATTCGATCAATCGCACAAAGCCGTGAGTTCGCCCGCCATCACCGCGAAGGGGCAAGCATGGCTCGAGCAGCGCTACGCAGCGGACGACGGTCGGCGTTGGTTCCTGTGGCTCCATTACTTCGACCCGCATTTCGAGTACGTGAGCCACGCAGATACGAAAGAACGTTTCGGAGAGACCGCGCGCGATCGCTACGACGGAGAGATCGCCTTCACGGACGCCAATCTCGGCGAAATCCTGGACACCCTCGAAGCCATCGACGCCGTCGACGACACCCTGGTGATCGTCGCGTCCGATCACGGCGAAGCCTTCGGCGAGCACGGCCTGATCGGCCATCGCCTGAGCTTGTTCGAGGAAGAGTTGCGAGTGGCGCTGCTCATGCGCGTTCCGGGGATCGCACCCCGGCGAGTCTCGGCGCTCGCAAGTCTTGTCGACGTCGCTCCAACGGCGCTCGAACTGCTGCGAATCGCGCCCCAACCGCCGACTGCAGGAGTCAGCCTCGTGCCTCTCCTGGAAGGCGCGAGCATTCCACGTTCCGCCGTGATCGCCGAACTCCGCAGCGCACTCGATTGGAAGCGGGTCGATGCGATCGTGACCGATGGTTGGAAATTGACGCAGCACCGCGTTCAAGGCGTTTCGCTCTACGACCTCGCTTCGGACCCGAACGAACAACACGATGTCGCCGCGGCCAGGCCCCGAATCACCAAGCAGCTCCAGGCGAAATTGCGGAGTCAGATCGTCGCGTCCCGCAAACGAGGCGAGACGGTGAAGAACGCTCCTGTCGCACCGCTCGACCCGTTGCTCCGACGGCAGCTCGAAGCACTGGGCTACGTCGACCCTCCCGAATCTCCGTAGTGACGCGGTGGCGCGGGTCGAGCGCGCGGCGCTGGGATCGGCGTCAGCGGCACATGACGCGCGCGCCGTGTTGCATGCTGTCGCATCGGGGGCGCACAGGCAGCAGCGCTGCTGGAGTTCTTCAGCGACTCCGGACGGTCGCGCGCCGCCCGGCCGCTACACTGCCTGCGTGCGGGGCGACCAGCTGGCGCGGCAGTGGCAATTGATCCAACGGCTCGCGAAGAGCCGAGGAGGCGTCGCACTGGCCGAGCTTGCCGCCGACCTCGGCTGCGTCCGCCGCACCGTCTACCGCGACCTCGACGCACTGATGTTCGCCGGCTTCCCGGTCATTTCGGAAAAGCGTGACGGGCGCGCGTACTACCGCTTCCTCGATTCGTTCCGGCTCGGCAACGTCCCCTTCACGCCCGACGAAATCCTCGCACTGGCGTTCGGCGAGGATCTGTTGCGCAGCCTCGAAGGGACGGTCTTCCACGACTCGATCCGATCGGCTCTCGCGAAGATTCGCGCGGGCCTCGGCCCGGAGCTCAGCGAATACCTCGCGCGACTCGCCGGATCCTTCCGCGTCCTGCCGGGGCCGCACAAGGACTACAGCCGCTTCCGCGACACGATCCAGATCCTGAACGAGGCGGTACTCGAACGCGCGACCCTGCGCATGCGCTACCGAACCGGACGAACCGGATCGGTCGCCACCCGCGAGCTCGACCCGTATCGCGTCTGGTATCGAAGCGGTGGACTCTACGTCGTCGGACTCGACCACAAGTCCGGTGAGGTCCGCACCTTTGCGGTCGAGCGCATCCGCGAGATCGAAGCCTCGGGCGAACGCTTCGACGCACCCGACGACTTCGACTTCGACGCCTATATCGGGTCGTCCTTCGGCGTCATCGCCGAGCCCGCCATCCCGGTGCGGATCCGCTTCGACAAGAACTGGGCGACGTACATCGAAGAACGCAACTGGCACCCGAGCCAGCAGCTCGAGTCCGAGCGCGACGGCGGCGTACTGCTCAGCATGGAGGTCGGCGGCGCCTCCGAACTCCGCTCTTGGGTACTCTCCTTCGGCGCCGGCGCCGAAGTCCTCGAACCCGACTCCCTCCGCCGAGAAGTCATCGCAAGCCTCGAGGCAGCTGCGAAACGCTACCACCCTCCCCGCGCGCGCAAGCGTGTCCGGGGAGGGGAATAGGGAATTCTCTGCCCGATTCGCTCCGCCGTGTCGGCACACTCCCCAGAGAAGGCATCTCTTGCGCGATCGGTGCTCGCGCGACCGCGGCCGGAGTCGGGGAGGGATCTCCGCTCGAACACAGTCGCTTCGACCCCTCCCCGACTCCGGCCGCGGGGTGTTGAGTGCGCTGAAACGCGTTCGCAGCGTTCGAGTTCGCTGCTCACAGGGACTACCACTGCAAACGGGTCGAAGCTGCGAAGTCTGCAGCGCGCGAACCGGTAGTTCCGCCGGTGGCTTCCCTCGAAGGAAAGGGCGGGATCGGCTGCGGGCGAATGAATCGCCGGCCGAGGACCTAGGGCTTCACCACCTCGATCGGGCCGAGCCCGTCGAGCTGCGGCTGCAACTGCGCCGCCGGGCCCACCAACACGATCGCCACGCGATCCGGATGCAGCCGCCGCTGCGCCTCGCGGGCCGTGTCATCGATGGTCAGGGCGCGCACACGCGAGCGATAGGTGTCGAGTGCGTCCTCGGGCAAGCCGTGCACGTCGAGGTCGACCAGGCCGCCGATCACCGCGTCCGAGGTCTCGAGGCCCAGCGAAAAGCTGCCCGTCGCGAGCGTCCGAGCCTGCTCGAGCTCGGACTCGGTCGGCGGTTCCGCGCGCATGCGCTCGAGCTCTGCAAGCAATAGATCCACGACCGTGCGGACCTCGGCGACGCGTGTAAAGGTCGAAATCACGAACAGCGAGGGCTGGCGTCGCATCGCGAAGCCCGAATGCACGCCATAGGTGAGCCCGGCGTCGGAACGCACACTCTTCATCAGCCGCGACGAAAAACCGGAACCACCCAAAGTCGAATTCATGATGCTGACGGCGACGCGGTCGGGATCGGTACGGGCCATGCCGTCGTGGGCAACCCGGATCTGGGCCTGTTCGAGGTCGGGACGATCGACGATCAGGATCTTCGTCGCCGCCGGCGCGGGCAGAGTCGGCGCCGGCCCGGCCGCCGGAACTTCGGCGGGCGGCATCGCGCCGAAGATGCGATTCGCCAACTCGATCATGGTTTCGGCCTGAACGTCCCCCGAGGCCGCGAAGATCGCGTTGTTGGGAACGAAGACCTCGCCGTGGAAACGGCGAGCCGCAGCGTCGTCGAGGCC
>CAXMSF010000039.1:0-21488 GCA_964196055.1 uncultured Gammaproteobacteria bacterium | reverse complement strand
CAGCGCGAGCAGGCGTTTGAGCGCGCTCTTGTAGGCCTCGGATCCATAGCGCCGCTCGATCCGCCCCAGCGGCTCGATTTCGACCAGCAAGAGCGCGAGCGCATCGCTTGCGGCGAAGCGCGTTCCGATCGTATCGAGTTCTTCATCCGAGTGCAGAGGCAGCATCGATCCATCCGATCCGGCGCGAAGAATGATTCAAGCCGGCTCAGATCGTCTATTCGGAGGGCCGCTGGAAGAACCTTAGGTTCCATCAGCGGACGAGCCCCGATCGGGAGCACGCAGGCGAAAATCTTGTGCGCCGACGCGGAAGCTTTGGCCGCGCAGCTAGCTAGCTCTGGGCGGGATCCGCCAGCTCGCCGTGGGTCGACGGTTCGCCGAACAGGTCGTCGGCCTTCTCGGCCAGTGCGTCGAGGCCGAAGGGCGTCGGTAGGAAGCCGGTGGTTGGCCCGGGCTTCATCCATCTGGACGAGGCGTCTTCGTCTTGGCTACCCGTAAACAGGATTGGCAGGGCGGGTTGGGCACGCCGAAACTCCCCGGCAACCCGATCTGCCCCCGCTTCGGGCATCCCGAGATCCAGGATGGCGCCGTGGACCTCACGGAAATGCGTGTGGAACACGGCGATCGCCTCCCGGACGTCGCAGGCTTCGAGAGTTCGGAAGCTCTGTCGCTCGAGAATCCGTCGAGTTACTGACCGCACGGAAGGTTCGTGCGCCACGATCAGGATCGTGGCGTTCATGGCGGCCTTTCCCGACTGCGGCAACACTTCGTAGCGGGTCGTCGGCAATGATCCCATCCTTTCAGGCGCGCCGGAGTTCGGGCCGGACGTTTGTTGTAGCCGCGACTTCGATGCCACGACGCCAGCCTGTGAATCGATACACCCAGGTGGTTGGCGATACAAGCTCGGCACGCTGACTTTCACTCTTTCGTGGGTCTAATCGGGCATAAAATCGGAGACTCTCAGGTGTTCAATCGGCGCGAGTGACCCAATGTGGAACTGTGGAGTGAACGTGAGTTCAGGGTTTCGGCGAGGACGGTGCGGGCGTCGTTTCCGCGGGCTACACCCCTAGGTACATGACCCGAGAACCCGCCCCGGAACCGCGCGCGCCCATCGGCCGCGCATTCGGGGCCGCCATCGCCCTGGCGGCGATCGGGTCTTTCGCGCTCTACGCCTTCGGCGCGTTCGTGTTACCGGGCGACGCGAATGTGATGGCCTTCAGCAGCGGCCTCTTCGACATGGACGTGAGCCGCGTGGTGTCCGACCTCGCGACCGACCGCCCCGCGTACCGTTCGAGCGTGCATCCACTCCAGAAGTTGCTGGTGTCGCCGATCGGTCGCGCGATCGACGCGATTGCGTTCGATGGACGGAACCCGCTCGGCGCCGCACGCGTGCTGATCGGTCTGTGTATGACCCTGCAGGCCCTCGCCGCGGGAATGTTGGCATGGCAGTGGACGCATGCTTCGCGATCGGCGGCCTTTGCGGCCTTCGCGCTATGTGGGTTTTCGTTCACGACCTGGCTCGCGGCAAGCGTGCCGGAGAGCGCGGCCGTGTCGTCGCTCGCAGCCGTCGCGCCGTTGTTGTTCTCGAACGCGCGCTGGCGGCGGCCGTTCACGACTTGGGAGGCGCTCGTTTGGGGGCTGCTTGGTGTGCTGGGTTTCGGCCTGACGATCACGCAGCTCTGCTTCTGGGCGTTCGCGCTCGGCGCGCGCGCAACACTCGGCCGTGAGCGGGCGGATGCCGACACTGCGGCGGGTGCGGTCACGCCCTGGGCCGGACTTGCGTTGGTCGCGGGCGTCGTCGTGTTGCTCGGCTGGGGGGCGGTGCAGTTACAGGCCACCTGGTATCCGCCTGCGACGCAGGCGCAATCCGGCTCGGCGCTCGCAAACGAACTCCACTTCTTCCGCACCGCCGAGCTCGGCGCCGCACCCGCGGCGCATCTCGCGCGATTGCTTGCGCATGTCGCGCTGTTCGATTTCGTCGCGCCGTTCCCGGGAATCTCCGAGTTCTTGATCCGCGACTACGGTCTCGATTACTGGTCGCTGTCCGTCGAGGCTGCGGGGTCGTCCGAGTGGGCGCCCGCACAGCTCGTACTCGCGTTCGCGGTCGGGCTGTGGGTCGCGCTCGGCTGCATCGGATTGCGCGGCGGCGATGCGCGCCTGCTTGCAGCGGTGCTGGGTGTCGCCGCGCAGATCGCGATCCACGTCTTCTACGGGCGCGAGTACGTGCTGTACGCACCGCACTGGCACGCAGTGTGGGTGGCGCTGCTGGTGACCGGCGCCTGGCGGCTGCTGCCGCGGCGCGCCCTAACGCTCACATTGCTCGCACTCTCGCTCTCGGCGGCAATGGCGCTGAACGATGTCGTCGTGATGCGTGCGGCGTACGCGGAATTCGAGGCGGGGCTCGGTGTTTCGGTGCGCGATTCGAATGGTGCATTGCTGCGCGACGACTGACCGGGTCAACCGCCCGCGTCGGCGCTTTCGGCCTGCGCGATCGCGTCCTTCCAGGCAACGCCTTCCTGGATCATGCGGCGGTAGCCGATCAGCTGCCGCACGCGGTTCACTGCGAGCGCGCCCGACAGTCGGTCGCCGCGCCGGAACAGCGCGACGAAACGGCGCTCCTCGAGCGAGCCGTGGAATACGCGCATTTCGTCGTCGGGAGCGAAGCGCCCGGCCGACTGAAACTTCCGATCGTACTGGTCGGACCAGACGAAGGGCACCGCCGCGAAGGGTTTTGCTCCGCCGGGGCCCGCGAGCAGCCGGGCCGCGGCCGCGTCGGCCTGCTCGACTGCGTTCGTCCAGTGTTCGACGCGAATGCTCTCGTTCCACAGCGGGTGGTGCCAGCGTGCAACGTCGCCCGCAGCGACGACTCCAGGCGCAGCGGTTGCGAGCGAGGCATCGCAGACCACGCCATTGTCGATGGCGAGGCCGGAAGATTCGAGCCAGCCCGTATTCGGTACGACCCCGATCCCGATGACGACGACATCGGCTGGAATGCGTGCTCCGTCCGCGAGCCGAATCCCCTCGACGCGATCGTCGCCGAAGATCTCGTCGACACCGACACCGCAGCGAAGGTCGACCCCTGCGTCGCGGTGAACGTCCGCGCAGACCGCGCCGATCGTCGGCGGGAGCGCGTTCGCAAGCGGGAGCGGCAAGGCTTCGACGAGGGTGACGTCGAGACCGCGCCCACGACAAGTCGCTGCGACTTCGGCACCGATGAAGCCGGCGCCGACCACGACCACGCGCGGACTCGTTTCGAGTTCGCGCCGCAGCGTCAGGCAGTCGTTCAAGGTGCGGAGCGTGTGAATCCCGGGCAGCGTCGGGGCGCCGGGCAGCGCCCGCGCCGACGCGCCGGTGGCGATGATCAGCCCGTCGAATCGCAGCCGCTCGCCGTCCGCGAGGACCACCGCGCGGTCGTCGAGGTCGAGCGAATCCGCGCGCCGACCGAGGCGCAGGTCGAGTTCGAGCGCGTCGAATTTCTCGGGCTTCGAGAGCGCGATCTGCTCGGCTTCGCGGACGCCGGTCAGCACTTCCTTCGAGAGCGGCGGCCGGTCGTACGGTCGTTCGGGCTCCTCGCCGACGAAGACGATGCGGCCATCGTAGCCACGACGGCGCAGAGCCTCGGCGCTCCGTAGCCCCGCGAGCGAGCCCCCAACGATCGCAATTACGTCCATTCCGGCCACCCGATCCACTCCCGAAATCATCCAGGGCCAACACGATAACGAGCCTGCCGCGGATCACGAGAGTGCAGTAGATCGACTGCATGTGCAGCTTTTCGACTGCGTTTTCGCTCGAGTCCGGGTTCTGTAAGTCCCTGAAATTTAAGGGTTCACGAGTTGGGCACGCAGCTTGCTTTGTTCGTGGGGCATGGTTGGAATGGGAATTTACGGGTCGTGCACCCATACTCTCGAGGATGCCGTGGACGGCGTGTCCGGTGGGAAGGCGATGAGCGACTACCGCGACGATTTCGGAGATTCAGACGACGAGCGGCGCAAAGGGCGGCATCGGCACCACGGTAGGCATCGGCGGCGGCGCAGCCGCAAGCAGCTGACCGAGGAGCAGAAGCTCTACCGCCGCGCGCGCCGCCGCGCGACCGCGAAACTCTCGTTCGTGACGCATTTCGTCACGTACGCTGCGGTCATCTTCATGCTGCTCTTCGTCGCGGGGCCACGTGCCGCGATCGTCACGGGCTTCAGCTGGGGGATCTTCGTCTTCCTGCACTATTTCGCCGCGATGGTCGCGCCCGATCTCAGGCGACGCTTCGTCGACGCGGAGGTTTCGCGCACCGTGGAGCAGAGCGCGGGCCGCGAACGCAAGTCGCTCGAGAGCGAGCATGCTCGCTCGCTCGAGCAGCTCTCGGCCAGGGTCGCGCACGAAATCCGCAACCCCATCACCGCGGCCAAGAGTCTGGTCCAGCAGATGGGCGAGGATCCGGCGTCGCGCGAAAACGTCGAATACGCGAGCGTCGCGCTCGAAGAACTCGATCGCGTCGAGCGTTCCATCTCACACCTGCTGCGCTTCGCACGCGATGAGGAGATCCGAGTCGAAGAGTTCTCACTTGCCGAGGTGGCGGGCTCGGCACTCGAGACCTTTCGCGAGCGGCTCGAGCGCGGCGGGATCGAGGTGCGGCGCGACATCGAGACGGGCGGCTGGATGCGGGGCGACCCCGAGAAGATCCGCCGCGTGATGATCAACCTGATCGGCAACGCGATCGATGCCCTCGCGGATGCGGCGACCCCGAATCCGTGCGTCGAGATCGCGTCGGGCGAAAATCTCGCCGGCACCGAACTGTGGCTACGCGTGCGCGACAACGGCCCGGGAATCTCGCACGCGGCGCAATCAGAGGTGTTTAGTCCGTTCTTCACCTCGAAGCCGACCGGCAACGGACTCGGTCTCGCCATCTCGAAGAAGGTGATCGATGCGCACGGCGGCTCGATCGAATTGCAGTCGGAGCCGGGTGCCGGGGCCGAGTTCGTCGTTACGCTGCCGAAGCGTGCGCCGAGCGGCGGGGCACCCGCGTAGGAGGTGTGGGGATGTCGTTGGAATCCGCACGAGTCGAGCGATCGGGTCGGATCTTCTGGGGGGGTCGGGCGATGAGCCACTCATTCGGGAAGCGGCATCGTCGATCGCAGCGCAATCGCGAACTGCGCCACGCCCACACCGATGGCGAATCGGACGACGCCGACGAAGCGAGGACGCCGGAGGAGCGCGCGCTGCGCACGGCGCACGCGAACGCCGAGCGGAAGACGGAACTCGCGGGCGATGCCCTGTGGTTCCTCGGCGTGACCGCCGCGTTGCTGATCTTCGTGCCGCCCGTTGGGGTGGTCGTGATGCTGGTCTGGGGCTTCAAGCTCGCGAAGGCGGGCTACGAACTCGAGCTGGAACCGAAGCTGCGCAAGCGATTCATCGATCAGGAAGCCGAAAAGCTCGTGCACGCGTCGCTGTCGCGGCAGCGTCGCGATCTCGAGGGCGTCCACGCGAAGTCCCTCGAGCAACTCTCGGCATCGATCGCGCACGAGATCCGCAATCCGATCACCGCCGCCAAGAGTCTGGTGCAGCAGATCGGCGAGACGCCGACCGCGTACGAGAACGTCGAGTATTCGCGCGTGGCGCTCGAGGAGCTCCAGCGCGTCGAGCGCTCGGTTTCGCACCTGCTCCGCTTTGCGCGCGAAGAGGACAGCGGCAGGTCGCTGATCGACATGGCGGACGTGGTCGAATCCGCGCTCGAAAGCTTTCGCGACCGCGCCGAGCGCATCGGCGTCGCGATCGATTCACAGATCGATTGCGCGGGTTCGATGCTGGGTGATGCGGAGCAGCTGCGTCGGGTGCTCATCAATCTCGTCGGAAACGCGCTCGATGCACTCGATGAATCCATCACCGCGTACCCGCGTATCGAGGTTCGCATGGGTGAGAATCTCGCGGGCACTGAAGTCTGGGTGCGGATCAAGGACAACGGGCCCGGCATCGACAGCGACGCGGTGAGCCGGCTCTTCAGTCCGTTCTACACCTCGAGGGTCGACGGAACCGGCCTCGGCCTGTCGATCTCGAAGAAGATCGTCGACGCGCACGCTGGGGACATCGAGGTGACGTCTGAGCCGGGCGAGGGTGCCGAGTTCCTGCTCACCTTCCCGAAACGGGGCGTGGTCGGGGGAGGACTGCCGTGACGCCGCGAATTCTCGTCGTCGAAGACGAACGCGCGATTCAGCTCGCGCTCTCCGGATTGTTGCGCCGGCAGGGCTACGAGGTCGAGGTCGCAGGCAGCGGGGACGACGCTCTGGCGGCTCTCGTGGACGGTGCCTTCGATCTCGTCCTGACCGACCTCGCGCTCGGGCGCGGGCCGGACGGCATGGATGTTCTGCGCGGCGCGAAGGAGCGTAGGCCGGAGTGCGCCGTAGTGATGATCACGGCGCACGGCTCGGAGGCGATCGCCGTCGAGGCGATGAAGGCCGGTGCCGAGGACTACGTGCCGAAGCCCTTCGACAACGACGAGATCCGTATGGTGGTGCAGCGCGCGCTCGAACGCACACGCCTCGAGCGCGAAAATCGTCTGCTGCGCGAGCAGATCCAACGGCAGTACGGCTTCGAGAACCTGATCGGTGCCGGGCCGTCGATGCAGCAGGTATTTCAAACGCTGCAAAAAGTCGCGGAGACCGACCTCACCGTGCTCGTTCTCGGCGAGAGCGGCACCGGCAAGGAGCTCGTCGCGCAGGCGTTGCACAACCGAAGCCCGCGCAAGGATCGGCCCTTCGTCGCGGTGAACTGCGCCGCCATCAGTCGCGAGCTCGTCGAGAGCGAGTTGTTCGGACACGAGAAGGGAGCCTTCACGGGCGCCGACGCGCGCCGCGTCGGTCGTTTCGAAGCGGCCGAGTGCGGCACGATCTTCCTCGACGAGATCGGCGACATGGCGTCGGAGACCCAGGCCAAGGTGTTGCGCGTGTTGCAGGAGCGCTCCTTCGAGCGGGTGGGCGGGACGCAGCCGATCGCGGTCGATGTCCGCGTGGTTGCCGCGACCCACCGCAATCTCGCTGAAGACGTTGCGAAGAACCGCTTTCGGGAAGACCTCTACTACCGCCTGAAGGTCGTCGAGATCGGACTCCCGCCGCTGCGAGACCGCCGCGAAGACGTCCCCGCGCTGGCACAGCGCTTCCTCGAAGAAGTGACCGAGCGGCTCGGGCTCGAGAAGAAGCGATTGGGTGACGACTCTCTCGCGCGACTCGCGCGGCACGCCTGGCCCGGAAACGTCCGCGAACTCCACAACGTGATCGAACGCGCGGCGGTGCTCTCGGCGGGTGCGATCATCGAGGAATCCGACCTGAATCTCGGCTCGGACGCGCGCAGCGACGCGAGCGGCCTCACGAGCATCGAAGGGCTGGCGTTTTCAGAAGCCAAGAAACTCGCGGTCGAGCAGTTCGAGCGAGCCTTCCTGCTGCAGGCGCTGCGACGAAGCGGCGGGAACATTTCGCGTGCGGCCGAGTCGGTCGGCATGGTGCGCCAGAGCCTGCAGCAGAAGATCCGAGAACTCGGGCTCCGATCGGAAGACTGGGGCAAGGAATCTTGAACGAAGGAGGTGCAGCATGACACGGAAACGATCGAGAAGTCTCACGAGCCGCCTGAGGGGCCTGGTCCACGGCATCTTCGCGGTCTGGATCCGCGACAGCGAGCGCGAGAATCCGCGCGCCGTCTACGAAGAGGCGATCCATCAGCGCACGCAGCAGTACCGGGATCTGAAGGAAGCGGTCGCGGGGATTCTCTACATGCGCAACAAGCTCGAGGCGGAGATCGGCGAGCGACGGGCGGAAATCGCGCGACTGCACGACGACATCCGTCGCGCGGTCCGTGGCGACCAGGACGAGCTTTCGGTGACGCTGATCGCGCGCAAGCAGCTGCTGTTGGAGGAACTCGAGCGAGCCGAAGGCGAACTCGCGAACGTTCGCTCCGAGGCCGAAGAGGCAAAGTCCAACCTGGTGCGCTTCCGCGAGGAGATCCGCGGGCTCGTCCAGGAAAAGAGCCGAATGCTCGCGAGTCTCGCGAGCGCACAGGCGCGCCGGCGGATGAGCGAGGCGATCGAGGGCTTGTCGGTCGACGCCGACATGAAGGCGCTCGAGGGTGTGCGCGAGCACATCGCACGCATCTCGACCGAGGGGGCGCTCGAACGCGAACTCGGCGATGTCACGACGCGAACCCGCATCCGGGCAATTCGCGACGAAGTGCGGGACGAGGCCGCGCGGTGCGAGCTGCGTGAGTTGAAGCAGCAGCTTCGGCCCGAACTAGGCGCGAGCACAAGCGTGTCGGCCGAAGCTCCGCCCGCGCCGATCGCCGCGAACGCCGGCTAGGGCGTCGAAGCGCTTCGCGTTTCGCTGTACGACGCGGAAGCCCCGGTCGCGGAAGGGCCAGCGCGCAGCAGGAGTGTGCAACAGGCGAAGTGCGTTGCAGGTGGCGACGAGGGAGCTGTAGCCGAATTGCGGTCGAGAACGCGGCGAGCGCGACCCGTGTGATCCCGCGTTGCCGTAAAACGCTTGATATTTCAAGCGTTTTGGACGATACTAAGAGCGCGCGAAACGTCCGCGAGCCGTCCTGGCCCGTGACCCCGAGCGCGCACGACGAGAGGCTCCTCGATGCAGTCGCATACCGACGCTCCGCCGCGATGCAGAGGCGGTTCTCGATGACCGTGCGTTGCTCCGCTCCCGTGGCCCGTCGTGAACTCGCTTCGTGGCACCGACCGTTGATTGCCCGCTCCATGTTCCGACGACTCGCAATCCAGCGTTGGAGCGTCTGACATGAGCAACGTCCATGTATTCGTCAGCTTCGACCTCGAAAATGACGTGGAACTCTACGAGCGGCTGCTCGAGCAGTCACAGAACTCCGGCTCCGGCTTTGCGGTGTTGGGTAGATCCGAGCGCTCGACGGCCGCGAACGCGTCGGGTGAGAGAGAGCGCCGCCGGATACGCGAAGCGGACCAGGTGATCATCATCTGCGGCGAGCACACCGAATCATCGGTTCCGGTCAGCGTCGAACTCGGCATCGCTCAGCAGGAGGGGACGCCCTACTTCCTGCTCTGGGGCCGGCGCAATCTCATGTGTACCAAGCCGGTCGGAGCCAAGCCCGCCGAGGGAATGTACAGCTGGACACAGCAGATCCTGCAGGACCAGATCGCCTACACGATCCGCAAGGCCCGCTCGGATGCAACCGCGGAAACCCTTCGCAGCGTGAAACCGAAGAGCGGAACGAGCCAGTCCGGCGCCGCCGGACTGCGCGTTGGCGGCTCTACCTCGGCCGCTGCGCTGCCGAAGTAACGCTTCCGCGGCGCCCAACGAAACGCACGGCGTTTCGCTGGCGTGGCCGCGCCCGCGGTGATCGCCGCATGCGGTTCAGCGCGCCGATTCCGCCGGATGTTCATGTTCCCGCAGTGGGCTCTTGCCGAAGCCGGGCCAGATGCGGCCGAGGCCGAAGACGCTGCGGACCGTGATCCAGCCGCCCGTCACGAGCCAGATGTGCTCGAGGGCGTCGGCATGCTGGAGGTCCAGCGCGAATAGTGCGCCGATTCCGAGCGCGGTCGCGGCGAACATCGCGTTGCGGAGGTAGCGGTAGTCGTGCGCGCCCCAGAGGATGCCGTCGGTCGCGAACGAAACGGAGTTGAGCGGCTGTGCGAGCGCGGCCGTGAGCCAGGCGGCACCGAAGACGGCGCGCGCTGGCGCCGGCACCAGCAGGCGCGCGGTCGGGCCCTCGAGCAGCAGCATTGCGGCCGTGAGAGCCGCACCGGTTGCGAACGACCAGACGAGCGCGACTCCCGACGCGCGGCGCGCGAGTCGGCGCCGGCCCGCTCCGAGGAAGTACGCGACGAGGCTCTGCGCGGTGGCGGCGTAGGCGTCGAGGAAGAGCGCGGTGAAGACCCATACCTGCCGAATCGCCTGATGGGCGGCGCCCGCTTCGACGCCGATGCGGGTGGCGCTGCGTGTGGACAACAGGATGAAGGCGAGCAGCAGCCCGGTGCGGAAGAACAGGTCACGCCCGACTGAGAACAGGCGCCGCGCGCCGCGCCAATACACTCGTGGCGGCAGGCCGGGCCGCCGTCGCACCGCGGCGAAGGCCGCGACGGCGCCGATCGTCTGCGCGACCAAGGTGGCCCACGCGGCGCCCGCGATGCCGAGCGCGGGAACCGGCCCGGCGCCGAAGATCAGCAATGGGTCGAGGGCGAGGTTGAGGGCATTGATGCCGAGTGCGATCCACAGCGGCGTGCGCATATCCTGCAGCCCGCGCAGTGCGCCGAAGGCCGCGACCGTGACGAGCACCGCGGGTGCTGCGAGCAGGCGGATTCGGAGGTAGGCGACTGCACCGTTCTGAACCTCGACGTCGTTGCTCATGAAGCGCGCGGCTGCATCGAGGAAGGGCCAGCCGAGCAGCGCGATGCCACAGCCGATCGCCGTGGCGAGGGCGAGCGCGAGGCCCGTCGCATCGCGCGCGCCTTCGGCATCCGCCGAACCGGTCGCGTGCGCGACTTCGGTCTGGGTGCCGATCCCGAGGAAGTTGAAGACCCAGAAGACGCTCGACATCAGCACGGTGCCGACCCCGAGCGCGGCCAGCGGTGCAGCGCCGAGACGCGCGATGAAGGCGGTATCGGCGAGGCCGGTGAGGGGCTCCGCAATGAGGGAAATCAACACCGGCAGCGTGAGGCGCAGCAGCGTCCGATGCGGACGCCGGACGAAGGGATGCTCGTCCGGGAGTGCGGAGTTCAGCATCGCGTTCGGTGCAACGATGGGCCGCTTTGCGCATCCGACGGAACGCGCCTGGGCCGAGCGATGCGGTAGCGAGTGTCCCGCAGCAGATTGAAGTTCACGACGCCCCGATTTCCACGAGGCACAGCATAGGGGCTCAGAGCCAGTTGCTGATGATCAGGAATGGTGACCATTAGAACGGGTGGCTGAAGGCGGGGTTCGCGATCAGGAGTTGCTTTGCGCGGCGCAGCGCTTCCGCCTTCGCGCACGCTCCGAACGAGCTTGATCGGGACCTCCCGGCAGACGTCGTCCCATGAATCTCGGTGCCATTCCACCGCGAATGTCTCGTGCTTCGCGCTCGACCTTCAATGCTTCGTAGCTCGACGTCCTACTTCAGCTGTAGCGTGCTTCGGCGCCTTTGGACGTTCCGTGATGCAGGGCCGCGTGCCGCAGATCGGCGAGGAAAACGTCGACGACCTTCGCGTGTCCGGGCGAGACCATCATGTGCAGTGCGTCGGGCCCGGTCTGGCGGTCGAGGTGCCAGCCGCGTTCGTCCATCACGTCGCCGACCGCCATGATGTCGATCTTCTCGGATCCGAACGAAAAGACACTCATCACCGGATCGGCCCAGATGGTGAGTTCCGGGATCGCCTCGATTCCGGCGCGTAGCTTGTCGGTAGTATCGCGAATCACGCGCGCGAGTTTCTGGTAGCCCTCACGGCCGAGGAAATTCATGATCGACCAGGCGGCTGCGATCGGGGCCGCGGGGCGCGCGCCCGCCATCGCGAACGAGCCGTACATCCCACCCGGCCAGGCGTCGTAGACGAACAACTGATGTTGGTGGAGGTGCGCCTTTTCGCGGTGAGTGATCACCGATGCGCCCTTGGTGCAGTAGCCGTACTTGTGGACGTCGGCCGAGATCGTCATCACGCCGGGCACGCGAAAGTCGAAGGGCGGGATGTCTTCGCCGAGGTCTTCCAGGAAGGGCAGCAGGAAGCCGCCGAGGCAGGCGTCGGTGTGGAAGTTGATCCCACGTTCGCCCGCGAGCGCGGCGAGGTCGGGGATCGGGTCGATCACGCCGAAGGGGTAGTTGGGCGCTGATCCGACCACGAGCGCAGTCCGATCGCCGATCAGCTTTGCCGCGGCGGAGACGTCGGCGCGCCGATCGTCGTCGAGTGGGATCTGAACGTGTTCGAGGCCGAGGTACTTGCACGCCTTGGCGAAGGCCGGGTGGGCGGAATGCGGCACCAGCGCCTGCGGATTCTCGATACCCTTCTCGGCCAGGGCACGGTCGCGAGCCGCCTTGACCCCCATCAGGATGCTCTCGGTTCCGCCGGAGGTCATCGCGCCGCCGAACGTGTCGGGCGCGTGCAGCAGGTTGGCGGTCATCGCGCAGACCTCGTCCTCCATCGTGCGCAGGCTCGGGAAGCGAAAGGGGTTGAGGGCGTTCTCAAACATGTAGAGCTCGTTCGCGGCGCGGAGCATCGCGTCGACCTCCTCGCCGGCGGGGTAGACCAGGCTCCAGGTGCGTCCGCCCTCCCAGTCGGCATCGGCGGCCTTGCGCTCGCGCATCTGCGTGAGGACTTCTGCTTGGGATGTTCCGCGCTCGGGGAGCTTCATGGCGCCCTCCTCATTGGTCGGCTAGTTCGATTCGCGCGGTCGCGAGGGCTTTCTCGGCCTCGTCGGCGATCGCGCGGTGGCAGGTCAGGAAGAACACTTGCCGCGTCACCGCGATGTTGCGCAGTAGTGGGTAGAACTCGCTGCGCCGCAGATCATCGGTGTGGAGCAGCGCGTCGTCGAGGATCAGCGGCAGTCGTTCGCGGCCGGCATCGAGATGGTCGATCAGGCCCAGGCGCAGGCAAAGGAAGATCTGGTCACAAGTACCGCGGCTGATCGGCTCGTCGACCTTCACGGGTTCGCTGCGTTCTCGGCACGACACGAAGAGGCCGCCGTCCGCGCCTTCTAGGTAGTCGAGGCGCCCGTAGCGACCCGCGGTGATCTGTTCGAGGTGGTGACTCGCACGTCGCAGCACGTCGGGTTGGTGCTCTTGGCGAAAGCGTTGCTCTGCGCTCGCAAGGATTGAATCGAGCAGTGCGAGCCGGTCGCGCTCGACCTTCGCCGCTCGAAGCTCCTCCCGTATCGCTTCGACGGCGTCGCGCGCGTGCGCACTGCGGCTGCCGGGATCGTTTCGGAGCTTTTCTCCGAGTTCGCCGAGGCGCTTGCTCGCGTTTTCGATCGAGCTGTCGAGTGTATCGAGCGCTGCGCTTCGTTCGCGCTCGATGTGCTCGTTCCAGGGAGCGTCGTCGGGTACCTGCTCGGCGCTTGCGTTCGGAGCATCGCGGAGCGATGTCCAGCGCGGGTCTTGTGCGAGTTCAGCGGCCCGCGACCGTGTGTAGTCCTGCTCGCGGCGCCGTTGCGCGAGCAGCTCGTAGGCGGTGTGCAGATCGGCCGTTCCGGGCATGTTCGCGCGCAGCGTGTCGGCGAGTGCCGCAAGGTGCGCGCGCTGGCGTTCCAGCATCGGCTGTTTCGCGTCGAGTATCGTCCGAGCGGTTCGCCGTTGTGCGGCATCGTCACGAACGCGTTGCTGCTCCGCAGTGGCGCGCTCGAGGGCGTGCCGCATCCGCTCGACGAGCACCGGTCCTTCGCCGTCGCGATCGAAATCGATGGCGAGCTGTTCGCAGGTAGCACGCCAGGCGGTGACCTCGCTGTCGGCTTCGCGCGCGAGTCGGAGCGTTTCGGACTCCGCGGCTTCCGCCTCGACGAGCAACTTCTGCGCCCGTGCTGCGGAATCGATACAGCGCAACAGCGTGGACGGGCTCGCGAGCATCGCGGCAGGGATCGGGAAAGGTGCGAGCCGGTCGTCGACGGCGCTCGGGCGCTCCGGAGGCGGCCCTTTCGCTTCGGGGCGGGCGCGCAGGAAGAAGGCCGCGACGGCGGCGAGCACGGTGACCGCGACGCCGGCGGGCGCGACCCAGGGCGGGAAGGGCGGTACCCCGATCGGCGGTATCCATCTCGGAAGCGTTTCGAAGCTCGGGACGATCGCGGCAGCACCGCCGAGCAACGCGAGCGGGAGCGTCCAGATCGGAGGCCGCGGGGCGATCGGAGTCGGCGCGGACGCGTGGCTTTCCCATTCCTGTGCCCAGTTCTCGTGGGCGGATCGCAGCTGGGCGGTGGGGAGTCGTTCGAGTTCCGCGAGCAGGCGGTTGTCGGAGGGCTGCGTGAGTACGCCGTCGAGTTCGCGTCTCGCTTCCGCGCGCAGGCGCTGTGCGTTGGCACCGGCGGCTGCGGCCGTACGTCGATTCGTGGCGTGAGCTGCGATCGCGGACTCGGCTGCGCGGATTTCCGCGGTGGCGTTCAACACCTGCTCGCGCGCTGCGTCGAGGACGAGTTCGTCGCGCTCGAGGCGCGCGCGGGGGGCTTCGAGCTCTTGCGCGAGCTTGCGCGCATCGCGTTCCACGACTTCGGGGTCGGCCAGCGGAAACTCGTCACCCAGGTGAGCGAGGTCGACGGCTTCGCCGTGGGCGCGTTCACGTTGCCGCAGTTCGAAGAGGTCGCGAAGGTACGGTGCGTCGCGGGCGATCTTCTCGAGGCCTTCCTTTTCGGCCTTGTCGGCGGAGATCCGCTCCTCGAGTTCGCTTTGTTCGCGCAGTGCTTCGCGCAGCTCGGCTTCCTCGTCTTCGGCGACTCGCGCGCGCTTGTGTGCCTCGGACAGCTGCTCCTCGAGGCTGCGTATCTGCGTCTGGCCTCGTCGGTGGGGGCGCCACAGCGCCAGGAGGTCGTCGCGCAGGCGGTCGCGCACCTCGGCGATCGGGCGCAGTCCGAGTGACTGCGATTCGGGCAGGAGGAGGTCGTCGACGTGGCCTTGTTCGCTGGTCGCGAGGGCGGCGAGTTGCTCGGTCTCGATCGAATAGACGGAGCGGTACAGCGCGCGCGGGAGGCCTTCCGTGACCGCCAAGGCGTTGTTGCCCTTGCGCTGGCCCTCGAACGCCGAGCCGACCGGTGCGGTGCGCGACTTGGCGTTCGCGAGCAGTACGCGCTCGATTCGCAGCTCCGAACCGTCATCGAGTGAGTAATCGGCTTCGAGGTGGAGGTCACCCTGCCCTTCGCCCCAGATCGCAAGCGGATGCTTTTCGCGCGTCGCGGGTTCGAAGCCGTAGAGGATCGTCTCGATTGCGCTGCGGAAGCTCGACTTGCCGCTCTCGTTGCGGCCGTAGATCAGCACGATCCCGCGGTCGAGCTCGAAATCGCGCTCGCGGTGCGGACCGAAGTGTTTCGCGTGGAGCCGGCCGATTCTCATGAACGACGCTCCACACCCTGCGCCACGGACGACGCTCCACTCTTCGTCACGACTCGGGCTCCGCGACGCTGCGGTGGATCAACTCCTCGTCGAGGCCGTCGAGCAGATCGGCGAGGTGGGCCGCGCGCGCTGCGGGGTCGTCGAAGTGTGTGAGGAGTTCGGCCGGAGCGAGTTCGCCCAGCAAGGCCGCATCGCGTTGCGCGGCGGCGATCAGCTCCAGTGCGGTCGAGACGACGGTCGGCGCCTCGCGGAGGACGCCGCGGTCGAACGGAAGCCTCAGGCCCTCGCTGCGGAGCTGGACTTCGAGCGCACCCGTCCGGTCGGCGAGTGCCTCCTCGAATTCTCGTTGCACCTCGCCGTCGCGAAGTCGCCGTGCGAGCGGCGACGGCCCCGTCAATGAACAACGCAAGGCGAAGCCGTCGTCGGCTCCCGCGCGCGCGGCGGCGATGCGATCGACGAGATGGTCGAGGAGCACGGCCGCGGTGTCGCTTTGCGGCAGATCCGCGAACTCGTACCGCTCCCAGCGCACGGGGGCGAAGGAGACGAATTCCGGTTCGGCGGGTACGCCTGCGTGCGCCTCGACGAGGTAGCCGCCCTTCGCGCCCGTTTCGCGCGGATTGCGTCCCTGGAGGTTGCCGGCGTAGAAGACCGGCTGCCCCGCCACTGCGCGCCCGCGAACGTGAACGTGCCCGAGCGCCCAATAGCTGTAGCCGAGACCTTCGTAGTCGGCCGCGGTCGAGGGTGCGTAGCGGTCGTGCGCCTCGGCGGCGTGCGCGCCCTCGACCTGCGTGTGGAGCAGTCCGACCACGGGCAGATGGGTATCGAGACGGGGGAAATCGGCGGCGAGGTTACGCGCTTCCGCGGCGGTCGGATGGCCTGCTCCGATCACGACCGCGACCTCATCGCCGTTGCGGTCGTGGATCCGAACGGTTTCCGGCGCCGGGGCGCGGAAGAGATGGACGCGATGTCGCCAGTCGTCGTCGGAACTCGGGTCGACAGTCTCGTCGAGGCTGAGGCCGAGGCGCGCGGCGTGGTGGTTTTCGCCGCCAGGATCGTGATTGCCGCAGCATGCGAGGAACCACACGCCGGCTTCGGCGAGGCGCCGCAGCTGCTCGCGAAATCGGATCTCGGTCTTGAGCGACAGGTCGCTCTCGTCGTAGAGGTCGCCGGCTGCGAGCACGGCGTGCAGCTGCTCGCGAATCGCGAAGTCGACCGCGCGTTCGAAGGCTTCGAAGGTCGCGGCTCGAAGGCGCTCGCGCGTTTCGGGAAGCCCCCCGAAGACGGTGTCGAGGTGCAGATCCGCGAGATGCAGAAAGCGGAAGGCCATGGCGGCCGTAGGTTACCCCAGCCCTCGTCGGCACCGACGGCTGGGCAAAGTGGGTTCGTCGCGCGCTTCGGCTCAGTAGCCGTCCCAGTCGCGGGCACTCGCGTAGGCGGACCAGACGCTGAGTGCGTGGATCAGGAAGCCCGGCACCAGAATCAACGAGTAGCCGGCGGCGGTTGCGAGGAACCAGATCGCGCCCGCGAACAGGCGACCGCAATAGACCTGTCCGAGTCCCGGCAGCAGGACCGACAACACCGCGGCGATGCCGGGATTCGGTGCGTTGCGGTCGGTCATTTCGTCATCGTAGGTGCGGGGCATTCGGGGAACCTCCTCGGGACGGATGCTGGGACCCCTCGATAGAGCAAGCTTCGTACCAGGTCGAAGCGTGCTCCGGCGGCGTCTCAGCCTCCAGGATAGGGCTTTGGTGCAGCTCGCAAACTGCACCCGCAGCCTCGAGGCTGCAGGGCTACCCCGTGGGGATCGGTACCTCGGAGTGGTGAAACGCTTGACCCGGCGGCGTCCGGAGGCTATCCACAAACGTCCCGAAGCTCGAAGAGCGAACCCCGAACGACCCGAGGAATCCCCATGGCGCGACGCTGCGATCTCACCGGCAAGAAGGCTCAGTTCGGTCACAACGTCGCTCATTCGAACGTGAAGACGAACCGGCGTTTCTCGCCCAACCTCCAGAAGGTCTCGCTTCAGAGCGAGGCGCTCGGACGCACCGTAAGGCTGCGGGTTTCCACCCGCGCGCTGCGCTCGGTGCAGCACAACGGCGGTCTCGACCATTACCTGATGAAGATGGCGGACGCGAAGCTTGCCGAGCCCGGGTTGCGGCTCAAGCGCGCGGTTCGCAAAGCGCTCGCGGGTACGCCGAAGAACGCGTCCGCGAAGGCCTGATCGCCGAACCGGCTCGCGCTCCGGCCGAGCATCTCCACTGACGACCGAAATGAAACGGGCCGCCCGCGCATCCGCGGGCGGCCCGTTGAACTTTGCGCTGCCTGCGACGGTTACTTCGAGGAGCCGTAGCGGCGGCGGAAGCGGTCGATCTTCCCGTCGGCATCGAGTTCGCGCATCTTGCCCGTCCAGAAAGGATGGCTGTGTGACGAGATCTCGAGCTTGATGACGGGCATTTCCTCGCCGTCGACTTCGCGCGTCTCCTTGGAGGTCAGCGTCGAGCGAGAGATCCACTCGTCACCGGTCGCGGTGTCGACGTAGAGTACTTTGTGGTAATCGGGGTGGATTCCGGGCTTCACAGCGGTTTCGTCCTTACCAGCTCGACTTGCGCATTCCGGGCAGCTGGCCCTTGAGCGCAAGCTCGCGCAGCGCGATGCGCGAGACCTGGAATTTGCGGTAGTAGCCCCGCGAACGGCCCGACACCTTGCAGCGGCGGTTCAGTCGCGTCGAGCAGGAGTTGCGCGGCAGCTTCGCGAACTGCTGCTGGATCTCCATCTTTTCTTCGAAGGAAACGTTCGCATCGTTCAGCCGCTTGCGCAGTTCGGCGCGCTTTTCGGCGTATTTCGCGATCAATTTTTCACGGCGCTGGTCGCGCAGCACCTGGGAGAGCTTGGCCATCCTGCGTTGCTCCTGTGGGGAAACGGGAGGCCGAACACTAGATCCGCCCCCGCTTTCACGCAAGTCGTCCCCACAGAATCGAAAATCGCTCGTGTCCCCTGGGGGCAAAGCCCGCCGTGCTGCGCTTTGTGCTAATCCCAGAGCCTTTCCGGCAGGCCGCACACAAAGGTTCGCCATGGGCACCGACAAGCCGCAATTCCGTTCGATCGATCCGACCAGGCTACCCAAGCACTTCGACGCAGCCGAAGCCGAGCAGCGTTGGGACCGCTTCTGGGATGAGGGCGGGATCTTCGCCTGGGATCCGACCCGGCCGCGCGAAGAGAGCTTCGTGATCGATACGCCGCCGCCGACCGTTTCGGGCTCGCTCCACATCGGGCATGTCTTCTCCTACACCCATACCGACGTGCTCGCACGTTACAAGCGCATGCAGGGGCTGAACGTCTTCTACCCGATGGGCTGGGACGACAACGGCTTGCCCACCGAGCGCCGGGTCCAGAACTACTTCCACGTGCGCTGCGACCCACACGCGCCGTTCGAAGAGGTTCTCGAAATCGAGCCCGCCTCGGCGAAGCAGCGGAAATCGCATCCGCGCCTGGTCTCGCGCCCGAATTTCATCGAGCTGTGCGAGCGCGTAACCGTCGAGGACGAGAAGGCCTTTGAAGGGCTCTTTCGCCGCCTGGGTCTGTCGATCGACTGGCGTCAGCAGTACGCGACGATCGACCGGCACTGTCGGCTGATTTCCCAGCGGAGCTTCCGCGACCTCTACGAGAAGGGTCACCTCTACAACCGCGACGCGCCGACCGCCTGGGACGTGGATTTCCAGACTGCGGTCGCCCAGGCGGAAATGGAAGAGCGCAGCAAGCCCGGTGCGTTCCACCACATCGAATTCGCGGTCGAGGGAGACGCGGGCAGCTTCGTGATCGCAACCACGCGCCCGGAGTTGCTACCCGCGTGCGTGGGCGTGACCGCGCACCCGGACGATCCGCGTTACAAGGGCCTGTTCGGAAAGAACGCCATCACCCCGCTGTTCCGGGTTCCGGTGCCGATCTTCCCGAGCGAACTCGCCGATCCCGAAAAGGGCACCGGCATCCTGATGGTCTGCACCTTCGGTGACCAGACCGACGTCCAGTGGTGGCGGGAAGAGGGCCTCGCGTTGCGCCAGTTGATCGGGCGTAACGGAACGCTGATGCCGGTGGCGTTCGGCAGCGACGAGTTCCCGAGCGCGGATGCGGACGCGGCCAATCGCTATTACGCGGAGATTGCGGGCAAGGGCGTGAACCAGGCACGCAAGGCGATCGTCGAATTGTTGCGCGACCCGGACGCCGGCGCGGCTGGTGGGGGCGCGCCGCTCCAGTCCGAACCGGAGCCGATCGAGCACAACGTCAAGTTCTACGAAAAGGGCGACCGCCCGCTCGAACTCGTCCCTACCCGCCAGTGGTTCGTTCGCCTGCTGGACAAACAGTCGGAATTGCTCGCGAAGGGCGAGCAGGTCCAGTGGCACCCGAAATTCATGCACAGTCGCTATCGAGACTGGACCGAGGGCTTGAACGCTGATTGGTGCATCAGCCGGCAGCGCTATTTCGGGGTTCCGATTCCGGTCTGGTACCGGCTCGACGAGCATGGAGCGCCGGATTACGACGACGTCCTGGTGGCGGAGGCCGAGCGCATGCCGGTCGACCCCACGACCGATGCGCCGACGGGCTTCGAAGAGGAGCAGCGCGACCAGCCCGGCGGCTTCACCGGCGAGTCCGACATCTTCGATACCTGGTTCACGAGTTCCCTGACGCCGCAGATCGGCTCGTACTGGTCGCTCGACGCCGAGCGCCACGGGAACCTCTTTCCGGCGGACATCCGCCCGCAGAGCCACGAAATCATTCGAACCTGGGCGTTCTACACCATCGCCAAGGCGATGCTCCACGAGGACGAGATCCCGTGGAAGCACGTGGTGATTTCGGGCTGGGTGCTCGATCCGGACCGCAAGAAGATGTCGAAGAGTCAGGGCAACGTGCTGACGCCGATGCCGCTGATCGAGAAGTTCACCGCGGACGGTGCGCGCTACTGGTCGGCGAGTGCACGCCTCGGAACCGATACCGCGGCCGACGAGAAGGTCTTCAAGGTCGGTAAACGTCTAGCGACGAAGCTCTTCAATGCGGGCAAGTTCGTGCTCGGGCAGGAGGCCTTCGTTCATCCGGTGCAGACCGAACTCGACCGCGCGTTCGTGGCGAAGCTGCGCGGCCTGATCGAACGCGCGACAGCGTCGTTCGAGGATTTCAACCACGCGCAGGCGCTCAGTGAAACCGAGACCTTCTTCTGGACCCACTTCACCGACAGCTACCTCGAGCTGGCGAAGACGCGCGCGCGCGGCGAGGCGGGCGACGGCGAGGCCGAGCGTGGCTCGGCGGTGGCGTCGTTGCGACTCGGGCTCGACGTTCTACTGCGGCTGTTCGCACCCTTCATCCCGTACATCAGCGAAGAGGTCTGGTCGTGGGCCTTTGCTGCCGAAAAGGGCGAGTCCAGCATCCATCGCGCGGCCTGGCCGAGTTCGGCGGAGCTCGACGGGATCGACGTCCCCACGACCGAAGCGAGCTTCGACGTCGCCGTCACCTGCTGGAACGCGATCAACAAGGCGAAGGCCGACAGCGAGGTGTCGATGGGACGCGCAGTCGAAGCGCTCACGATCGCGGCGGATGCCGAGACGCTCGCCGGGCTCGAACCCGTGCTCGGTGACGTGCTCGCAGCGACGCGCTGCCGCGCGCACACGCTCGCGGTCGATGCTTCGGTCGAGACCGGAAGTTTCGCGATGCGCGACGTGCGCTTCGCTCCGAAGCCCGACTGAGCGTTCGCTGCCCGACCTTGGGTCGGGTTGCTAGTCGCGCGCCCGTCGGATCAGCGCTTCCTGCGCGACGGATGCGACGCGGGTGCCGTCGCGGTAGAAGAGGCCGCCGAAACACAGTCCGCGCGCCGAATGCGCGACCGGACTCTCGGCCGCATAGAGAAGCCAATCATCCATCCGGACCGGGCGGTGGATCCACATGGCATGGTCGAGGCTTGCGGCCATGCGTCGATTCCACGGAATGTCGTGTGGGCGCGCCGCCGTCCCGAGCAGGGTGCGGTCGCTCGAGTAGACCAGCATTGCGGTGTGGATCAGCGGGTTCTCGGGCAGCGTTCCGCGCACGCGCAGCCAGTTGCGCTGTCGCGCTTCGGGGCCGCTGTCGGGTAGATCGCACATCCGGACTTCGATCGCGGTGTCGAAGCGCCGAGCACCGACGTCGCCCATGTACTGGGCTCGAATGTCCTCCCAGTCCGGTAGCCCATCCGGCGGAGGCGCCGCGGGCATCTCGTCCTGATGGGAGATGCCGTCTTCGGGCTTCGCGAAGCTCGCCGACAAGTTGAAGATCGCTTCGCCACCCTGGTGGGCCTTCACACGCC
Source organism: uncultured Gammaproteobacteria bacterium (assembly GCA_964196055.1). GTDB lineage: Bacteria > Myxococcota_A > UBA9160 > UBA9160 > SMWR01 > JAFDEI01. The sequence goes on along the minus strand of CAXMSF010000039.1, from coordinate 160 downwards.
GAGTCGTGAAACTGCGGCCGTCGCGAATGCGGTCGACGACGAAGCGGATCGGCAGACCGTGTCGGCCGGGTCGCAGGAAATAGGCGTGTAGCGAGTGCAGCGCCCGGTCCTCCGTAATCGTCAGGCCTGCGGCCATTACGGACTGTGCTGCGACGAGCCC
>CAXMSF010000038.1:0-5010 GCA_964196055.1 uncultured Gammaproteobacteria bacterium | reverse complement strand
AGAACCACTCGCTCGTAGTCGGCGAGATCGGCATGGGTCGAGAACGGACGTCCGCGCACGGAACTGCGGTCCGGGAGCGGGATCGCGCCGGTGCGCGCGAGCAGTTGCTCCAGAACCGCGCGAAACGCTTCGACCGCGTTTGCCGCCTGGGGCATCATGGCCCGGACATCGAAACCATCGCTGCGAAGTCGGAGCACCTGGACCTGCTCGGCTGAAACGTCGTTCCAGTTCATCACGAGGTCGATCACGAGCACGGGCTTGTCCGCGAGCCCCGAAACCGCTCCTACCGCAATTGCCTGGATTTTCGCGTACGCGACCAGGCCGCTCCCGCCCGAGATCCTTCGCAATGAGATCCCTTCGGAAGCGAGCCGATCCGGTTCCACCTCGACGACCTTCACGCTGAAGAAGCGCGCCACGGATTCGGCCGCATCGATCGCGATGCCCTGTATCGCCGTGTCGGGAGAAGACGAAGCGGGGGCATCGGATGCAGCGGCCCAGCGATCCAGCGGCACCGTCGAAGGCACGAGTTCTCCATCCGAATCGCTCGCGACCAGCGACCCGGTTGCGTCCAACTCACGCACAGCGGCGGTCGGAGGCGGAGCCTGCGACTGGGACGGCAGCACGATGTCGTCTGCAGGGTCGAGTTCGAGCTCGATTCCGCGGCGCGCATTGGAACTCTCGTGCGGAGCCGCATCGGCGCCGGGATCGAATGCGGGCAGCGAGCGGCACTGCTCTTCGAGCTCGGCCTCGAGCGACTCGATACGACCGCGCTTCTCGAGCGGCAGGTTGTTGCTCTCGAGTACGCGCCGCGCAGCCAGCAGTGCGGCCGGCGGGTCGAGTTCCTGGGCCGCCTCGAGCAGTTGTAGAGCTGACCCGGTGCTGATCTCTCCGAGCCGGGGATCGAACGCGCGACGCAGGCTCGCAATCGCGAGTGAGCGCTCGTCACGCGCGAGCAACACCGGCACCATTCGCAAGATCAGGCGACGCGGCGCCGACACCTTCGATGCACGCTCCGCTACATCCTTCCAGATCTGGACCGCTTCGGCGTCGTCGCCGCCTGCGAGCCTGCTACCGGCCAGCGAGAGCACGAGCGATGCCGCGTCCTCGGTCTTGCGAAGTTCGCGCGCGAGCTCCCAGAACATCTCGACGACTTCGGACTCGCTGGTCTGCCCGCGCACTGAATCCGAAAGCAGCGCATACGCGGCGTCCGTCTGGCCCGAGGTTCGCAACTCGAGCGCGCGAGCGAGCAGCGAGCGGCCCGTGTTGCGGGGCACCGGTCCGCCGGCGCGGTTGAACAGACGCCCCTCGGCATCTCCCCATTTCAACCCGCTCGCGACTGCGACGCCGAATGCGAATCCCGCGACATCGCACCAGTGCGCGGCGCCGCCGACCACCTCGGAGCTGTCGGAGAAGGCCGCAAGCAACAGGCGTGTGAAGAGCCAGATCGGCAACATCACCCATATCGGCGACCAGGCGTCCACGCGCACGAGCCGCGTCGCCCATAGCACTTGGACGAAGCGCACCGGAGTCGACCAGAACCGCACCAGACACGCACCCATCAATGCCGAGACCACTCCGTTGGCGCCCACCAGCGGCACCTCGGAGCCCGGAGTCAGCAACGCGTAGGCAACGCCCGCGGCCGCGGCGGCGAGTGTCATGACGCCGGGATATAGGGCACGACCCCAGCGATCCTCGAGCAGTGGGCCGAGCAGCACGAGCGGCAGCGCGTTCGCGAGCAGATGTCCCCAACCCGCGTGCAGGAACGAATAGCTGAGCAGTCCAGTCGGGGGGTCGAAGCCGGGATTCAAGCCCCAGCGCCAGGGCGTCTCGCTGTCTCCGCCGAGTTCGAACGCCAGCAGCATCAGCGACCACGCCGCCAGCAGCCCGAGGGTCCCCCACGGACCGCTCGGTTCACTCGATTCGTCGCGATTCTCCGAATCCATCCCGGGGGAACTCCTCCGATTCAGCAAAACCCTACGGAACCCCCTATCGACGGATCTGCCGCCCCCCCTGAGCCGTAGCTCAAAGATTCGGGATGGCGCAGTGGCCCCGGGTGGTGGATGCTGCCCCCGGGATCCCGGTCGGATTCGGACCAAAAGCGGTCAAAACTCCGGCTCCCTGAGCCGATACGTCTGTGGGGAGGGCGGGACGTTGCAGAGCAGAATCGCGGCCGGTGTGCTGGCCCTGAGCATTTGTTTCGGCTGCGCGAGTTCGCCGCCTGCCCCACCGGATCCGGGAGCGGTGGCGATGGCCTATGCCGAAGCCGGGCGCTACATCGAAGCCTCGCGCGAGATCGATCTTGCCGTGCGCACGCATCCGCAGAACTTCGCGTTGCGGCTGCAGGCCGCGGAAATTCACCGCAAAGCGGGAAACATCGGGAAGGCGGTCGGCCATTTGGAAGCCGCGTTGCAGCTCGACCCGACGGATGCACAGGCCTGGCTCGCCCTCGCCGAAATCGAGAAGGGCCGGGAGAACCTCGCGGACGCGTACGTCGCCTACCGCCGCGCGGCCGAACTCGACCCGCAGGATATCCGGGCCGTGTCGGGCCTCGCTCTCGCAGCCGACCAGCTCGGCTTCGCCGAGGAGGCCGAGGCCGCTTACGCGCGCTGGGCCGCGCTCGAGCAGGAACTCGGCGTCGACTCCGTCCCCGCAGCCGTCGACTGAGTTGTGGCTCGAAGATTGGGTCCATCGGAAGTAAACGCGCCGTCGGACCTCACGATTCCCGCTAAACCGCGTAAATGAGTTGATGCGTCCGCGCGTTCGGGATCGCGCTCAGGCTCGAATTCCAGCAGGGTCGCGGCACAAGTCCTTACTGATGTTCTTGTGATGTGCCTCGAGCGTACCGCCCCCGATCTCGAGCAGTTTCGCATCGCGCCACAGCCGCTCGACCACGTACTCTCCCATGTAGCCGTTTCCTCCGAGCACCTGAATGGCAGCGTCAGCGACCCGCTTGCCGACTTGCGACGTGAACAGCTTGGTCGCGTCGGCCGCGACGCGTTGGCCGGTCCGGCGCAGGTCCATCCGGCGTGCGACGTCGTAGACGAAGCTGCGGGCGGCGCGGTATTCGGCGTAGCTCTCGGCGATATAGCGCTGAATCTGTCCGTGCTCGCGGATCGGCACGCCGTAGCTCTTGCGCTCGTTCGCATAGCCGACCATCACCTCGAGACAGCGGCCCGCGATTCCGAGCGACATTGCGGCGAGTGTTAGCCGCTCGACCTCGAGGTTGCGCATCATCGCAAGCGTTCCCGCGCCCTCGTCGCCGAGTCGATTCTCGACGGGCACCTCCACTCCCTCGAAGACGAGTTCAGCGGTGAACGAGGCGCGCATGCCGAGCTTGTCGGTCCACTTCTGGCCGAGCCGGAAACCCTGGCTGCCCTTTTCGACCAGGAATGCGCTGATTTCACGCTCCGCGGTGGCGGCGTAGACCACGAATGCGTCTCCGAGCGTGTGCTCGTCGATCCCTCCGTTGGTGATGAAGGTCTTTACACCGTCGATCACGTAGCGGTCACCCTCGCGACGCGCGCGCGTCGTCATCGCAAGGACGTCCGTCCCAACCTGCGGCTCGGTCATGCACATACCACCGACCCACTCGCCGGATGCGGCATTCGGCAGTACCCGCGCCTGCTGCGCTTCGTCGCCGTTGACGGAAACGTTCTGAGCGAACAGGATCGCGTGCGCCAGGACCGCGAGCGAAAAGCCGGGATCGGCGCTCGATAGCGCCTCGTAGACCTGCACCGCCGCGACCGCGTCGAGGCCCGCTCCGCCGTACTGCTCGGGCAGGGTCACACCCAGCAGACCAAGCTCGCCCGCGGAGCGGAACAACGCGTGATTGAAGGCCTCACGGCGGTCGTGGTCGGCCGCTTGCGGCTCGACTTCGCGCGCGACGAACTCCCGCAGGGTCTCGGCCAACAGCGCGTGCTCGGGGGTCGGGGCGAATAGGTCGAATTCCCGCCAGTCGCTCTCTCGCATGTCGCCTCCGTCCGCGGGAATTCCTTCGCGGGAGCGGATTCTACCTGGCGGATCCGGCGCTCGCAGGTGGGATGCGGGCCGCCCTGCGCGCCACGCTCAGCTGTCGAGCAGGCTTCGCTGGATGAAATTCGTGATGGACTCACGATCGGTCGGCGAGGTGGATTGGAAGGTCAAACCCAGATCTGGCACGAGTTGATAGGTGACTTCGGCGTCGAGAACCAGCGGGCCGGTTCGCGGCAGCGAGAAGCGCAGCGTAAACGTGGCGCCGAGATTCTGAGGCGCGGTGCTCCGGAGCAGGCAGCCACCTTCGGAAAGCGACAGCACGGCTCCGGTCCATTCGCAGCCGTCCCGGCTGCAGTGCGCCTTCAAGTGCACCGGGAGCCGCGGCGTCGAGCGGGGCGTGTCCTCGAGCACCTCCTGGATGATCCGGTAGAGCTCGTGGATGCCCGCGGGCCGCTGAACCGCTCCGACGATGCGCGGATCGGCACCTGAAACACCGTGGCTGCCGGTCAGTAAGATGATCGGAACGGTCGAATACGCATCATCGGGTACCTCGGCGATGCTCCGCTCGTCGACGACCCGAAGATCCGGGCAATTGCGGCCGAGGGATTCCGCGCAGGCGTCGAATTCCTCGGGCGGCACGATCACGTAGCCGAGCCTGGAGAGAATCGAACGACTCATGTCGCTGAAAGCCTCACGACCGGCGTGAGCGAGGATGATTCGACTGGTGGATTCGAAGGCGGGCATCTCAGAACCTCATCGGCATTTCACGGCTGGAATTGAGAACAGGCGATGCCCCCGGGCCGACGACGCACGAGCTGGCCGCCCGCGCGCCCGAGCTCGGCTGGGAGCATGCAGCGCGCAAAGCGCGGTGGACGCCGAGGGGGTACAATTCGCATGTGGCCGGAACGAGCGAGATTGCCGCCTGGTTGATCAAGCGTCGCCTGGAAATCGAACGGGTGATGGAAGCGCATCTCGGCCCCGCCGCACCGAAACCCGGTGCGGCCGAGACGGAGACGCTTCGGCGCTTCCGCTCCTACG
>CAXMSF010000037.1:0-7015 GCA_964196055.1 uncultured Gammaproteobacteria bacterium | reverse complement strand
AATGTCAAGCGATACTCGTGCTGTAGCGCCCAGCGGAAATTGCGGTCGAGGTCGGCATCGCCGAGCCAGTTCGCCGTGGACCGATCGCGCAGACCGCCGATGCGCGCCGATACCAGCGGCGTATTCTCGAACAGAGCCGTGCCGCGCTCGGCCAGGAATCCTTCGAGTTCGGCGACCTGATCGGGTTGAACGTCGAACAGCACCAGGTTCGGGCGGTCCGGGCGGGTGTCGCTCGCGATGCGCGTGAGGACGTTGTACTGGACGATGTGGAGTGTCGAGACGAGGAACAACCCGAATCCGATCGCGAGGGTCGTGGGCAGCGTGTGATTGCGCGGGCGAAAGAGGTTGGCGATGGCCTGCCGAGCCCAGAACGGCCCGCGCCGCGGTCGGTGTCGCCGCAGCAGCGCCATGGCGCCCGCCGCCGCGGCAGTGAGGGCGGCGAGCACAGCGGCCAGCGCGGCTGCGAAACCGAAGCCGGTCGCGATGCGGGGGGCCTGCCACAGTGAGGCCGCGAGCAGGCTTAGTGCCAGCGCGGCCACGAGCGCCATGCGCCCGCCTGCCGCGGTATCGGCAGGTTGGAAGTCGCGCCGCAATGCGCGCAGCGGTGGGACGCGTGAGAGGTCGAGGAGTGGCGCGGCGACGAACAACGACGTCAGCCACAGGCCGAGCAGGACACCGGTCAGCAGCACTCCCGGTTGGAGTTCGAATCCCACATCGACGGGCAGTAGATTACGAAGCAGGGTCGGGAGCGCCCATTGCAACGCCGTGCCGGTCGCGGCGCCCGCGATGCCTGCAGTTCCACCCAACGCGAGCGCGAGCAGCCCATAGCTGGCCAATATGTCTTGTGAACTCGCGCCCAGCGACCGCAGGACTGCGACGTTCTCGTACTTCTCACGCACGAAGACACTCACGCCCGACGCGACGCCGATGCCGCCCAGCATTAACGAGGCCAGGCCGACGAGTCCCAGATAGCGAGTCAGGGCGGCGAAGCTGCGCGATAGATCGTTCTGGGTCTTCGCGACCGTCTGGATCCGTACGTGAGCCGCTTCGAGGGCGTCGGTGTTTTCGTCGAGCCAGGCCGCGAGTGCGGGCGCCGGGGCGCGCAAGAAGAGCAGGTGATCCACCAGGCTGCCACGCACGACGAGGCCGGTGCCCTCTACGTGCCGGCGCGAGATGAACATGCGGGGCGCCACGCTCGCCTGCAGGCCGATGCTCCCGGGTGACTTGACGATCGTCCCGATTACGCGAAAGCGGGTCTGGCCGAGTATGATGCTGCCACCGACTCGACCGTCGAGTTGAATCAGGACGCTCGGATCGACGAGCGCGGTGGGTTCCCCGTTGCCGGGGGCGTGAAGTCTCTTCCACCGCCCGGGCGGCTCGCTTTCGATCGCGCCGAAGAAGGGATAGGCGGGATCGGCCGCCTGTACATCGACCAGGCGGGTGCGCTGCGATGCTTCGTCGAGCGCCATCGAGCCGAAACGGGTCATGCGTGCGGTCGCGACATCCGGTTGGGCGGCGAGCACCGCGATCCGATCCGCGATATCCGCGTCGAGCGGGGTTCGACTCGCAAGCCGCAGATCGGCGCCGAGCACTCGTTGAGATTCCCGGTCGACCGAATCTCGAACACTCGCGCGCACCCCCTGCAACGCCACGACGGCGGCGATGCCGAGCGCCATCGAGCTGCCGTAGAGAATCATCCGCCGCCACGACGTTCGGCCCTCACGGCGGGCCATCGCGAACACGAAGCGATGCTTCACTCGCTGCGGACCGGCGCTTCGGCAAGGTCGGCATCGATGCGCGCGACGCGACCGGCGTCGAGGTGCACCACTCGGTCGGCACGTCGAGCCAGCTCGAGGTCGTGGGTCACGATCACGAGCGTCGCACCGGTCTGGCGATTCAGTTCGAACAGCAGGTCGATGATCTCGCGCCCGGTCTCGCGATCGAGGTTCCCGGTGGGCTCGTCCGCGAACAACAGCCGGGGTTCGTTCGCGAAGGCACGTGCGATCGCGACGCGTTGTTGCTCGCCTCCGGAGAGTTGCGTGGGGTGGTGATGCAGTCGGTCTGCGAGGCCGACGCGCGCGAGCAGGCTTCGTGCACGGGTCTCCGCATCGGCGGACGTCGGTGCCTGGCCGGCGGGCAACAGCTCGAGCGGAACGAGCACGTTTTCGAATGCGGTCAGCGTCGAGAGGAGCTGGAAGTTCTGGAACACGAATCCGACCCGCTCGGCGCGCAGGGCGCCGCGCTCGTCCTCACTCAGCGAGTCGAGTTCGATGCCGTCGAGCGCGACGGTTCCTTCGGTCGGTCGATCGAGGCCCGCGAGCAGGCCGAGCAGCGTCGTCTTGCCGCTGCCGGACGGGCCGAGTACCGCGACGCTCTCTGCCGCCGCGACTTCGAGGTCGATCGACGTCAAGACGCTGAGCGGTGACCCACCGCCGGCTCGCGGATAGCGTTGACTGAGATTTCGAGCGACGATCATCTGGATGCAAGGATTCGGTCGTAGACTCCAACGGTACCCGGTGGCTCTGCTCTGCGCATGCGCGATCGCCTCGATCGCAGCAGCGGCCTTCGGCGCGGAGGCGGGTTTTGGCGACGACCGGCCGATCGTCCTGTTTCTCGGCGACAGTCTGACGGCCGGGTACGGGCTCGCCGGGGAAGAGGCATTCCCGGCGCTGATCCAACAGCGTATCGATGCGGCGGGGCTGAACTTCCGCGTGGTGAACGCGGGCGTGAGTGGCGACACTTCCGCGGGCGGTCTGCGCCGCGTGGACTGGCTGCTGCAGCAGCCGATCGCGATACTCGTGCTCGAACTCGGCGCGAACGACATGCTGCGCGGACAGAGCGTCGAAGCGATGCGTTCCAACCTGCGCGGCATCCTCGACAAGGTTCGTGCGGCACGGCCGGATGTCCGCTTCGTGATCGCGGGCATGCGCGCTGCGCCGAACCTCGGCCCGGCCTACGGACGCGAGTTCGAGGAGAGTTTCGCGCTGATCGCGGGCGAATACGATGCGACACTGATCCCGTTCGTGCTCGACGGCGTCGCAGGTGACGCAGCGCTGACTCAGCCCGACGGGATCCACCCGACTGCACTCGGTTACGAGCGAGTCGCGATGCTGGTGTGGGATGCGGTGGCTCCTTTGCTGAAGTCGATCGAGAAGCATTGATGCGCCGGCAGGATGCGGTCGAGGCGGGGGCGCGAGACCGCGCCTGGCAGCGCGCTGCTAGAATGGTCACCGCAAAACTCCGGAGGTTTCAGCCCTGATGATCACGCTGCCGCGGCTCGTCCGATTGGTGTTCATTGGCCTTCTCGCCGTCCTCGCCGCGCAGTCGGATGTCCGCGCAGCGGATACGCGAGCGATGTTTGACTACGACGGGCAGGAAGTCTCGATCGGATTGTCGCCATCCGAACGGGTGTGGCCGCAAAGCAGTGGATTGCGCGAAATGCGCGCATGGCGGGAGCCTCGAACGGAGCTGCCCCCGCTGCCCGCTCCCTGGCGGTCGTTCGCATTGACGCATCCATGGGCCATGTCGGTTGCCGCGGACGCGTCGCTCGATCCGCCCTCCGCGACGTGGCAGGGTTGGATTCCATCGCTGTTGTTATTGGGCGCGTTTGCGGGTGTGCAAGTTGGTGCCGACCCGCCCAAGGAGCCGCGCTGGTCGAGCCGGAATTCCTTCGACGATGGCGCTCGAAGCGTGTTCAAAGGTGACAGCCGCAGCACGCGCAACGATGCGAAACTCGCGAGCGATATCCTCCTCATTGGAATGACGACGACACTGGTCGGGGACTGGTGGTGGCTCCGCGGAGAGTACGGCTTCTTCCGCAGCGCACAGCTGGACACACGCTGGCTATTCGCGAACGCCGTCGTCACGCGGACCCTGAAGGTGACGGCAGGGCGCGAGCGACCCTACGTCCGGCCCTGCGAAGACGACCACGACTACATCTCGTCGTGCGGCGGCCGGCGCGAGGGCAACGCCGGATTCTTCAGCGGCCACACCTCCTATACGGCGACGATCGCGGGAACCCTGTGCGCGCGACACCTGAACCGGCGCAAGACCGGAATCGGCGACATGCTGGTCTGCGGTGGCGCAGCAGCGGGAGCGATCACGACCGGGATACTGCGGATGACCGCGGAGAAGCACTTCATGACCGATGTTCTCGCCGGATGGGTCGTAGGGCTGGTCTTCGGTTACGTTTTGCCCAGCTATTTCGACTACGGCAGCGTGGAGCCCGGGCCGTTGTCCTTGGCGGCCATTACTCCGGTCGTCGGCCGCGACTATTACGGCTTGCGTTACGGCTTCCGGTTCTGATCCGAATCCGCGCCCTGAATCACTCGAGTCGATCGGTGCTCAGCGATCTCGTGCGCGATCGATCAGCGCGCGCATTTCGGCGAGCTGCGCGCGCACATCCGCGGGAACGTGCTCGCCGCCCGATCCGGAGTAGCCGGTAACGACGAACGCTTCGAGCAATTCGAACGCGGGCTCGGCATAGGGCTCGCCCGGGCCGATGCGGATCGCTGTTTCGAGAAACTGCTCGGTTTGCGAAGCCCAGAAGGAGCGCCCGACATCGGCTTCGATCACGCCCATCAGGTAGAATGCTTCGCCCAGCTCCGGGCTCACCACGGTCTGCTCCGCGACGTAGCGGTGCAGCACGCCGGAAGCCGCGATCGCAGCGACGAGCGCCGAGCGTTCGTCGCGCGCGACTTCGGCGGCGCCGGTCGACTTCATCTGGGCGCGGGCTTGCTCGATCGGGCTGCCCTGGGGCTGGCCGACCGCGAGGGCCTCGAGTGAGCCGATCCAGGTCTTGACGTTGAGTTGCACGCGATCGGATACATCGTCACGCGCGAGTAGCCTCTCGAAGGTGTCGATCGCGCGCTGGGGATCCTGCCGGACGCGCAGGCTCACTTCGAGGTAATCCTCGAATTCGCCGGTAAGGTCGATATCGTCCGGGGAGACCGCCGGATCGGCGAACCAGGTTTCGAAGCTCACGAGTGCGCGATCGAATTGGCGCGTCGCGATTTCGTATTGGGCACGTTGATCGAGCGGCAGCTCGGCGAGGGATTTGTCGTTCGCGAGCGTGCTGCCGATGGGCCGTACGTCATCGTCCGGCAGGCGCGAGTGACACGCAACGCAGACGTCGGTCAGGTTGTGAAGCAGGAATCTTGATTGCTCGAAGTGTCCGTCCGCATAGCGACGGTGTACTTCGCGCGCGTCGGCAGCGAGGGAATGACTCAAGTAGGCAACGCCGGCGTCGCTGCGCGCGGCGTGGAGTTCGAGGCCCTCGCTGTTGTCTGCCAGTTCCGCGAGCGCGTCCAGGATCTTGGCGCGCTGCTCCGGTTTCTGATAGCTCGCTTCGTCGAAGCTCGACGGTAGAGCAACCTGCAGCGCGACCACGATCCGGGTCATGAGTTCGCGCGTCGAGTCGTCGTCTTCAGCGTGGGCGATGGCGGCTCCCACGGCGATCAGCGCCGCCAGCGCGAAAGCCCGTACGCGCAATTCGAGTCCTTTCATCAATATTCGCCCGGAGAGCGGTCCGGATCGTCCGGCTCGATATGAACGGTTGCGTCTTCGATGGCGAAGCGATTCGCCATGGTACGCTCGATCTCATCGGAAATGTCGTGGGCGGCGCGGGTGCTGAGCGCCGGGTCCACCGTGACGGTGAGATCCACGGCGGCACTTGCTCCTGTCCAGCGCGATCGCACGGATACGACTCGGCAGACACCGGTGACCGATGCGACCGTTCGGGCGACAGCTTCGGGCGCGAGCGCAGCGCGGTCGACCAGGATGGGGATCGCGCGACGGAAGAGGTCGTAGGCGAGGTAGAGAATCAGACACGCCACACCGAGTGCGCACGCCGTATCGATCCATGGATGACTTCGAGCCGAGATCTGCCATCCGGCGATCACGACACCGGTCGTGAGCACGTCGGCGAAGGTGTGGCGTGCATCTGCGTGAAGAATTTCCGACCCCAATCGCTTGGCCCAAACGGTCTCCCACGTCGCCACGGCGACGTTGATGCAGAGAACGGCGAGCATCACCACGAGTGCCCAGGGTTCGTCCGCCACGGGCGTCGAATCGCGCCTGATTGCTGCGAGAGCCAGCTCGATCGCGAGGACCGTGAGCAGAGTCGCGAGCGCGAAGACTGCGACGGTCTCGAATTTCCGGTGCCCATAGGGGTGCTCGCGATCGGGGCCTTGGCTCGAAACCGCGATCACGAACCAGGCGAGCACGTTGTTGGCGATATCGGTCAATGAGTGAACCGCATCGCCTCGCACCGCCATCGAGCCGGTTGCGATTCCGACGACGACTTTCAGCAGCAACAGGCAGACATTGGCGATTCCCTCGAGCACGATCACCCGGCGAACCAGCCGATCGCGCTCAGCGGGGTCGTAGTCTCGCGCCGTGCTCACCGCCCCCGGGAACTCCACGCCGGGATTCTAGCTTCGTTCGCGTCTGCGTTCGATGCTATAGAGCGTCGCGGATCCGCTTGTAACCGTCACTGATCTCGCCGAGCAGGAGCTTTGCGGCCTCGCGGACGTCGTGCAGAGGCTGCTCTGCCTGTTCGGAGATGAATTTCAGTTTCGATTCGACCTCTTCGATCTTCTGCTCCGATCGCTCCCAGAGTTCCTTCGCCTCCGCCTTGCCGAGATGGATCTTGACTTGTAGCTCGTCGCGGATTCGTTTCAGGCCGTCCAACTCTTCCGACAGCTTCTCTTCGAGACTCATTTCACCTTCCTTTCGATGCTTGCAAGTCGCGTTTTGCCGCTCATTCCTCCCCGGGGTCCTTCTTCACCGTGACGACGGGGCAGGGAGCGATTCGTAGCGTTCGCTCGGCAACGCTGCCGAGGAGGATATGGCCGAGGCCCGTCAAGCCGCGGGTTCCCATGACGATCAGGTCCGCCCCGTGCTCCTCGGCGGTTGCTGAAATGGCTTCGGAGGGAAACGCAGGTGTGAGGGTGAGATCGGCGTCCAAGCCGGCCTCAACGGCCTTCTCTCGCCATTCCGACATTCGCGCGGAGGC
>CAXMSF010000036.1:0-2935 GCA_964196055.1 uncultured Gammaproteobacteria bacterium | reverse complement strand
GCTCGACCTGCTGGAAGTGCTGCGTTTCATCGACCGTCACATCGACGAGGCACTCGACAATCGCCGCCTCGCTGAAATCGCTCACACGAGTGAATCCTGTTTCATTCGCCGCTTCCGCGAATCCATGGGGCAGACGCCCGCTCGCTACGTCCAGGATCGACGCGTCGCGCGCGCATCGGAACTCCTGGTGTGCACGGACCAGAGCATCGACGAGGTCGCGCAGCGCTGCGGCTTTGCGAACCGCTACTACTTCTCGCGGGTCTTCTCGGAGCGGGTCGGGCGACCGCCGGTGCGTTATCGGAACGAGCGCCCGATCGCGAAGGCGAGCAACCGCAGCTAGACCCCGAACTCCGGCCGCGCAGCAAGGGGCGCTCTGCGCGACGGCGGAAGCTTTGGTCGCGCAGCGGCCAACGCGCAGCTACTCGGCCGCGACCTCGGAGCCGGTCTCGGCGCCGGACGGCTCGTGGCTTCCCGGAACGCGCATCGCCGCGTCCACCTGGTGCTCGCGCACGAGCACCTCGAGTTCGGATGCGGCCTTGCCGCGCGCGAGTCCGAGCAGGGTGACGGACGTGCCGTAGAGCATGGCGCCCAACAGCCCCTCGTCGGTCAGCTGCTGCCGCGCCCACTCGAACATCGTGATGCTGAGTTGGGATGCAAGTCGCTCGGCGAGCGGCCCGGCTTCGACCCAGGCCGCCAGCTGCCGCTTCTGCTGCATTTCGTCGAGGCCATTGCGGAGCTGCGCCGTCAACTGGTGCGCGACGAGTTCGTGGATCCCGCCCGCATCCGAGATGTTGCCGAAGAAGCCCATCAGCGAGCGCGCGTGCTGCGCGTTGCGTGGGGTTTCTCTCCCGAGCATCTTCGTGAGGAACAGGATCTTGTCGAGTCCGTTGCCCGCATTCGCGAGCGCGGAGCCGCCGAGCAGTTTCGCGAAGTAGGATTCGACCGCCGCGAACAGCAGCTCGTTCTTGCCACCGAAGAGATTGTAGAGGGTCGGGACCGAAACCAGGCTCAAATCGGCCAGTTCCCGCATGGTGACGCCGTCGTAGCCCTTCTCGGCGATCAGCTTGCGTGCGACATCCAGGATCCGCCGCTTGCGTTCCTCACGTTGCTTGGCGACCAGGTCCATGCTTTCCCGCTCCGCTGGCTCTCCGTCCCCGCCCCGAATACCCGCTGAAGTGTCCGCTTCGCGGGCGGGTATCCTGTTTCCTGACCTGTCGGCCGGATCGGATATACAGAATACAAGAATCTTAACGCATGTAATGGAATTAACGTGTTAAACTTCGTTCCGATCGGAATCCGGACTAGGGTTCGACGAGCGGCCCGGTCGGAGTTCCAGCAGCTCGGACTTCGGGTTTTACCGGGCAGAAATGTCCGATCCAATCGAGGCAAGGAGAAGCGAGATGGAGATTTCCCTCGAAGGTCGCGTCGCGATCGTCACCGGCGGCGGCAGCGGGCTCGGCCGTGGTTACGCGGCCGCGCTGGCTCAGGCGGGAGCTGCAGTGGCGGTAACCGGGCGCCGCAGCGACGTGCTCGACGAGACCGTGGCCGAGATCGAGAAAGCCGGCGGCAGCGCGCTCGCAGTGGTGTGCGATCAGCGATCTCGCGAGCAGGTCGAAGCCACGGTGCAGAAGGTCGTCGACTGGAAGCAGAAGGTCGACATCCTCGTGAACAACGCCGGGGTCTATCCGCCGGCGCCCTTCATCGCGGTCGAGGAAGATCAGTGGCTCGACGTGATGGATATCAATATCAACGGCCCCTTCCGCTTCTCGCAGGTGTGCGCGCGGCGGATGGCCGAGTCCGGCGGTGGCCGGATCGTCAACATCCTGTCGCCCTCCGGCGTGCTCGGCTTCGCAATGGTGAGCGCCTACGGCACGTCGAAGGGTGCGCTCGCGTCGATGACTCGCAGCATGGCGGCGGAACTCGGCCCGATGGGCATCACCGTGAATTCGCTGACGCCCGGCGTGTCGGCGACGGAGAAATTCGTCGAGATCTACAGCGAATTCGGTGTCACGCTCATGAGCAAGGGGCTGCCGCTCGGGCGGGCCTGCGGCGACGAAGACACGCTCGGCGCGCTGCTGCTGCTCGTATCCGATGCGGGTTCCTATATCACCGGCGCGAACATTTGTGTCGACGGCGGTATGACGAGTACCTTCCCGGCGGGTTCTTGAACCACGGAGTTCGGCCAGCAATGCAGTCGAAACGACGATCCGGGTACCAATCGCTGGCGCTTCGGATCGGCATCACCGCGAATTCTCCCATTCAGGCCCCGGTCGATCCGGGCCCGTCGACCGCAGTCAGCGGCGGTGGTGCCGCGTGCGCCGGGAATCACTTGCAAGGCCAGGTGATCCCTCGCTGAACGCAGCGAGAGGGGAGCCGACTAGGAGCACCGGATGTCTGCCATATCACCCTCTCGCATGATCACCGACGCCCTGCTCGCGTTCGCATTAGCCTGGGCCCTGGCCCTGCCGGCTCTTGCGACGGAAGAGGAGGCCGACGCTGCGCCCGAGACGGTCACCGTCACCGACGATGAAGTCTACGACGACGACATCTATGGCGAAGACGACATCTACGGCGACGAAGATGTCATCGAAGAGACGCAGACGGTCACGGACGACGAAGTCTACGAGGATGACGCGGTCGCCGAGGAAGAGGGCGATCCTGCAGAAGTCGGCGGCGTTCCGGTCATCGACACCGAGGCTTCCGAGGACAAGAACGTCGCCGATGATTCGACCGTCGGCCCCGGAATCGAGCCGATACTGACACCCGGGGCGACGCCCGCGATCCGGCGCGCCCAGGCGGTGGATGTCGAAGACCTCTACGTCACCGCGACCAAGCGCGCGCAGTCGGTGCAGGACGTTCCGATCTCGATGGCAGCGCTCAGCTCGAACTTCCTCGACGACTCGGGCATCACGAACATGGGGCAGGTCCAGGATTA
>CAXMSF010000035.1:0-9926 GCA_964196055.1 uncultured Gammaproteobacteria bacterium | reverse complement strand
ATGAAAGTCGCAGCCCTCGTGCTGGCGGCCGGGCGCGGCGAGCGTCTCGGCGCCGACCGCCCCAAGGCCTTCGTGAAGGTCGCGGGGCGGGCGCTGCTGATGCACGCGCTGGACGCGCTCGCGGCGTCGCAGGAGGTCGATCAGGTGATTCCCGTGTTGGGGCCGAGTGACGAGCGAGCCTGGGCGGAGCTGGCGATGGAGCTGGATTCGATTCCGAAGTTGTCGGATCCGGTCATCGGTGGTGCCGAGCGGCAGGATTCGATGGCGGCCGGGCTCGCGGCATTGCCGCCGGACGTTTCGCACGTCGCCGTCCACGATGCGGCGCGGCCGTTGATACGCCCCGACGACGTGGATCGCGTCGTGCGCGCCGCGAAGAGCGCCGGTGCGGCGATCCTCGCAGTGCGGGTCCGCGACACCATCAAACGCGTGCGGGCTGGCCTCGTCGTCGGAACGCCGCCGCGCTCGGAGTGCTTCGCGGCCCAGACCCCGCAGGTCTTCGAGGTCGGGATCTTGCGCGAGGCGCTCGCCAAGGCCGCCCTCGACGGTCGCGTCGGCACCGACGATGCCGAGATCGTCGAAGCCCTCGGAATCGAGGTCTGCGTGGTGGAAGGCGACCCCGGCAACATCAAGGTCACGCACGCGGACGATCTGCCGCTGGTCGAGCGACTGCTGGCCGGGCGCCGGAAAGGAAGCGCAGCGGAGTGAGGGTCGGGCAGGGCGTCGACGCGCATCGGCTCGTAGCCGGACGCCGCCTGATTCTCGGCGGCATCGAGATCCCGTTCGACCGCGGGCTCGAAGGCCACTCGGACGGCGACGTGTTGCTGCACGCGGGGGCGAGCGCCTTGCTCGGGGCGCTCGGGCAGGGCGACCTCGGCGAGCATTTCCCGTCCTCGGACGCGGCGCTCGAGGGAATCGCGAGCCGCGACATCCTGGCGCGGGTGGTCGAAGGGGTGGCGGCCGCAGGCTTCGTGATCGGGAACGTCGATGCGACGGTGATCGCCCAGGTGCCGCGCCTCGCACCGCATCGGGCGGCGATGACCGCATCGCTCGCCGACGCGCTCGGCTGCGACGCGAGCCGCGTGAACGTCAAGGTAACGAGTACCGACCGGCTTGGATTCCTCGGCCGGGAAGAGGGGGTCGCCGCGCTCGCGGTGGCACTGATCGGCGACCCGGAGGAGTGCCGGTAGCGTGGAAGCCCTGGTCCTGTACAACACCCGGACGCGGAGCAAGCAGGCCTTTGCGCCGATCGAAGCCGGGCATGCGCGCCTCTACACCTGCGGGCCGACGGTCTACGCAGCTCCGCACATCGGCAATCTGCGCTCGAATCTCTTCGCCGACCTGCTGAACCGCGCGTTGCGGATGGAAGGCCTGCGCGTGACGCAGGTCATCAACGTCACCGACGTCGGGCATCTCACGGACGACGCCGACGCGGGCGAAGACAAGATCGAGCGAGCGGCGGCCGCGTCGGGCAAGAGCGTCGCCGAGATTGCGGGAATGTACACCGCACAGTGGCTGGCCGACCGCGAGCGCACGCATTGCCTCGAGCCCGAGGTGATCTGCAAGGCAACCGATCACATCGAAGAGCAGATCGAGATGGTCCGGGTCCTCGAGGCGAAGGGCTACACCTATCGCATCGAAGACGGCATCTACTTCGACACCGCGCGCTTCCCGGCCTACGCGGACTTCGCCCACCTCAACCTCGAAGGCCAGGAGTCCGGCGCGCGCATCGGCGACGTGCCCGGCAAGCGCAACCCGTCGGACTTCGCGCTCTGGAAGTTTCCCGGCCCGCAGGGTGGCAAGCGTCTCCAGGAATGGGACTCGCCGTGGGGCCGTGGTTTTCCGGGCTGGCACCTCGAGTGCTCGGCGATGAGCACGAAGTACCTCGGCAGGCAGTTCGACCTGCATACCGGCGGGGTCGACCATATCGCAGTGCACCACAGTAACGAGATCGCGCAGAGTGAATGCTGTTTCGACGTGCACCCCTGGGTGGCCTTCTGGCTCCACAACGAGTTCCTCGAGCTGCGCGGCGAGAAGATGGCCAAATCGAAGGGCAATGTGACGGTCCTCGATGATCTGATCGCGGCGGGCTACCCCGCGCTCGCGTTTCGCTACTTCTTTCTCCAGGCGCACTATCGCCAGCAGCAGGTCTTCAACGACGAGGCGATGGAGGCCGCGGCGACCGGCTACGACCGGCTGGTGGGGATCGCGGCGGAAGTGCGGGACGCCGACGGAGACATCGACTCCGCCAGACTCGCTCCGTTTCGAGAGCGCTTCCGGCAGGCGGTTCGCGACGACCTCAATGCGCCGCGCGCGCTGGCGACCGCCTGGGAGGTCGCGCGCAGCAGCGACCTCACGCCGGCGGAGCGCTGGGCGTTGCTGCGAGAGTTCGACGCGTTCCTCGGCCTCGATCTCGAGCACGCCGAACCGCGCCGCAGTGCGAGCGAGAGCGACCCGCGCATCGATGCACTCGTCGAGCAGCGCCAGGCGGCACGCGCGGCGAAGGACTTCGGCGAGTCGGACCGGATCCGCGACGAACTCGCGGCCGAAGGTGTCGTGATCGAGGACACGCCGGACGGGCCGCGCTGGAGGCGTGCGTGAGCGAGTCCTTCCGCTTGGTTTCCGAATACGAACCGACGGGGGACCAGCCACGCGCGATCGAGGCGCTCGTCGAGGGAATCAAGGGCGGCGACCCGCACCAGACGCTGCTCGGGGTGACGGGAAGCGGCAAGTCGTTCACGGTCGCCTGTGCGGTCGAGCAGGTGAACCGACCGACGCTCGTGATGGCTCCGAACAAGACCCTGGCCGCGCAGCTCTACTCCGAGTTCAAGGGGCTCTTTCCCGACAACGCGGTCGAATACTTCGTGTCGTACTACGACTATTACCAGCCCGAGGCCTACATCGCCGCGAGCGACACCTATATCGAGAAGGACTCGTCGGTCAACGACGAAATCGACAAGCTTCGTCATTCCACCACGCGCTCGTTGCTCACACGCCGGGACGTGCTGGTCGTCGCCAGCGTCTCGTGCATCTACGGCCTGGGCGCACCCGAAACCTATGGTTCGATGCACGTGTATGTCGAGACCGGCATGGAATTGTCGCGCGATGACCTGCTGCGGCGCCTCGTCGACATACTCTACGAACGCAACGATGTCGACTTCCACCGCGGCACCTTCCGGGTGCGCGGCGACGTGGTCGAAGTATTCCCGCAGTACGAAGCCGAGCGTGCGATTCGGATCGAATTCTTCGGTGACGAGGTCGAGGCGATCGCGGAGATCGACCCGTTGCGCGGCGTGGTCGTGGCTCGTCCGAAGCGCATGATGTTGTATCCGGCCAGCCACTACGTCGCCAACTCCGAGATCCTGAAGCGCGCCATCGACGGCATCCGCGGGGAGCTCCAGGAGCGCATCGCGCACTTCAAGAGCGAGGGAAAGCTGCTCGAGGCGCAGCGGTTGGAGCAGCGAACCCTCTACGACCTCGAAATGCTCGAGGAGATGGGTTTCTGCCACGGCGTCGAGAACTACTCGCGCTGGCTCGACGGGCGCTCGGCCGGACAGTGCCCGTATACGCTCTACGACTACTTCCCCGACGATTTGCTGGTGGTGCTCGACGAGTCTCACGTGAGCGTGCCCCAGATCGGCGGAATGTCCCGCGGCGACCGCGCGCGCAAGGAGACGCTCGTCGAGTACGGCTGGCGGCTGCCCTCGGCGCTCGACAATCGGCCGATGCGGGCCGATGAGTGGGAGGCGCGTGCGCCGCAGCGGCTCTACGTTTCCGCAACCCCGGCCGACTACGAACTCGAGAAGTCGCAGGGGGTCGTGGTGGAGCAGATCATCCGCCCGACCGGACTGCTCGATCCAAAGGTCGAGATGCGGCCCGCTGGGGGGCAGGTGGACGACCTGCTCGCGGAGATCCGCATCCGGGTCGAGCGGGGCGAACGCGTGCTGGTCACGACGCTCACGAAGCGGATGGCCGAGGAGCTCACGGATTACTACGGCGAGCTCGGCATCCGGGTTCGCTACCTCCACAGCGACATCAAGACGCTGGAGCGCATGGAGATCCTCCGCTTGCTCCGGGAGGGCGACTTCGACGTGCTGGTCGGGATCAACCTGTTGCGGGAGGGGCTCGACATCCCGGAGGTCTCGTTGGTGGCGATCTTCGATGCCGACAAGGAGGGCTTCCTGCGCTCGACCCGTTCGCTGATCCAGACCATCGGTCGCGCGGCTCGCAACGTGAACGGCGAGGTGATCCTCTACGCCGACCGGGAAACGAAATCGATTCGTCAGACCTTCGA
Organism: uncultured Gammaproteobacteria bacterium; assembly: GCA_964196055.1. Classification (GTDB taxonomy): domain Bacteria; phylum Myxococcota_A; class UBA9160; order UBA9160; family SMWR01; genus JAFDEI01. The sequence goes on along the minus strand of CAXMSF010000035.1, from coordinate 5,635 downwards.
AGAAACCAACCGGCGCCGCGTGATCCAGCAGGCCTACAACGTCGAGCACGGCATCACGCCTACGACGATCGTCAAGCGAATCGCGAGCATCGGCGAATCGATCTGGGAGCAGGACTACGTCACGGTGCCGAAGTCGGACGGGCACGAACCCGCCGTCCCCGCCCACGAGCTTCCGGAGTTGATCGACGGTCTGCGCCGCGAGATGCGCGCGGCCGCCAAGGAGATGGCGTTCGAACGGGCGGCCGAACTCCGTGACCAGGTCCGCGATCTCGAAGCGGAGCTGTTGAGGATCGGCTGACGTGGATCTGACCGAACGCGCTCTGGCGTTGCCGAATGAGCCGGGTGTCTACCTGTTCAAGAACGAGCGCGGTGCGATCCTATATGTCGGCAAGGCCCAGGATCTGCGCGCCCGGGTGCGCAGTTACCTGAGCGGCGGCGACGGTCGCTACCAGATCCCGCAGCTGATCGATCGGGCGCGCGACGTGGATGTGGTCGTGACCCACAGCGTCAAGGATGCACTACTGCTCGAAAACGAGCTGATCAAACGCCACAAGCCGCCGTTCAACGTGCGCTTGCGCGACGACAAGCAGTACCTGGCGCTGCGCCTGGACGCGAAGGCCGACTGGCCGCGCCTCACCCAGGTGCGCCGATTCCGTGACGACGGAGCGCTGTATTTCGGCCCCTACACGTCGAGCAGCGCGATGCGCGATGCGACCTCGAATCTGCGTCGGATCTTTCCACTGCGCTCGTGCAGCAACTCGGAGTTTCGCGACTACCGCCGGCGCGGTCGGCCCTGCATCGAATTCCAGATGAAGCGGTGCCTCGGGCCCTGCTGCGATCTCGTCGAGGCCGACGCCTACGCGGAACTCGTGAACGGCACGATCCTGTTCCTCAAGGGGCGCTCCGACGAACTGGTGCGGGAGCTCGGCCGCCGGATGCGCGAAGCCGGTGACGCCGAGCGCTTCGAGGAGGCCGCGATGCTGCGCGACCAGATCGCACGGGTCGAGCGTACGGTCGAGCGCCAGCAGATCGTCGGTGAGCGACCGGTCGACCGCGACGTCTTCGGGCTGGCCCGCGACGGTGGTGAAGCGTGTGTGCAGGTGCTCCACGTGCGCGAGGGCCGCGTGGTCGGTGCGCAGGACTATGCGTTCTCGGACGTGCGGCTCGATGACCGCACGGTGATCGGCTCCTTCCTGGGGCAGTACTACGGACCCGAGCACGAGCGTCAGATTCCGAACGAGGTGCTGACTCCGAACGAGGTCGGCGACGATGGCGGCCTGCAGAGCCTGCTCGCCGATACCGCGGGGCGCAACGTCGGAGTCCGTGCTCCGAAACGCGGGCCGATGGTCGAGCTCGTGCGGATGGCGAATCACAACGCCGAGTTGTCGCTCGCGCGCCGACTCGAGGCGAAGGGAAGTATCGATGCCGCGCTCGCGGAGCTTCAGGAACGACTGTCACTCACCGCGTTACCGCGACGTGTCGAAGGTTACGACGTCTCGACGCTGCATGGGACGTTGACGGTCGCGTGCCGCGTGGCCTTCGAGAACGGCCGGCCGAACAAGCAGGCCTACCGACGCTACCGCATCAAGCAGGCGGCCCTCGACGACGATTACGCGGCGTTGCGGGAGGTCTTCCGCCGCCGGCTGGCTCGCGCCGACAGCGAGCCGCTGCCCGACCTCTTTCTGGTGGACGGCGGCAAGGGGCACCTCGGAGTCTTGTGCGCTGCGCTCGCGGATGCCGGCTATTCGGTCGACGCCGTCGGGATCTCGAAGGAACGCGACTTGGACAGTCCGTCGACTCGGGTGCGCCGCGGCGGTGGTTTGAAGGCCGAGCGGCTGTATCGGCCCGGGCGTCGGGATCCGGTCCTGCTGCCGCCGAGTTCGCGCGGCCTGCTGTACCTCCAGCACGTGCGGGACGAGTCGCATCGCTTCGCGATCGAGTTCCAGCGTTCGCTGCGATCGCGTCAGAATTTTACGTCGATCCTCGAGGAGCTGCCGGGGATCGGACCCGTGAAGCGCCGGGCGCTGTTGCGCGAGCTCGGCTCGCTGCGGGCGGTGAAAGAGGCGCCGCTCGAGCGTCTGCGCGAAGTGCCGGGCATCAGCGAGCGGGACGCCGTCGCGATCCACGGATTCTTCAGCGAACTCGCCGAGGCGAAGGAGTCCGACGGAAGCTGAGTTCCCAAATGGGCAGCGGAGTACTCACGGATCTCGATCCGGGCATCGAGCGAGAATTTCTAGAAATACAGAATTTCGTATTGAAATCAGTTTGTTGCGGCGATTTCTTCGAGTCGATCCTCGCTGGCACCGATCTTGCTCTTTGGAAGCGCTATGCGGTCGGGCGGTCTTCGCCCGCTGGGAGGCCCGCGATGGACAGCAAGCGAAATGCGCTTCCGGGCGATCGCCCCGTGGTCGAGCGCGTCGATCTGCGCGAACGGATCCGATCGGATCTCGCACGGCTCGGAATGGCCGAACAGATTTCGGAAACGCTTGCGCGCAAGCTCGAGCCGACGGTGGCGAAGCTGTCGGACGAGGAGGCCGCGGCGGTTCTCGGCAGCGTGGCGGCCGCGTATGGCGAGCAACGCGAAGATCCGGAGCGGCCTGGGGTCGATCCGCAGGACATCGCGGACGTGCAGCGGCTGATGCAGGGATTCCGCGAAGAGGTGCAGAAGCTCGACGAGGGACTGCGCGTATTGTCCGCCTACGTCTCGCGCTTGCGAAAGCGCGGCGCCGATCACGTCGGTCAGACGCTGCACTGACTCGAAACGCCCCGCGCGGCCCCGCCGATCTTCCGGGTTTCGCTACCTGTGCATTGGCCGCGGTGCGGCCAATGCTTCGCCCGGCTCCCTTCCCGCTACAGATCGATGATTGCTCGACTCATCGCCTCGCGCGGTCTCAGCCGTGTGTTGCGAAACCCCAGTAGTTGAAGCCGGCGATCTTGGGCGTACCCGGCAGGTACATGGTCTCCAGTTTCTGGACGGCAAAGCCCGCCCGCTCGAGGCAGCTGGGAATGGGGCGATTCAGGTTGCAGCCGCCGGCCAGCTTCTTCCACAGGGGGTTGATGCGATCCTGCCAGCGGCGGACGGACTCGTCGGGTGCGGCGCCGTGTTCGCAGAAGATGAGCTTCCCGCCGGGCTTGAGTACGCGGTGCATCTGGGCGAGGGCGGCCGAATAGTCGGGGATGGTGCACAGGGTGAAGGTCAGGAGCACGCTGTCGGCGCTGTCGTCGTCCAGCGGGATCTCTTCGCCGGGAAGGTTCAGCCACTCTACGTCGACACGGGAGTGCGCGAGGTTCTTCTGCGCTCGAAGGCGCATTCCTTCCGAAGGCTCCAATCCCCAGACATGGCTGACGTTGTCGAGATCGTAATAGGGCAGATTCAAGCCCGAGCCCATGCCCACTTCGAGCACGCGGCCTTCGGCCAGGGGAACCACCTTTTCGCGCTGCTTGCAGATCGGCCGAGTGCCGCAGGAAAGGCTGATCATGTGGGGAAGAACGTATCGATCGTAGAGTCCCAAGCTTTTCTCCTTTCGCCGGACTCGCGAGGCGGATCCAGCGCGCCGGCTCGATGATACACCTGAGATGCTTCGAGGTACCGGCTCGTGTCCCGATCGTCAGCCCTGGTGAGAATGGCGGGGGCTGGGACCATGGGCCGAGAATCGGGCCATCGGACGACGTGGAAGCATTCGTCGCAAAGCGGCCAACGCGCAGCCAGGACGGTGAAACGCTTCGCGTTTCACTGGAAGACGCGGAAGCATCCAACGCGCAGCCAGGACGGTGAAACGCCTCGCGTTTCACTGGACGATGCGGAAGCTTTGGTCGCAAAGCGACCAACGCGCAGCTAGGCTCGGAATCCCCGGTCCCCGGGCCGTCTCCGCTGCGATTGCTCCCCTCACTCGTGTTGGCGCAGATCTGCGGCATCGTGTTCGCCGACGCCGGGGTGCTTTCGTCTGCGGCAGCGCAGGCGGGGGCGTTGCTCGGGCTCGCGGCCGGCGTTTGTGCCTTGCTGCGGGGTCGTCGCTTGTGGGCCGCCGCAGTGTTGCTCGTTGCGTGCTCGGGAGCGCTTTCGCACGCGCAGCGAATCGAGATGGCGCGTGCTCGGCGCTCGGCGGAAGCTGTCGAAGGCGCGCTTGCGGCGACCGTCGACTCGGTGGTCGCGGGCGCATCCGGTTACCGGGTCGACCTGCGCGACGTCACCGCTGCCGGCCCTGGAGATGCGCAGCTGCCGCGACGTGTTCGGCTGTACGGTGAGCCGACGCCCGCGGGCCTGAGCGCGATCGAACGGCGCCTGCCCGGCGAACGTGTGTGGCTCGCTGCGCGACTGCGCGCGCCGTCGCAGCGCCGCAATCCGGGCTCACCGTCGCCCGACCTCGCGCTCGACCGCGCGGGCATCGGCGCCGTCGGGAGTTTGCTGCACCCCGCGCTGCACGTACGCTTGCCGGAGCGCGAAGGCCTGCGTCCGGGTGTCTGGGTCGCCCGACGACGCGCCGACTGGAACGAGCGTCTCGGCGCCGCGGGGCGGGGGGCGGGGCTGCTGCGTGCACTCGCGCTCGGGGATCGCAGTGCCCCTTCGCCCGAACTCAACGACGCCTTTGCACGGCTCGGAATATCGCACCTGCTCGCGGTATCGGGCCTTCACCTCGCGCTCGTCGCCAGCATCGCGTTCGGTGTTGCGCGCCTCACGTTCGGGCGCTCTGCGTTCCTCGCGGCGCGTTGCGACACGCGCGGGATCGCACTCTTCGTCGCGTTGGCCGCCGCGCTCGGCTATGCGTCACTGACCGGCTGGGGCGTGCCGGTCCGACGCGCTGCGATCCTGCTCGTCGGGCTCGCGCTCGCCTTCACCGGACGGCGTCGCCGCGCCGCCTGGCCGCTGCTGTCCGCGGCCGCACTCGCGGTGCTCGCGCAGGATCCGGGGGCGTTGTTCCAGCCCGGCGCACAGCTCTCCTTCATCGCGACCGCCGCATTGATCGCGGCCGCGCGGCGCGCTCCGGCAAACGCTGCGTCGCGTGGCGCGGTCGTGGGGTATCTGGCGTCGTTGCTGCGTTCGAGTGCGAGTGTGGTCGCGCTGACTGCGCCGGTGGCTGCATTGCACTTCGGCCGCGCGGCACCGTTCGCTCTCGCGCTCAACCTGGTCGCGATTCCGTGGACCGCTTGCGTGCTGCTGCCTGCGGCGGGCCTCTCGCTCGTCGCAGCCGCGCTCGAACCCGGGCCTTGGGTCGGGGGGGTGCTGCGTGTTACAGGCATTGCGGCCGAGTGGACCGGCGCGGCGGCGACTGCGCTCGATCGCGCGCTGCCGATCGTTCCTGCGATCGGTCCGCCGGCTTCGGCAGCCGTCTGCGTCTTGCTCGCGCTCGCAGGCTTCTCCCTTCAGGCGAAGCGGACCCGCAGCCGAGTTGCGCTCGCAATGGCGATCAGCCTGGTCCTCGTGCACGCGCCGCCGAGGCCTGTCGGGCCCGCCCCACCGCGCGTCGTCGTGCTCGACGTGGGGCAGGGCGATGCCTTGATCGTCCAGGGTCTCGATGCCGCGATCCTGATCGATGCCGGGCCGGCGTTGCGCAGCGGCTTCGATCTCGGCGCGCGCGTCGTGGTGCCCGCGCTGGCGGCGTTGGGGATTCGCAAGCTGGATCTCGCCATTGCGACC
>CAXMSF010000034.1:0-5405 GCA_964196055.1 uncultured Gammaproteobacteria bacterium | reverse complement strand
GTAGAGGAGGACTGAAGTGAAGATCTCGATCGAGTACTGCGGGGCCTGAAACTTCCTTCCCCAGGCCTCCAGTTTGGCGGCCGCGATCAAGGCAGAAACCGAAATCGAAGCCGAGCTCATTCGGGGCGGCGGCGGTGTCTTCGACGTGACGGTCGACGGTGAACGGATCTTCTCGAAGCAGTCGGTCGGACGATTCCCCGAGGTGCGCGAGATCCTGGATCGACTGCCCGGCTAGTCTCCGCGTTCCGCCCAGGTCGCGAGCAGTCGGCGCAGCTCTTCGGGTGTGTTGCGGCTCGGCTCCTCGATGACGGCTTCCGTCAGGTGTCGCAACGCCAGCCCGACCGTCCGTCCGGGCCCGCAGTCGAGAATCTGCATCACCTCGCGACCGTCGAGCGCGAGGTCGAAACGTCGCAGTGCGAGTGCACCCGCTTGCTGGACGCGCTCGATCGCAATACCGAGCGCCGCCAGCTTGGCGTGCTCCGCAGCGGCTTCGGGGCCGCCCGCGACATCGATCTCGACGCTTCGAAGCGTATTGAGGAGTGCGATGTCGTCGACCCCGACCTTCTGGATCAGCCGGCGAATCGCGACATCTCGTTTCGGGTTCAGGCCCGCGCCGATCGGGTGGTGATCGAGCAGGCGCCCGACTCGCTGTGCGGTTCGGCGCGGAAATCGCAAGCGTGCCAACACACGCTCGGCGGTGACTCCGCGCAACCATCCCGCCAACCGAAGCTCGAGGTGCTGCGGTAATCCCGCGACGACGGCCACGGCGTCGGGTCGTAGCTCGCCGAAGAGATCGCTTGCGATGCCCGTGCGCACGAGCAACGCGAGGCCGCATTCGACGTGTGGGCCGAGCAGCAGGCGTTGGAACTCGCCACGGATTCGCTCTCGCGCGACACCAGGGAGGCGTTCTCTCAGATTCGCGAGCGCAGGCTCGATCTCGGGGTCGAGCGCGAGGTCGAGAGTCGCAACCAGGCGTGCAGCGCGCAGCCCGCGCAGCGGGTCTTCATCGAAGCGATCGGATGCCGATCCGACCGCGCGGATTCGCCGGTGATGGAGGTCTTCTAGGCCCCCGAGCGGATCGAGCAGCTTCCGGGTCGTGATTTCGTACGCCATCGCGTTGATCGTGAAGTCTCGGTGTGCGAGGTCGGCCTCGATTCCACCTCCTGCGCGAAAGCGCGTGATGTCGACCGGGCCGTCGCCGGTCGGGACCATCACGGTCCCGTGACGCAGCCCGATCGGGACGGCGCTCGGCAGCAACTCGAGCACCTGTGTGGGGTCGGCCGACGTGGCGAGGTCGAAGTCGTAGACGCGGCGGCCGAGCAGCCGGTCGCGCACGCATCCGCCCACGAGGTAGGCCTCGTGATTCGCCGCGGTGAGGGTGTCGGCGACGGCGCGGACGGAATCGGGGACACGGCCGAGAGCGTCGATGAGCGCGGAGTCGCTGGGTCGGGCCACGTCCGAAGTGTACATGCATCCGTGGCCGCGCTGGCTGCTCTCGCTGCGGTAACCTTCTTGGAGATGCAACATCGGAGCCCGGAGGTGGTATGGGGGCGGAGCGAGCGGGGAGCGAGATCGAGATTGCAAACGGCGACGAGGCACTGTCGGCTTACCTCGCGACGCCGGAATCCGGTCGCGGTCCGGGTGTCCTGGTCATACAGGAGTGGTGGGGGTTGGTACCTCACATTCGCGATGTCTGTGACCGGCTCGCCCGCGAAGGCTTCGTCGCACTCGCGCCCGACCTCTACCATGGTCGTAGCGCCGACGACCCCGACGCAGCGGGTCGCTACATGCTGGGCCTCGAAATTCCACGCGCATTGCGCGATCTCGACGCTGCGGTCGGCGAGCTGCTGAATCGCGACACGATCGGGGCAAAGGTCGGCGTGGTGGGGTTCTGCATGGGCGGGCAGTTGGCGCTCGCCGCAGCTTGCGAGAATCCGCGGATCGGTGCCGTGGCGGATTTTTACGGTGTTCATCCGGACGTGACGCTGGACCTCGCGGACTGTCGGGCCTCCGTGCTCGCGGTCTTCGCGGAGAACGATGCCTTCATCCCGGCCGAGGCGGTACAGCAGCTATCGGCGGACTTCGAGGCTGCGGGCGTGCGGGCGAGCGTTCGAACGATCGAGGGTGCGCAGCACGCGTTCATGAACGACACGCGCCCCGACGTCTATGACGCTACTGCGGCAGCGGAAGGCTGGGCCGCGCTACTCGGGCTCTTCCGGGCGGAACTCGGATGACATCCCGGCCCGCGCGGGCTGCCGGTCGCGATCGGCAGCAGCGGGAATCGTCGGCCTGGCCTATTCCCGAGCGCTTCCGTACGCAACTCGAAGAGATCGAGGAGCGACTCGCGAGGCTGCCGACCCGGCTCAACGAGTACGGTTTCGACCCGTTCGGATTCGACCCGGAATTCAATCGCACGCTGTTGCTCGCGATGGCGTGGATCTATCGCTCGTGGTTCCGCGTCACGGCGCGTGGCCTGGGGAACGTGCCCCCGGGCCGCGTATTGCTGATCGGCAACCACGCCGGTAATACCTTCGCGTGGGATGGCGCGATGCTCGCGGCGGCGCTGTTCCTGGAGGGCGAGCCGCCGCGGATCGTGCGGGGGATGGCGGAGTATTTCCTGCCGACGATCCCATTCTTCAACGTCTACATGCAGCGTTTCGGTTCCGTGGTCGGAACGCCCGAAAACTGTTCTCAACTGCTCGAACAAGGCGAAGCCATCATGGCATTTCCAGAAGGCCAACGGGGATTCGTGAAGACCTACCGGCACCGCTACGAACTCCAGGAGTTCGGTCTCGGCTTCATGCGCCTCGCGCTCGAGACAGGCACGCCGATCGTTCCGGTCGGTATCGTGGGCAGCGAAGAACAGAGCCCGGGGTTGGCGAACCTGCGTTCGATCGGAAAGTTGATCGGCGCACCGGCGTTTCCGATTACCCTGACCTTTCCCTGGCTGGGTCCGGCCGGCTTCGTGCCGCTGCCGGTGAAATATCAGATCGAATTCGGTGAGCCGCTCTGCTTCGAGGGCGATCCCACCGAAGAGGACTCCGCGATTCGAGAGAAGGTGGAGGTGGTGAAGGACGTCATCCGCAGCATGATTGCGACGGGGCTCGAACGTCGAGCGGGCTGGTTCTACTGACCGGATCGCACGGAACTTCAAACGAGCTGGGCAGGGAGTTCGCTCTGGGATCGATCATCGCGCTACTCGTCACGATTGCCGCAATTCTCTACGCGGGCGTCGTTCCGGTCGATCTCCACCCTCGCAACGAGGTGCGTTGGCTCGATCCCGGGCCGGGGCTCGAATTCGACGGGCGCGGGATCGCGTACTCGAACGCGCCGCTGATCTGGGAGCCGGGCGCGGAAGCCGGCGAGGTCAGCGTAGAGCTGTGGATCCGGCCTTTCCGAGAACCCGACGATCGGCTCGGGCAGATCTTCTCGTTCTTCGACGGTGATGCGGTCGAGCCGCTGCTCATCGCACAGTGGAAGTCGGGTCTCGTGATCCGCAATCGGCTTCCTGAACGTGACGCCGGGCGCCGTTATCGCGAACTCGGCTCCCTCGGTCTGCTGTTTCGCGGGCACCCGCTGATGATCGCGCTGACCTCAGGGCCGGCCGGAACTTTGTTGTATCTCGATGGGAAGGAGTCGGAGCACCGCTCCAATATTCCGATCATCGGCGTGGATGAAGGCTTCGGCGGTCGTCTCGTGCTCGGGAATTCGGCGTCCGGCACCACGGCCTGGCATGGTGAGCTGCTCGGCATCGCCATCTACCGGCGCGCACTCACTGCCGAGGAAGTGGCCTCGCATCACGCTGCGGCGCGGGCGGACGGAGTCGCGTCGTTCGCGGGCGTGGCAGGGCTGGCGGCCTTGTATCCCTTCGATGAGCGCAGCGGCGAGTCTGCCGAGAGCAGCGGTGCATCCGGTCCAGCGTTGCGTGTTCCGCTGGAGTTTCGGCGCCTGCGAATGCCGGTACTCCAGTTTCCGAATCTGCGGGAGCGCAGCGTCGACTCCTACGGCCGCGACGCGCTCCTGAACTTCATCGGTTTCGCGCCGCTGGGTTTCTTCCTGGTCGCGGTGATGTGTCGTCGCGGTCGACCGGCCGGTCGATCGGTCGCTCTCGCGGTCGTTGCGTTCGGCTTCTTCCTGAGCTTGGCGATCGAGTTGCACCAAGTGCAGTTGCCGGAGCGAGTCTCGTCGTCGACCGACTTGCTCTGGAACACGCTGGGCACTGCGTTCGGCGTGTGGTTGTCGCTCCACGGGCCGCTGGCGATCCGGGGCAGGCAAGATCCGATCTGATCGCGGCGGATGGAATGAGTCGTGGCTCGAAGATTGGGTCCGGCACGCCCGTTGCAGCATGGGCCCGCATGCAGCGTCGCCTTCGGAGCTTCAATCCCCCGCACTGTCCGAACCCCGACTGCGATTCCCATGATGATTCAGGAACTTGGCGCTTCAAGAAGAAGGGTTTCTTCGAACGCGCCAAAGGCCCGCGCCGCGTTCAGCGGTACATCTGTCAACACTGCCGCCGGAACTTCAGTTCACAGACCTTCGCCGTCGACTATTGGCTCAAGTCTCCGCAGCTCCTGAAAACCGTCTTCTGGGGCATCCTCAACTGCTCGGGATTGCGCCAGATCGCCCGCGCCACCGGGGTCCGGCACGCGACGCTACAACGACACGTCGAGCGCCTCGGCCGCCACTGTCTGTTGTTCCACGAGTCCCTGCGTCCACCCTCTCCCGAGGAACCGGTCGTGCTCGACGGCTTCCGCACCCTCGAGTCCGGCCATTACTGGCCCTTCGACCTGCAGCTACTCGTTGGCGTCTCCAACTATGTCTACGGCTTCAACGACGCCGAACTCCGCCGCGGCGGTACCCACAAGCCGCAACAATTGGCGAAACGGCTGCGTCTGGAGGCCCGCTTCGGTCGCCCGGATCCCCAAGCCACCCGAAAGGCAGTCCAAGAGCTCGCGACAAGGCTCATCGCGGAGGGCGCCACCGTCGAGCTTCACTCCGACGCCCACCAGGCCTACCCCCGGGCCTTCGCGAAGCTGGACCATCGAACGATCCACCATCGTGTGACGTCGTCCAAAGCCTCCCGAACGCCGAGCAACCCGCTGTTTCCGGTCAATCTCGCGGACCTACTGCTGCGGCATTGCAGCGCGAACCACAAACGCGAGACGATCGCGTTTTCGAAGCGACGGCAGGGCGCGTTGTACCGGGCAGCGATCTGGCTGGTGTGGCGGAACTACATGCAGCCGCGTTCCGAGCGAAAACAGGATCCACCGCCGGCGGTGCAGATCGGGGTGACCTCGAAGGCGCTGACGCTCAAGGAGATTCTCGGAGAGCGGCGATTTTCATTCCGATTCGAACTCGGCGGCTGGCTCGCGGACTGCTACTACGCCCGGATTCCGACGCGCGCG
>CAXMSF010000033.1:0-3911 GCA_964196055.1 uncultured Gammaproteobacteria bacterium | reverse complement strand
CGGGCCCCGCACCGGGCCTGACGGTGCGCTGCGCGCGCTGGATCTTCGAGCGCGAAATCGCCGCACTGGCGACCGACACCTTCGACTTCGAGGTGCGTCCGAACGAGACCGACTGCCCGCAAGCACTGCGCAGACTCGCGGTGCGCGACACGGGCCTGCTGGTGGGTGCGATCTTCGACCTCGACGAACTCGCCGATGCCTGCGCTGCGGACGGCAACTACGCCTTCCTCTTCATCGCGCCGCCATTGCCGGGCGCGAACGCCACCCGCGCCCGCGCAAACCCGATCGCAATCAAATAGGGCTGCGACACGTGGAAATCCGTCGAAGTGTCGAGTTCCCAATGGGGCTCGTGCTGCCGGACCGGCGGGCGACAGCCCATCCCGCAAGTTAGGTCGACAATTTCTTCGAAGGCACCCCACCCGCAACCCGCTGAATACACTTGTGTTTGAATGGCGCAAGCCATCCGTGCAATGGACTGCGGGCGGTGAGTTCAAGTACGTCCATACATCGGGCGTCGAGTGAAATCGCAGCTGTACGTCCTGTCCTCACGCGTAGGCGAAATTCGACAACGCCTCTCCGCACGATATCATGGCTGCGTCTAGCGCGATTCCGGAGAAACCCAGACGCGCCGCGACCAGCCTAGGGGGGATCTCATGACGAAGTCGTCGATCGTGTGCTGCTGGGCGCTGGCCCTCGCGGTATTGGCATGCGGAACAACCTCCACAACCGTCACGGACCTCCCGACGGCGTGGAAGGACCCCGCCTATTCGGGCCCGGGCCTCGCGCGGATCTTCGTGATCGCGGTCCACGCGGACGACGGCACGCGCCGGCAGTTCGAAGACCACCTCGCTCGCGAACTCGCCAAGCACCGGGTGGTCGCGGAGCCCAGCTACACCCACCTCCCGGACTCCAGCCGCCTTTCCGAGGGCGCTGTCCGGGAGGCCATTGCCGACGGCGACTTCGACGGCGTGACGATCACGCGCCTCGTCGGCAGGGAGGAGGAGAAGACCTACGTGCCCGGCCGCAGCCACGAGACGGCGGTAACACCGACCGGCGGCTACTACGGCTACTACCGCACCTCCTGGGAAACCGTTCACGAACCCGGCTACTACAAGACCAACACCACCGTGCACCTCGAGACCAGCCTCTACGACCTCCAGAATAGGTCCAAGGTGTGGGACGGGAAATCCAACACGATGAATCCGAACTCGGTCGCGGACGTGATCGAGTCGGCCTCGCGGGCGATCGCGAAGCAGATGAAGAAGGACGGAGTGCTTCGCTGAGGGCCTGCGGCGCGCGGAGGCCCCCGTGACCTCACGAGCCTGTGCGACGGCGCTCGAAATGAAGCGTTCGACGCGCCGCTGCCGCCCGCTGTGCCTTGAGATGTAGCTTGGGCTAGCGCTTGTCCGCGTACTCGACGGCGTAATCGGGCTCGAAGCTCGCTTCGGCGGGTGGCCCGCCCGGGTCGGGCTTCGAAGAGCTTCCTCGTCTCGCGCAGTCATGTTACGGTACGAGTTTGATCCAGCCTCGTTCATGGTATGAAGGAGGCGGGGCGCCAATCCAAAGGAGACCCGATGATGAAGCAAGCGTGGATCGCGATTGCACTGGGAGCACTTCTAGCGACGGGAATCCTCCCGCAGTCCGCCACCGCGGGAGATGTCGAGGAGAACATCGATAATCGCCAAGACCGACGCGACGATGTCCGTGACGACGTGGATGACAACGTCGAGGATCGCCAGGACCGACGCGACGATGTCCGTGACGACGTGAGGGACAACGTCGAGGATCGCCGGGACTTCCGACGTGAGCTGCTTCGCTAACGAGCAGCTGTTGTGTCGTGCGGCTTCGGCCCTGAGGGTCGAGGCCGCACGATGCGCTTGTTCCCAATTGAATCGACGCCTCGACTATGCGGCTGGGCCTTCCGGTTCCGTAGACATTCAGAGGCCGCGGTCCGAGGCGGCTTCGCTCGCGTTGCACAAGGCGCCGAGCATCGCGTCGCCGATCAGGTCGCGTTTGAAGACGTAGTCGGTTGCGCCGATCGTGTGCTCGGCGTTCTCGATCATCCAGAACTTGGCCGCGAGCGAGTTCAGCGCCTCTTCACTCGTCGTTCCGGCGAACTTCATCGTTTTCCCTCTACGGATCCGCCGCCCGAAAAGCCTCGGCTTAGTGCACCAGGGGCTCCGACACGATGTCGAGTTGCACGGCGTTGCCGACGACACTGTAGAGATTCGGAGGCAGGGATTCCAATCCGGGATCCCCGCCTGGGGTAGGCCGCTTGGCGTCTGCGGACGGATACCGCGAACGCGTAGCCGAAAACAAACGCTTGCAACTACAGGCTCGCGCGTTGGACAATTGCGTGAACGATTCGAGACCTGTTGGCGACATGGGGTCGAAACCGCAGGCATGCCCGGGGGTGGAGTACACTCGAATGATGAAGATGCAGCTCGCCTTCCGGGGCCTCGTCGTACTCACGCTCCTTACGAGCGGCTGCGCGGGCCTATTCCCGAAAGCCTCCATCGAATTCACGGGCCTGGACCGTGAGGCACGCGATCGCGCAGCCGGAAAGATGACTGAGGCCGGGCTGCGCGAGGAAGTCCTGCGATTCGCAAACCGCTACATGAGCGCAGTGGGTGAGTGGGGCATGGGGCGGATCGAGGACAAGACGAGTCGCCCTGACGAACGCCACGCAGCACTTCGACTCGCTCACAGTCTCACTAGCTCCGCTCTGGAAATTGCGATCGGGCCGAGCCCGACCGTGAACCTGCTCGACATGATGGTGTTGACCTCACTTACCCGGCGCCGCGCCGAGGCTGGAGTGGACGATGTGGGCGGCTTCTATCGGCGCGCGGACCTGGTGGCGGTCGTTCCGACTCTCATCGTCGTCGAGACGGACATCTGGGCGGTTGGCGATCACGTGCTCAGCGAGGAGCAGTTGAGCGCGCTGCAGAGACTGATCGATGCGTGGCTGCGCGAGAATCCCGACCAGGGGTACGTTGCAGACATTCGGATCGCTGCCTTCGCCATGGAGCATGGCGAAAACGAACTGGCGGAGATCTGGAAATTGGGGTTCGTACCCGGCCTGAATCTCGCGCCCGAGCTGGACCAGGCGTCGGAGGCGGCGGATGAGATGCGCGTACTGCTCGAGCGGTATCTGGTCTATTTCCAATACCTACCAGCGACCCTGCGTTGGGAGTCGCAGCTGGCCTACTACCAGTTCATCCTCCAGCCGGAGGTGAGCCAATTGTTGTCCAACGCGGATCAGACGGCGGCTTCGACGGAGCGCATTGCTGCATTTCTGGATCGCATTCCACAAGAGGAAGAACACCTGCGCGCGCTTTCCGAGGACCTGCGCCGTACGATCCTGGCGGGAAAGGAAATGGCCGCCTTGGTCGATCAGGCCGTGGGCTCGGCCGACGCCTTCCTGGTGGGCATTGAAGGTCGCACGAAACCAGGCGGGCGGAGCTTCGACATCGTCGACTGGCAGAATACCGCCGTCGAAGTCGGGGGAACCGCGCGTCAGCTCAACGATGCCGTCGCGCAGATCAACGCACTCGTTACGTCCCCGGGATGGGAGCAGAATCTCCCGCAGCTGGTCTCCGCCCTCGACCTCGCGGAAGCGGAAGCGGAGGAAGCCGTCGCTCACGCCTTCCGTCAGTCCCTCACGCTGATCGCTGTGTTCCTCGCAGGTTCGTTCGTAACCGGCCTCCTCTACCAGTGGGCGAAGCAGAAGCTCTTCGCACCTGGGACACGTTCGACCAGGGTATGAACGCGGACGCAACAACCCATCCCCGGGCGCTTCGGCGTGCGACTGGAGCTGGACGCCTCCGCTGACGATCTCGCGCTTCCCGCCGGCACCGCCGGGGTTGCGGCGGTCTACACCGAGCGCGCCGCTGCAATGCGGATCATCCGCC
>CAXMSF010000032.1:0-18626 GCA_964196055.1 uncultured Gammaproteobacteria bacterium | reverse complement strand
CCCTCGTCGTTGTAGGCGCCCGAATCGATCGTCTCGAACGGGTCCTGCATTCCACCCTGGTAGTCGGTCGACGCCGCGTGAACGACACTTCGCGTCGAGTCGAGCAGGAAGAGATCGTAGTCGTTCGCCGCCCCGTCCTGGGGGTCCGCCCAGGTCAGCGTGATCTCATAGGGTGGGTCGTGCGTCAGCGTGTTGTAGTTGCGGCCTCCGCCAAAGTCGTGCGCCTCGCCGAAGGTCACCACCGATGGCCGCGCAACCGGTGCGTAGTCGCCTTCCCAGACCCCGGAAGAGTCGTCGTTCAGATTCCCCGAATTCCCCGCGGACGACAGATAGACCACGCCGGCGGCCACAACGGTCTCCACCGCCTGCGCCACCACACCGTCCTCGAATACCGGCTCGGCGAAGTAGAACACGTCATCGACGATCACGTCGCAGCCGGCAGCCTGCAGGTCGAGGATGTTCTGCGCGAATTGGGCCTGCCCACCGTTGGCGGACGCGAAGAAGAGTTCGGCCGCGGGAGCGAGGTCGTGGATGATCTCCATCATCGCGGTCCCCTCGCTGCTCCCGGGATTGCCGCTCTGGCCCGGAAGAACACCGACGTTCGCGGGAAGATCGCCCGTGGACTGAACGTTCTCGAGTTCATCCACACTGTCGGAAAGCGTGCAGATCGACACGCCATTGCCGCTGACGCCGTAGTTGAGGCGCGCGAGGTCGGCGCCGTGGGCCGCATCGCCCTCCGACGCATTCAGGGCGTGGAGCATGTAGCGCTCGGCCGGTGCGATCGATTGTACCTCGGACTCGGCAGCGAGCAGCTCGACTGCATCGATCGGTACGCGAGCGCGCATCGCGCCGAAGCGCGGGATGCGATTCACGACTCGGCCTCCGAACGCCTCGATTCGTCGGACCATCGCGTCGGAGGCCGAGCCGCGGATGTCGACGAGAGTCAGGCCGGAACGGTCGATGGAGACTCGGTTTCGAAGCGACGGCAGGTCGCGCGCGGTTCGATGACCTCGCCGTCTCTTCAGCGCGAGCACGAGTCGCGAACTCAGCTTGCGCTCGACGCGCGACCGGCTGCGTTTTTCGTCGAGCAGACGGTCGATCTGGCGTCGCGCCTCGGCCTTCAACGGTTCGCGCGCGAAGCCGGAATCAGGGATGGCGACGAACGACAGCAACATCGCCGACGCAACAAGCGCGCGCAGCCCATTCCACGCGTAGAGGGTTCGACTTCGCCCGACCATGCCGCCTTATCGAACACACGGGCGTGCGGCCTTATTTCGAGCCGACGAGATGTGCACTTGGGCGGGAACTCGTGCGCAACTCGCTACCAGCATTCGCCGATCGAGCCGCAGCTTGCAATGCGACTGCAACTCCTGCGCACGATCTGCGTGCGACCGACCGAGTCAGGCTCGCGCTCGCAACAACGCAGCCGGAATATCGAACGAGTGATCCGGAGCGATTCCAAACGCATCGCATAGTTCGTCGGTGGCGCTCGCGAACAGCGAACGCAACATCACCACTTCGAGCGGTGGTGTTGCGACACGCTCCACCCACCCGTCGAAATCAACTCGGATGTTCCAGCTCCGCAACACCTTCGCGGAGAGTCCCACGCTCTGGAACATCTCGAGCCACTGATCGGCACTGTGGTTTCGGACGTGGGAACGATCGCGCAGGATCTCGAACGTGTTCATGAAGGTGTCCGCGGCCCAACCCGTCGGCGAAACCGAATCGATCCACAGCAGCCGTCCGCCGGGGCGCAGTACCCGCGCGGCTTCTCGAACCGCCTGCTCGGGATGCGTGTAGTGATGAGCCGACAGCCGTGAGGTCACCACTTCGAACGACGCATCCGGATACGGCAGCTCCGCCGCATCGCCTTCGCGAAATCGGAGGTTCGCGAGGCCGCGCTCCTTCGCCATTGCTCGGCCCGCATCGAGCATCTGGGGGGTGAGGTCGAGTGCCTCGACCTCGGCGCAGCGAGGTGCAAACGCCATCGCGGTGTGACCCGTCCCGCAACCGAGGTCGAGCACGCGCTCGTCACCAGTGAGTTCCGCCGCTTCGACCATCGCAGCGAGATCCGGGCCGCCCGAGTGGATGGCGCTCGCAACGTAACCCTCGGCCGCGGCTCCGAAAACTTCGCGAATCGCGTCGTGCCGATCCATGCTACGATCCTTTCTGATCAATTAGTTAATATTTAACTTAGGTTAAGTATATGGCGAATGCAAACAAGAAAGCGAGGCCGGCGACCCTGGCCGCGATCCAGAGCCTCCAGCGCCTGACCGACCTCTTCCGCGAGCGCCGCCTTCAGCTCGCGGGCGCGATCGGACTCAGCGAGGCCCAGTGGCGGCTGCTCGAAGAGATCGCGGGCGAAGCCTTCATGCCGTCGATGTTTGCGAAGCGTCAGGACTGCTCGCCGGCGGCGATCTCGCGGACCCTGAGGCAGCTGCAAGACCGCGAGCTGGTCGCCGCCCGGATCTCGCAGACAGATGCGCGCCAGCGCGTCTATTCCCTCACCGCCGCAGGGCGGCGAATGCTCGAGCGCCTGCATCGCGAGCGGGCCCAGGCCATCGAGGCGATCTGGGAACCGTACAACGCGAGCGAGCTCGAACGCTTCACGCGCTTCGCAACCCGTCTCGGCGACGACCTCGAGGCCTATCGACGCCGGGAGCTGTGAGATGGTCGCAGGATCGGGCTGAAAGCATGACCCGAGCAACGGGTCGCGAGACGACGCGGAAGTTCTGGACGCGAATGGACCAACCCGCAGCTAGACTATTCCGCCGGCGTCACGCCGAAGGAGAACTCGACATGGGCCGCCTCGAAGAACGCGTCGCATTCATTACCGGAGCCGCATCGGGTATCGGCGCGGCGTGCGCGCAGCGCATGGCCGAAGAGGGCGCGAGCATCGCGGGCTTCGACCTCGCTCAACCCGATCCCACCGCCTGGAAGCAGCTCACGGATGCAGCGCCTGCAGAGAGTTTCCACATCGGCGACGTCCGCGACGAGGCCGCCGTATCGGCCGCAGTCGCCGAGGCAGTGGAACGTTTCGGTCGCATCGACGTGCTCGTGAATTCCGCCGGCACCGCGGGCGGCGGTCCGGTCCACATGCTCGAGGCCGATGAGTGGGACCGCGTCATCGACATCAATTTGAAGGGCACCTTCCTGTGTTCCAAGCACGTGATCACACAGATGCTCGACCAGGGAAGCGGCAATGTGATCAACATCGCAAGCGTCGAAGGCATCGAGGGCTTCGAGGGCGGCAGCGCGTACAACGCCTCGAAGGGCGGTGTCGTGCTGCTGACGCGCAACCAGGCGATCGACTACGGTCGACGCGGCATCCGAGTGAACGCTGTCTGTCCGGGCTTCATCGAGACACCGCTGATGGCCAGCACCTTCGTCGAGGGCCTCAAGGAGCCCCTCGAACGCGTCATCGAAGCAACACAGCTGGGCCGTATGGGTCAGCCCGAGGAAATTGCAGATGCGGCACTCTTCCTCGCCTCGGACGAGGCGTCGTACATCACGGGGCAGACGCTGATCGTCGACGGCGGCTTCACCTGCGGCCACCGTGTCGGCATCAGCAAGATGTTGGGCCTCGAATAGCGGCTTCGGCAACGACCCCAGCAGCAGATTCAACATCGGGCGGAAGCTCCGGCCGCAAAGCGGCCAACGCTTCCGCCCGCTTACGCGGCCCGCCGACGCCGGAACCACCACAAGCCGGCGATCAGCGCAATCGACGCAGCAACCGCACCGATGGGGGCAGCGTCGCTCGCTGCCGTGAGCGGTAGACCGATCGGGTCGAAACGCCCGTTACCGTCGACATCGACGAAAATCGGGTTCGAGAATGCCATCGGGACGAAGCCCGGCGCAAGCGTCTCGGAATAGACTCCGCGGTGTTCGTCCAGCCAGTCGTAGCGATCAGCATCGAGCGCAGCGCCGGCTTCGAGCGTGAGGAAGACATCGCGCTCGAAGAGCAGACGCTCCTCGGCTCGCAGCCGCAGTACGCCGCCTTCCGCGAACTCGTCCGCGCGGTAGCGGCGCACGACCTCTCCATCTGCGAGCAGGCGAACCTCCTCCATCGGCACCCAGGGCGCCGCGGCGACCGCGAGCAGAATCGCGACGGCCCCGTCCGGTGCCGCGACCAGTTCGCCGATGCCAGCACCGTTCACCTCGAATGCGGTGATGAGCGGACCGCTCGTACCGAAACTCCGGCCCGCCAACACCGCCTCGTTCCAGCCTGCTTCGTCCCAGCCACCGGCGAGGTCGAAACGCACGTAGTTTCGCGGGTAGCCCGCGGGTTCGTTGGGCCCGTGCGTGTCCGAGTTGGCGGTGGCGGTCGCGCGAAAACCCTGGCGCAGCAGCGCGTGCCAGTCGTCTCGAATCAGGAGATAACGTGCGTACGAGGAGCCGTTGAACAGTTCGATCGCATCGAAGTCGACCGCGCGCATGCGGCCGTCCGAGGATCGAACGAGCAGCCGATCGTTCGGGGCGACATCGATCGGCCGGGTCGGATCGAAGCCCTCACCCAGGTTCCCGAGATGGGTCAGGAATGCGCCATCCGAAACCCGGCCAGGCTGCGAGCGACGCGGGTGATTCAACTGGATCACCGATGCGTCGTAGCGGTGGCGCAGCAGGCTGTAGAGATCCGCGACCGTCATGTTCTGGCTCGGAGGCGCCCCCTGGCGGTGCGCGTGCGGCTGGCGCTCGATCGGCCAGGCGTTGTGATGTCCGATCGACCAGGCGGCGGCGGGGCTCGGCGCGCTGCTCGTCACCTCGACCCCGGTAATGATGCGGATCCGATCGCGCACACCGAGCCGATCGAGTGCAGGTTCGAAAAATGCTATGTGGTCGTGATCGGTCGAGACGATCACTTCGATCGCCTCGGCTACGAAACTTCTCAGGCGGGCTTCGTTCGTCATTCCCGAATCGTCGCTCGCCTGCGCGTGCACGTGGAAATCGGCGCTGACGAAACCCGGAAGCTCGATCACGCGCTCGAGCGCGAAAGGTGCGATCTGCAGCTCGCGACCGTCGCCCGGCACTTCGACTTCGACCTGCGCGATGTCGAACTCGAAACCGCGACTCGCGGTCAACCGGTAGCGACCGGGCGCAATTTCCACCCGCGCGGGATCGCGGTCGTTGCCGACGAAGTGGAGTTCGTTTACCTCCGTGCCACTCGGCGTGGTTCGGCCATCCAGCCGAAAATCGAGTAGTTCCGGGAAGAAGGCGGGATCGGGTGTCTCGCCGAGCCCTTCGACGACGATCCGCCCGGCGCCGCCGTCCGCAAACGCGGGGCCGAAGCGCAGAACGCCCGGGGCCGCGAGCGCGACCGTTTCGATGTTCGTGAATCTTCCCGTGGAAACCGTCGCCACGACTTCCTGAGGAGAACGCTGGGGTGCGCGAAGCTCCAGCCGATAGTCGCCGGGCGGCAACGTCGCCCGATAACGCCCGGCCTCGGCACCCGCGACATCGGTCTCGAGTTGGGTGACCGGCGCGCCGGTCGCGACTTCACTCACAATGACGACGTGGCGAACGTCCGCGGGCTCGACGCGCCCGCGGATGCCGCTGCTTCCGTCGGCGTATCCGAGTAGTGGAAAGATCACGTCGGTCAACGACGCGGTGTCACGCTTGCCGACGATCAGCAGGCGTCGCCGAAAACTCCAGCTCTCGCCAGGCTCGAGCTCGTTGCGCAACGCGGACGCCATCCGCAGCAGACTCATCTGATCCCAATCCGGGTCTCCGAAAAACGCGTTCACGAGTGTTACGTGCTTACCCGTGACTCCGAACTGGCGCAGCTTCCGCGCCGTGCGTTCGGGCGCGAAGATCGCGTACGCAACCGGCGGATACTGCGGCATCCCGGGCACGACGACGTGGGTGAACGCGGCAATTGCATCGCCCGCAGCCAGCATGTTCTCGCGATCGAAACTCAGGTGGTGGAATCCGCGCGAAAGCTCCGGGTCGAGGGTGTTGCCGACCCACGCCCGGCCACTGCGCCCGCCGCGCATCCAGACGTCGCCGTACGAGAAGATCGGCGCCGGCGTCGGTCCGTTGTTGCGGAAGGTCGTCGTGATATGCACGAACGGTTCGCCGCGAAACACCGCGTACTCGGTCTCGACTGCGACGTGTTGCAGTCGTTCCGCGCTCGGCACCAGCGGATCGATCCAGCGCGCCAGACCGCGGTTGCGCGGAACCGAGTTCATCCGCCCCGAGTTGGCCACGACCAGCCGGGCCCAACCTTCGGCCTCGTCGGCCGAAGCGCCGATCGAGTCGAAGTCGATGAACACCCGCTGGTCGAGATTCACGATCGGGAAGATCCGCGCGAACTGATCCTCACCCTTGCGATCGCGCAAGCCGGCATCGACGATCGTCCCACCGTGGTTCGACTTCGCAAAGCGCCTGCTCGGATCGTCTACGATCACCTCGACGACGTCGTTGGCGAGGTACCAGTCGCCAATACCCCCGATCGCCTCGGGGCCACCGATCAGCAACTCATCCGCGGTTTCGGCAACGATTCGTTCGGCACGCATTTCCGCGAGCGTCGGAGCCGGCAATAGAATGCCGGCCGCGAAGAAGACAACCAGGCAGTGTCGGCGGAACATACGCGGCCGGGCCTACGCGAGGCCCATACGCCTCGCGATGATCTGCTTCATGATCTCGTTGGTACCCGCGTAGATGCTCTGCACTGCAGCATCGGCGTAATCGCCCGAAATCGGATACTCGGTCATGAAGCCGTAACCGCCGAACAGCTGCAAGCATTCGGCCGCAACCTTCTTCTGGAGGTCCGAGGCCCAGTACTTCGCCATGCTGACCTCGGTCACGATGTCGTCGCCGCGCACGTGAGCGGCGAGCAGCTTGTCGATGAAGGCTTGTCCGATCTCGATCTCGGTGGCGAGTTCGGCCAGCTTGAACTGCGTGTTCTGGAACGCTGCGATTCGTGTGCCGAACGCAGTACGCTGCTTTACATACTCGACCGTGTCGTCGAGCGAGCGGCGACACGAAGCGATCGACGCGACCGCGATGCTGAGCCGCTCCTGCTGCAGCTGGTTCATCAGCATCTTGAAGCCCTGCCCTTCGCCGCCGAGCAGGTTGGCGACGGGCACGCGACAGTCGCGAAAGAACAGCTCGCTCGTGTCCTGCCCCTTCAAACCGAGCTTCTCGAGATTTCTGCCGCGCTCGAAGCCCGGCGTGTCGGCCTCGACGAGCAGCAGGCTGATCCCGGCATGGGGTGGATCGGCCTGCGGGTCGGTCTTTGCGACGACGATGACCAAGTCCGCGATCTGGCCGTTCGAGATGAAGGTCTTGGCGCCGTTCACCACATAGTGGTCACCATCGCGGATCGCCTTCGTCTGGACGTTCGCGAGATCGGAGCCGGTCGAAGGTTCGGTCATCGCGACCGCGAGGATCGTCTCGCCCGAGATACATCCCGGCAGGTACTTCTGCTTCTGCTCGGAACTCGCGTAGGCTTTCAGATACGGCATGCAGATGTCGCAGTGAAGTCCGACCATCAGGGCGTGCGCCCGGATGCGCGCGAGTTCCTCCATCACGATCGCGTCGAAGATGAAGTCGCCGCCGGATCCGCCGTACTCCTCGGGCGCGTTCGCGCCGAGATAGCCCGCGTCGCCGCACTTGCGCCAGCTTTCGCGGTCGGTCGTGCCGTCGCGGTTCCAGCCCTCCACCTTCGGCTCGATCTCGGCCGCGGCAAAGCGGCGGAACTGCTCTCGGAAGAGCTCGTGTTCGTCGCTGAAGATCTCTCGTCTCATTCGAGTCTCCGAAGCTCGCGGTCTTCGACCCTGGCATCCTGGCGGTGCGAGGAGCCGCTACATGCGCCGCCACAGACGCATGCCCAGGAATCCGGCCACCAGTGAGAATACGATGTTCGGCCCCCATCCGCCGATCACCGGCGAGACCGTCCGGCCGTAGCCAAACGAAGCCGACACTCCTGAGAGCAGGATATAACTGACCCCGACGATCCCGCTGAAGAGCAGATTCTGCGCGGGCCCCGGAAACGGCGGGCCACCGACCGCGAAGAAGAGCACGAGTGCGGGCAGGATGATGCAGGCCAGTGGCTGAGCGAGCTTTACCTGCAGGTCGACGCGATACGCCGTTGCATCGTGACCGTCGGCTTCGACCTCCTCGATCCGCTTGCTCAGCGCCTCGACGCTCAAGTGCATGGTGTCGACCTTCGCTTTTACCGACAAGCCGAGCGTCGCGTAGCGCGGAGCTTCGCCCTTGCGCACTCCCTCACCCGAGAGGTCGATCAAGCTGGGGTCGACGAGGCGCCAGTCACCGCGCCCGATGTGGTGGGCGGATTCGGCGTCGATGCGTTGAACCGGCAGGCCGTCTTCACCGAGGTAGTAGATCGACAGCTTGCGCGCGACGCCCCGTTTCGCGTCGAAACGCTCGGCTTCGAACACCCGATCGCGGGTACGGTGCCACACCGAGCTTCCACGTGACTCCTTGGCTTGGATCTCGACCGCCTTGCTGGAGGCCTTGATCTCGTTCGCCTTCAATTCGTCGGCCAACGCATTCGTGCGCGGAACCACGACGTTGTTCAGCGTGAAGAACGCGGGGACGACCAGCAGAGCGCAGATGAGCACCGGCAGGAGCGCCCGCGGCGCAGGAATCCCGCACGACCGCATCCCGATCAGTTCACCCTCCACCGCGAGCAGGCTCACCGTGAGCGCGGTCGCGACCAACACGGACATCGGCACGACGCGCGACGCGAGCAGCGGCAGGCGAGCTCCGTAGAAGCGGAGAACCTCGAGGCCGGAGGCCTCGTAGCGGGCAAACCAGTCGAGCCGCTCCATGATGTCGATCAGCAGATACGCGACCAAGAGCACCCCGAACGTGAGCAGCGCGAGTTGCAGGAAGCGGCTCACGATGTAGCGCGGCAGTGGATAGCGACGCGGACGGTAATCGGAGCGCAGCTCCAGCCTCGATGTCTTGCTCTTCGACAGCTGGGGCCGGTCGAACGCGTGCCCGAAGACGTTCCCGCGCAACACCCGCACCAGGAACACGACCGCGAGCAACGTCAGCAGGCCATTGGGCAGCCAGACACCGACCGGAACCATCACTTGGTCACCCTGGATCAGCCCCTCGCCGAGCTGTACCAGGCCGTAGTAGCCGATCGTCAGCAACAGCCCGAGCAGACCACCGTTCGCGCGGGAGAAATTCCCACGCATCAGGAACAACGGCGCCGCGAGGAAGCCGAAGACCAGGGTCGCAGCCGGCATCGCGATGCGCCGTTGGTACTCGATCGCCGCGAGAGGCAGCGAGTTTCGCTTGCTTCGGATGAATTCGAGTGCGCGTTCGTCGAGATCCGCGAACGAGAGTCCCTTCAGTTGATCCTCTGCGTCGCGCTCCGCCTTCTTGTCGCTATCGGGCAACTGCGTCGTCATCGTCTCGAAGCGCAAGTAGCGCCGGCCGGCTGTGACCGGAAGCACGACGCTGCCGTCGCGCAGCTCGATCTCGATCGAACCCGCGTCGGTGACGCCGATCCGGGCCGAGCGCGCGAAGACCGTTTCGCCGATGTCCGGAATCCACAGCAGCACGCTTTCGAGATCGTTGCCCGCGCTCGAGACCTCGACCGCGTCGAGTCGCCAGCCACCGAACTTCGTGACCGAACCCGCCCGAATGTGCGACCAGGGCTTCTCGCGCACGATCTTCTCGAAGGCGGCATCGAGGGAGCGAGAAGCCCATGGAGTCGCGAATGCCGAGAGCCAGACCGACATCAATGTCATCACACCCGCGAAGACGATCACGGGCAAGATCAAACGCGCGGGCGCGACACCGGAGGCTTCGAGGGTCAGGATCTCTCGATCGGCGCCGAGACGCCCCATCGCGACCAGGCAGCCCAACAACACCGAGAACGGAAACATCAGCGCCGTGATCGGGACCGCCTCGTAGAACGCGATCATTGCGACCAGCGAGCCGCTGATCCCGCGGTTGATCACGAGATCGGAGAAACCCAGCAGGTCCTTGGTCAACACGACGGTGGTCAGACCCAGCAATGCGAACAGCGTCGGCCACAGTGCCTCGGTGGCGACGTAGCGGTAGAAGGTCAGCCCGAGAGGCCGATGGTGGGGGCCGGAGCCCCGCTGCGATCCATCATCACTCATGCGTGAAAGACTCGAACCTGACTGGGTGTGACGCTGCGGAACCGAGGGGTTCCCCGCGGGGATATTCTCCGTTGATCGGGGTGGTCGAACTGAACTACAGTGAGACCACCCCGCACGGAACGAATCCTAGGTCGGATGGGCGACTCTAGGCAACGATCCTCATAAGCAGTCGATAGGTACAGGATTACCATGAGAGCCATCGTTTTGGCCGCGGGCCAGGGCAAGCGCTTGATGCCCCTGACTAACTCGGAGCCCAAGTGCCTGCTCCCGGTCGATGGGGACCGACCCCCGCTCGAGATCCAGCTGCGTGCAATCGCCAACTGCGGGATCGAGCGCGCAACCGTCATGGTCGGCTTCGGCGCGGACCTCGTCGAACACTTCCTCGACACGCACCCGATCCCGGGACTCGAGGTCGACAGCCTCTACAACCCGTTCTACGCCACGACGGACAACCTCATCACCTGCTGGCTGGCTCGCCACACGATGACCGAGGACTTCCTGCTGCTGAACGGCGACACGCTGTTCGAGGACGACGTGCTCCAGACGGTGCTCGATGGGCCCCGCGCCAAGATCACCGTCACGGTCAATCACAAGTCGGAATACGACGAGGACGACATGAAGGTCACCCTCGACGCCGACGGCCGGCTGTGCGCGATCGGCAAGAAGCTCTCGCTCGCAGCCACCGACGCGGAGTCGATCGGCATGCTGCTGTTCCGCGATTCCGGTGTGACGGCGTGGCGGGATTCCCTCGAACGGACGGCTCGGCACCCCGACGCACTCAACAAGTGGTACCTCTCGGTCGTGAACACGCTGGCCCAGACGATGCTCGTGCGAACGACGTCCATTACCGGCATGTGGTGGCAGGAAATCGACTCACGGGAAGACCTCGATGCCGCGCGGGCGGGCTTTCGCCGCAGGGAAGACGAAAAAGAACCCGTCCCCGTCATCGCCCGAGCAAGCACACTCTAGGGCCGCGCATCCCGCCTGGGTGACCAAGCGCGCCGCCAGGAGCGAGATCCGGAAATCGGATCTGCAAGGTCAACCAGCGAGCGCCGCCCGGATCGCGCACGCTTCCACGACCAGCGCCTCGAGCGCATCGAATCCGAGCTGACACGCCGCGTCACAGGGTGCGGCGTCGGGCTTCGGGTGGGTCTCGACGAACAGCGCGTCGACGCCGGTCGCCACCGCCGCGCGCGCGAGCGGAGCAACCATGCGTCGGTCGCCACCGCTGGCACCCCCTGCGGCACCGGGTCGCTGCGCCGCGTGAGTCGCGTCGAAGCAGATCGGCCCGAATTCTGCGAGCGTCACGAGGCCGCGCATATCCACCACCAGATCGTTGAAGCCAAAGCTGCTGCCGCGCTCGGTGACGAGCACCCCGGTCGCTCCGAGCGCCTCCGCCTTGTCGACCGCATACCGCATCTCGGCCGGCGCAATGAACTGGCCGCGCTTGAGATTCAACGGGCGCCCGGTGGCCGCACAGGCTGCGATCAAGTCTGTCTGACGCACCAGAAAGGCCGGGATCTGGAGGCAATCGACGACCTCGGCCGCAGCCGCAGCCTGGGCAGGCTCGTGCACGTCGGTCATCAGCGCCAAGCCGGTCTCGTCCTTGACGCGGGCGAGCATCTCCAGGCCCGCGTCGATTCCCGGACCGCGATAGGCGTCCCCGTGTGTGCGATTCGCCTTGTCGAACGACGCCTTGAAGACGAGCGGCAGCCCGCGACGCTCCGCCAGGGCCCTCAACGCCTCGGCGCACGCAACCGCGGCGTCCGAGGATTCGAGCACGTTCAGGCCGGAGATCCACGCCAGCGGCGCTCCTCCGCCGATCGGGACGCCGCCGATGTGCATGAGATGGCCCGCACTCACGGCGGGCGGTGGTAGCCCGTGCCCGCAGGCTTGTCCACGCGGGGGCGAGTATCTTCTGCCCGGCGCCGCCCCCGGGCGGTACCGCAACGTGGGGGGGGGGATCGATCTTGCAGAAGCACTCGGAGAGCTTCACCGCGCTCGTACTCGCAGGGCGGCGCGGAGCATCCGACGAATTCGCAGACGCGCTCACTGCGGCGGACTCCGCGCCCCACCACGCTCTGCTCGACGTCGGCGGCGTGCCGATGCTGCTGCGCGTGATCCGCGTCCTGCGCGAGTGCCCCGAGATCGGCCGGATCGTGGTCTGCATCGACGAGCCGTCCGCCCTCGACGCCGTGCCCGAACTGGCCCAGGGGCTCGCTGCCGGATCCCTCGAGTGCCGCTCCGCGCTCGACTCCCCGAGCCGCAGCGTCTCGGACCTGCTCGCAAAGCTGACGCCGGGCGAGCGTGCGCTCGTCGTCACAGCCGACCACGCGCTGCTCACGCCCGAGATGGTCGCGCACATCACCAGGGCGGACGCCAACGGGGCCGACCTGCTGATCGCCGTCGTGACATCGGATGTGATCCGAGCGCGTTACCCCGAGACGCAACGCACCTGGCTCAAGTTCCGCGACGTCTGGATCTCGGGTGCGAACCTGTTCGCGTTCCTCACCCCCGAGGCCCAGCGCGCCGCCGAATTCTGGGTACGCGCGGAACGCTTCCGCAAGCAGCCCTGGAAGCTCGTCCGTGCCTTCGGCCTCGGCGCACTGCTCGCGTTCCTGTTCCGGCGTCTCGACCTCGACGCCGCGTTCGCGCGCGTCTCGCACACGGTCGGTGCGCGTGTGCGTGCGGTGCGGATGCCCTGGGCCGAAGCTGCGATCGACGTCGACCGCCCGGCCGACCTGGTACTCGTGAACCGGATCCTCAGCGAACGAGAAGACCCCACAGCGCCGAAATGATGCACATTCCCGATCGGAACCTTCGCACGACGTGGCGACGGGAGGATTCTTCAGCACCCTGCTAGAGGACTCGCTCACCCTCGTAAGCGAATCGGCGGGTCCCGGGATCGTAGCCGCGCGCGCGTACGCTGACGCGGAAACGCGGGCCGGGTGCGTCACGGGGCGCGGCCTCGACGTCGTAGAGGTGGTATTGGGCGCGTTTCTCGGGGTCGTTGCCGCGATTCGAAGCGGAGCGCACGCCGACGACCGGAATCGGCCCATCGGGCCCCGGCACCTGGAAGAATTGCGAGCGGTGGTTGTGACCGTGCAGCACCAGGTCCGCGCCCGTGCGGCGCAACACCGCCCGAAACGCATCCGCGTCCGAGAGCGAGCGCCGCGGAGAGGTCGCGCCATCCGTCACGGGGTGGTGGATCAGCACCACTCGGCAGGCGTCGGAATCAGCGAGTTCCGTGAGCAGCGCTTCGAGTCGCTCGAGCTGAGCCGTCCCGACCGTGCCGCCGGCCTTGAAGAGCGGGGTCGGGTGTGCGGAGCAGACTCCGACGAAGGCCACCGGTCCGCGGCGGCGCACGGTGGGGTAATCGACATCAGCGACGTCTCCCGGAGACGCCCCGGGCGAACGATCGGACTCCAGGTATTCGGTCCAGTGCGCGAGCGAGCGGTCGCGGTCGATCGCCACGTAGGTGTCATGGTTCCCGGGGATCGCGAATACGCGATCGGGATCGCCGATGCGCGCGAGCCAGCTGCGCGCGGCCTCGAACTCGCTCTCGAGTCCGATGTTCGTGAGGTCGCCCGTCACGACGACCTGGTCCGGCTTCGTCTCGCGCAGGTCGTCGATCAGCGCCTCGAGGACGTCGCTGCGATAGACCTGCTTGCGCCGGAGGTTCCACGACAGCCAACCGAAGAAACGCTTGTTGAGCAACGACTGCAGACCATCGGGCCGCACCGGCGTGGCGTGCAGATCGGACAAGTGCGCGACGGAAAACATGGGTGAACCCCCTCAATGGAGCGGCGAAGGCTAGCCCAGCTGGGCGAACGCTGTGATAACCTCGCCCCCCCTTCCCCCGTCGGACCGTGCCGCTCCGAGATCGATGCCGAGTTCACCGACCGATAGCGCACCGCGCGCGTGGATCGTGCACGCCGAATCAAGCGCGCCGACGACCATCTGGGGCCTGACGCCCGAGGAGCGCCTGCAGCGCTCACTCCGGATCGCGGGCTGTGCGGAGATCGCGAGCAGTCGGGCGGGTGAACCCTTCGCGGCGCCCGCCTCGAGTTCGGTGGTGGTGCTACGCGGTGACGCGCTCTTCGATCCGCGCGTGATCGAAGCCCTGATCGCGGCGCCGGGTACGTTGTTGCTCGCCCCTTGGCACGATGCGACGCGCGGCGGGACACCGGTTGCGGCCCATGTCGACGCCGCGCGCTTCGAAGAAGCCAAGGCCTGGCTGGCCGATGGCGACGGCGAATCGCGACTTTCGGACCTGCCGCGCGTGAGCCCGGCGGATATCGCACCCGCCTACATCGCGTCGCTGCGAAAAGCGGAAACCCCCTACGTGCTTCCCGTCCGGCCCGAGACCGCGGCCGAGATCGAGCGGCAGCTGTTCGGAGCCGCCTACAAGAGCGTCACCGACCTGATTACGAAATGGGCCTGGCCGGCCCCAGCAGCCGCCGTCGTGAGGCTGCTGGCCCAGCGACGCGTGCACCCGAATGTCGTCACGATTGCGAGCTGGCTGCTCGCGATCGCGGCCCTGCTGCTGTTCGCCGAAGGGCACTTCGGATTCGGACTCCTCGCAGCGTGGGCGATGACCTTTCTCGACACCGTCGACGGCAAGCTCGCACGCGTGACTCTCACCTCGAGCCCGATCGGGAACGTTCTCGACCACGGTCTCGACCTGATCCACCCCCCCTTCTGGTACCTCGCCTGGGGAGTCGGCGCGGTCGGCCTGGTCGACACGGCAACCTGGATCGTGGTCGGCGGCTACCTCGCCGGCCGACTGCTCGAGGGCCTCTTCATGCTCGCCTTCTCGATCGAAACGCACTGCTGGCGACCGGTCGACACGCTGTTTCGAACCATCACCGCGCGCCGCAACCCGAATCTGATCCTGCTGACGGTCGCCGTGCTCGCCGGCACGCCCGAGCTGGGAATGCCGATGGTCGCGATCTGGACCGTGGCTTCGATCGCTTTCCATTGCGTGAGGCTCACGCAAGCCTTCGTCGCCCGCGCGCGCGGCGAAACGATCGGCCCCTGGGATGAAGCTCCCGCACCCTTGCAGCGTCCTAGTGTGCGACCGAAACCCGAAGCGGAGAGACCTGCGTGAAACTCAGCAAGCCCGCCGCCCGCAGCTGCGCCCGCGCGGATGCGCAGCCGCGACGCATCCGCGCCGCGATAGTGCTCGCATGGCTGGTGCCCGCGCTGCTCGCGGCCGCTCCCGCGCCGCGAGGCGATCCGGCATCACGGATCAGCGACGGCGGCTCGGCGTCGGAGTACTGGGATCTCGTCGCGCGCTTCGATTCGGGGCACCACCTCTTCGCACGCTTCCTGATCACAAACCAGGGCCCGGGCGAGAAGACCGGCGTGGCGTACGGGCACTTCGTCGAGCCCGACGGCACGGCTCGTTCCTGGCGCAATGGCCGCAGCCAACAGAACTGGAACCTGGGGCCGAACGGCCTGTTGCTCGATGTCGGATCGAGCGACCTCGACCTGCGCAAACAACCCTACAGACTGCGAATCCACAAGAAGAAGGTCAAGATCGATCTGCGCTTCGAACCGGTCGCAGCCGCGGCTTGGGACGCGAAAGCGCGCAGTTCGGAGCCCGCCGTCGACTTGCTCGCGACCTCCGCCCCGATCCGCGGCTCCGTCTGGTTCCGCGGCATGCCCGCAGCGCTCGAGCTCACGGGCCGAATCGCACTCACCCACACATGGATGGAACACAACGAAGCGAAGATCGCGCTGCGCAGACTCGACTTCTTCTCGCTCGGCGACGAAGCCGCGATCCACCTGCGCGACTTCGAGGCGCCGGACGGAACACGTTCGCACTGGCTCTCGATCGTCCGAGCAGGCGAAACCGTGTTCGAGACCAGCGATTTCGAGGTCAGCTACGAGGGTCGATCCGACTCATATCAAAGCGCCGACTATCCGATACCCAAGATAATGAGATTTCGCGGACCAGCCGTCCGCGGGGAAATCCGAATCGGAGTGGGGCTTGTTCACCACGATCCAATGCAGGATATTCCACAGCCGTTTCGATTCCTGCTATCGTTGTCGATGCGCCCACATCGGATGTGGGCGGAATCTCCTTTCGAGGTCACCGTAGGATCGGGTCCTGATGAACTGAAGATTCACGGTACGGGGCTCACCAACGTCACGTACTTGAACCCACCACCCCCCCCCCCAGCAACGAAAACCGTTCCTCCACCCCTTGGAGAGTAGCCGTGCGTATTGCTGTTCTGAACAACCTTCGTGCCGGAAAGAACGAAGCCGAGGTTTCCCGAGTTCTCTCGCTGCTGCGTTCCTACCCGGACGTACTGCACATCGAGACCGATCACGCACATGCGCTACCCGAAGCGCTGGCCGAGATCGCGCGACAGAACGTGAACCTGCTGGTCGTGAACGGCGGTGATGGGACCCTGCAGTTCGCGCTGACCGAGATCCTTTCTTCGACCAGCGAGTTCGAGCGGATCCCGATGATCGCGCCGCTGCGCGGCGGCCGAACCAATATGACCGCGCTCGACCTGCACGCACGCCGCAACCCGGTCAAGGGCCTGCGGGACCTGCTCGAGAACGCCCGCGCGGGGCGGTTGGCTGAGCGGATGGTCCAGCGCCCGGTGCTGCGTCTCGAGACCCTGAAGGCACGCCACCTCCAATACGGGATGTTCTTCGGCGCAGGCATGATCCACCGCGCGGTCGAGCTGACCCAGCGGATCTTCCCGAAGGGCAAGTCCCAGGGCGTCTTCGGCGCAGGCCTCGTCACTGCCGGCCTGTGCCTGCGCATCGCAAAAGGCGATAACAAGGGCATCCTCGAGCCGGACAAGATCGGCATTCTCGTCGACGGCGAAATGGTCCCCCAAGGTGAGTTCCACCTCGTCATCGCATCCTCGCTCGATCGGCTCTTCCTGCAGATGAACCCGTTCTGGGGCCGCGAGAACGGCGGCGTGCGTTTCACCTCCATGGCGAGCAACTCACTGAAGATGCGGTCGACGATTCCAGGCATCCTGCGCGGCAAGCCCAACCATCTCGTCCGGCCCGAGAACGGCTACTGCAGCGCCAACTCCGACAAGGTCGAGCTTCGCCTCGACTGCGGCTTCACGATCGACGGCGAATCCTTCGAACCCATTCCGGACGAGGTGGTGACGATCACGGCGGACCGGCGCGTCACCTTCGTCCGCGCCTAGCCCGGATGGCGGCGGAGGCGTCGCGCCTCGACGCACTCGTCACGAGCGAGCTCTCGCAACCCGCGCCTGAATCCGCCGGCCTGCTCGCCGACGAGATCCGGCGACGCCACGGCGACGCCGTCGCCGCGGTGATCTTCTACGGCTCGTGCCTGCGCAAGCGCACCGACGAGGGCGTGCTCGACTTCTACGTCATCGTCGACTCCTACCGCGCGGCCTACCGCTCCCGCTACCTGCGGGCCGTCAACGCGGCGCTGCCGCCGAACGTGTTCTTTCTCGAAATCGAAAGCCCGATCGGAACGCTGCGCTCGAAGTACGCAGTGATGTCGACCGCGGACTTCGAGCGGGCCGTCTCTCCGGATGCGCCTCGCTCGAGCATCTGGGCCCGTTTCTGCCAACCCGCCCGGGTGGTTTGGGCCCGCGACGAAAGCGCGAGGCGGTCGGTCACCACGGCCGCAGCGGCTTCGATCACAATGGCGCTCGAGGTCGGAATCCCGCTGCTCCCCGGCGAGGGCGACACGGTCGAGTTCGGAATCGAGGAATTCTGGCAGAACACACTCGCGGAGACCTATGCGGCTGAGATGCGTCCCGAGTCGCCGGACACGATCCGCAGCGTCTTCCTCGCCGCCCCGACGCGCTTCGAGCGCGCCGCACGCGACGGACTCGAAGCGCTCGCGGCCGCCGGGCGACTCGAGATCACCTGGGTCGGCGAGCGAGCTCGCGCAACGCTCCCGGCCGGCCGGAGACGCGCGGCGACTCGTTCGTGGCGACGGCGCAAACGCTGGCGAAAACTCGTCTATCTCATCAGCCTGCTCAAGAGCGCGACGACCTTCGGCGACTGGCTCCCGTACGTGCTCTGGAAGCTCGAGCGCCACACCGGCACGAAGGTCGAGCTCAGTGAGCGCCAGCGGCGGCACCCGTTTCTCTTCGCCTGGGGGGCCTTCGCGCGGGTACTTCGGAGTCGGGATTTGCGCTGAGCTGGCCGTGCTTGCTGCGCCGCGCGAGGGCGGGCTGCCTTCTCGCGGGCACTTCGGAGCCGACCCGGACTTGCGCTGAGCTGGCTGTGCTTGCTGCGCCGCGCGAGGGTGGGCTGCCTGCCGCGCCCTTTTGAACGGTTGCGTCAGGCAGCCCGCCCTCGCGCTCGTTTGGAGCTTTTGCCCGGTGCTGGCGCTTGGATTCGTTCTGGCGAAGTGCCCGGCTTGGTTTAGTCGGGGGGGGGGAGCTGGGCTTGGGTGATGAGGGATTGGGCGGGGAAGTGGAGGCGGTCGCCTACTTCGAGGCCTAGATCAGCGAGGCGGCCGGCGGCGGTTTCGAGGGCGAATGAGACCGGGGAGCCGCTGGG
>CAXMSF010000031.1:0-4183 GCA_964196055.1 uncultured Gammaproteobacteria bacterium | reverse complement strand
CGATGTTCCTCGGCGACGGCCCTGGCCCCTCGCTGCGCGGGGTCATCCGCGGCTTTGCCGGGGCGATGAGCGGTCTCGGCGTGTTCACCAAGGCCGCGGTCAAGCTCTACCCTTGGGACGGGCCGGCACGCCTCGAAGTCGAGGGGCAGTCGCCCTACTACCATACACACATCCCGGACAACCATCTGAACGGCACACTCAGCGTCCCGGATTGGAGTGCGATGGCCGACCTCGGCTACGACCTGGGTGAGGCCGAGATCGCCAGCCACTGCCTGCGAAACGCCCCAGCGCTGACCATCCCGGCACTGCTTCCGGACCGCAACCTTGCCGCGCGCGGCTATCAGATCCCTCTGCTCAACGCCTTCAATCACAACCTCTACACGGTCTTCACCGGCGCGCACGAGAGCGAGGCACGCTACAAGCAGAAGGCGATCGAGGAAATGAGCGCCGCTCTAGGTGGCGGGTTCCTCGGAAACGATTCCGGAATGAGAGGGCTGCGTAACAAGCTTCGCTTCCTGCGCGTGTACACGCGGCGGATCGGCGTGCTGAAGATGCTCCGTTCGATTCCAGGCCTGCTGTTCCTCGTTGCCCAAGAAGTGAGACAGCACGGCATCGGTATCCTGCGCGGCGGCAATCCGCTCGACAGCATTCTCTACGGCAAGCTGGTGCGAGCGGACGCCAACGTGCGCGCCGCAATCGCACTCGGTGGAGTCTTTGCGACTTCCCTGGGGGCGATCGCTCCGTGGGATGTCTCCGTGCGCAGCGCCCAAGCCGGAATCAAGGTCAAGAAGCGCTTCATCGCCCGCGGTGAGATTCTCGACGACGGGGGCGACGGGGGTCACGGCGGGCTCTACGAGGGCGGCGGATTCTCCCACATCGAGACGGTCGCGCAGTACGACCCGAACGACCCGAAGCAGGCCGCGGCGATTGGGCGCTTCGTCGCACAGACCAACCAGGCAGCGATCGACAAGCACTGCGGCATCGCAATCAACAGCTTCGGTCCCGAAGGCGCGCACACCTTCTCTTCACACGCGATGGACTACGACCGACTGATCCAGCGGATCAAGGCGGAATTCGATCCGCATGACTCCGCCGACGGCGGCTGGTACGTCGATCCCGATTTCGAACCGACACCGGAGCAGAAGCTGGCGCTCGACGAAGCCAAGACGCTGGAAATCGACGACTCCACGTTCGAGCGATCGGCGAGAACCGGGACCCCGACGGTCCCCAACGCGTGGCTGGAGAAGCGCGGCTACAAACGACCGTAGTCGTGTAGCCATCGGGCGTAGTCAGCGCGCAGTATCCGTCGCTGGCCACGTGAAATCGGATGCAGCCGGATTCGAGGGCGTTGCTACTGCAGCGGCCAGGTCCAGAATGTGATGAGACGCAGCTGCGCTACGCCTACCCGTTCACGAGTTCGAAGACGCGGTATTCGACGGCGTTGGGGAGCACGCGGCCCTCGGCGACCGCCGCCAGCTTGTTCAACCAGGCGTAGCGCTCGTCGCCGGTCTCGAAGCGGGGCTGGGTCATGAAGTAGGTGTCGCCGTAGTCGCACGGCTCCCCCTTCAGCAAGGCATTCTGGACCTTCTCGTTCAGCTCGAGCACGCCGAAATAGTGGACGTAGATGTGGGCGCCGTCGTCGGTTGCCAGGGTGCCGCGCACGTCGAGGCGGCCGACATTGCCGTCGTCCACGAGGAGCCAATCGCCACCGCTCGCCAGGAAGGTGCCGCGCAGGCGCGGTCCCTCGGCGTGGCCGCCCAACACGTCGAAGACGGTGCGATGGCCCAGGGGCCCCCGGCCGACGTCCACCGGCGGCTTCAGATCGACGTGGTAGTCCATCAGGTGCTCGAGCCTCACTGCTTCGCTCCCATTGCCGGCGCCCGGCTCATTGTGCGGGGAAGGTCTGGGCGATCATGCCCGCGTAGTAGAGCAGCTTCTCCGGGGGGAGGGCGTAGGCGGGCGGCACGATGCAAATCGAGTCGGCCACGCCGTCGAGGCGGCCGATGCGCTCGTGCACCTTCTCCGGCTCGCCCACCGCGACGAAGGCGCAGACCATCTCGTCCGGAACGAGGTGGGCCACGCTGCGGTAGTCGCCGCCGGCCTGCACGCCTTTTTGCAGCTTGCGCACCACGTCGAGGAAGCCGTGGGCTTCGAAGAAGGACTCGTACTGGGCGACGCCGCCGTAGAAGGCCACGGTCGCCCGCGCGTCCTCGATGGCCTCGGCCTCGTTGGGATTGGGAGCCGCCCAGGGCCAGATGCTGAGCTCGACGTCCTCGCGTTTGCGCCCCGCCTTGGCGAGGGCCGCTTCGAATTCCGGCAGCATCTGCTCCAGCGTCCACTCGATGGACCACATCGGGTGGCCGATCAGCCCGTCGCCGATCTTCGCCGCCAAGCGCACCAACGGCGCGCGCAGCGCGGCGATCCAGATGGGGATCTCCTCGCGCACCGGCGGCTGCAGGGCGGGCAGCTCCTTGAAATCGGCCCGATAGTACTCGCCTTCGAAGGGCTCGAGGCCGAGGTGGCCGCCGCGCACGATGTGCCGCACGGCCTCGACGGTCTCGCGCAGGTGTGCCACAGGACGGTGTTCCGGGGCGCCGAAGACACCGTGCGACCACGCATGGACGCTGGCTCCGATTCCGAGGGTGAAGCGTCCGCCGGAGATGCGGTCCATGTCGAGGGCCGCCACCGCGGTCTCGAATGGGCTGCGCGCCGCGGCGATGGCGATGCCGCTGGCCAGCTCGAGGCGCTGAGTCACGCCGGCGGCGACTGCGAGGGGCAGGAAGGGCGGTCCCATTACCTGCGTTGCGAAACAGCCGGTAAGGCCACGGGCCTCGGCCTGCTTTGCCATTTCGACCAGGAAGGGCGCGGGCAACGCCTGAAGCAACCCCCATTGCCGCGGTGAACGCGGAACGCCATCGGCCATCTCAGCTACCTCCTGCGACGCAGGATATCAGGCGAGGACGCAGTTGACCTCGTTTCCCTTGCTCCCGGGAATGCCGTTGTTGGGCCAGGTGAGGATCGAGACGGTCGTTGACGAAGTCGAGCGCCTCGAAGCGTCGCTCCCACCAGCGCGGGTACCGGTGTCTAGAAGCGGAGTTCGAGGCGGGATTGAACGATGTACACCTCGGTGCCCTTCCCACGCCGCTTCGCATCCGCGTACACCCAGCCGGCGTGCAGACGAACGTGATCGTTCAAGGTCCAGACGAGGCCGAGGTTCGTCGTCAGCATCTTGCCGCCCTGCACCGGGTCGTGGTCGAGGTCGACCCAGGAGGCCCGCCCGGTCAGTTCGAGGGCACCCCAATGGCGCTGCTTCCACGAGAAGGGGCGCGTCGGCTCCATGTGACCGAAGCCCGCGCTCCCGCGATGGTACGGCCGGGTCTCGCCGGTCAGCGAATAGCGGATCTCCGCGTAGCCGCCGTAGAGCAACACCTCCTTGCCTCCGGTTCCCAGGAAGGCACCGAAGACCTCGCTCAGGACCGAGAGCGGGCCACGTTGCCAGGCCACCTCGAAGACCGTGAACCCGGCTCCCCCCTCGATCTCGTCCGTATCCACGAGGAAGTCGACCAGGAAGCTTTCGGGGCGTGCGCGAAAGGCGAAGCCGGCCTTCCCCGAGAAGGTGTACTCGAGGCCGAGTCCCAGATGCAGCAGCGACTCTTCGTTCGTCTCTTCGCGCGTCGGTCGCCAGACGACGCGGCCGGTCCAACGGAAGCCGCTCTTCGAAACCTGGCCTTGATTCTGTCCCGACTGCCCCGCCGCCGAGATGGCCGTCTGCCAGGAAATGTCCGGCGCGGCCCGAGTGCCGACCGCCTCGACTCCGGCGCGAAAACCCGGTGCGAAGGCCGCTGCGGGAGCAGGGATCTCCATCAGGGCCGTCGAGGCCGACGACTCGAGCGCCGCGAGGCTCAACGGCGGATCGAAGTAGCCGATGCGCACCGAATCGATCCACGAGTACGCAATGGGCCAACGCAGGAAGAAGTCGTTGAGGAAGACTTTGTCCTCTTCGATCGCGAACTGGAAGCGGTATGCGGGGCCCAGCCAATGATAGAGCTTGCCGCGTGCGTCGAAGCGCGCTCGGCGAACGAGTCCATTCCACTTCGAGTCAGAGCTTCCGCCGACCCAGCCGCCGTCGAGATCGATCGACGCGCCGACTCGCCCCCGCAGCTTCACCGGCCAGTCGAAACCG
>CAXMSF010000030.1:0-6516 GCA_964196055.1 uncultured Gammaproteobacteria bacterium | reverse complement strand
GCCGAAGGGGGTCCCTCCGTTGCAGCTGGCTGATCCGATCGAAGCCGTCAGCGACTTTTTCGATCGGGGCGGAGACGTCCTCTACCTGATCCTGATGGTGACGTTCTTCATGTGGATGCTGATCCTGGAGCGGCAGTGGTATTACCGCCGCCTGTTCCCGGCCGAAGCCCAGGCCGCGATCGACACCTGGCATCAGCGCAGCGATCAGACCTCGTGGTATGCGATGCAGATTCGCGCCGAGCTGATCTCGAAGGTTCGAGTCGGCCTCGAACACTGGTTGCTGATGGTGAAATCGCTCGTCGCGGTCTGCCCGCTGCTCGGACTACTCGGCACGGTGACCGGCATGATCGAGGTCTTCGACGTGATGGCGATCGCAGGCAACGGCAATGTCCGCGCGATGGCGGCAGGCGTTTCGAAGGCGACGATCCCGACGATGGCGGGCATGGTCGCCGCACTGTCGGGCTTGTACTTCAGCGTGAGCATGGAACGATTCGCCCGTCGGGAGACCGAGCGTGTCGCAGACCAGCTGACACGCGATTAGCAGCGCGACCCGACCTTCGGGTAGCGCAACGATGAAGAAGCGTTGGCCGCGAAACGGCGAACGCACGAGCAGGAGACGAGAATGCGCCGCAAAAGCGTGCAAGAGACGGACGAGGCTGCAATCGATGTGACACCGATGCTCGATGTGGTCTTCATCATGTTGATCTTCTTCATCGTGACCGCCTCGTTCGTGAAGGAAGCGGGCATCGACGTGAGCCGCCCCGACGCCGCTACGGCCGTGCGGCAGGAACGCGGCAACATCCTGGTGGCCATCACCGCAAATGGTCAAATATGGATCAACAAGCGGCAGGTCGACCCGCGTGCCGTGCGCGCGAACATCGAGCGCATGCACGCTGAAAACCCGCAGGGTTCGGTCGTAATCCAGGCCGACGAGCACTCGGAGAACGGCCTGCTCGTGCAGGTGATGGACGCGGCGCGCTTGGCCGGCGTCTACGAGGTCTCGATCGCCGCCGACGTGATCGACTGAGAAGCTGGGGATGATTGGACTCGAAGGATGAAGGGCCGCACGCTCATCACGACCGTCATCGCCGCCGGAATCACCTTCGGCCTGTTCTGGCTGATGCAGTTCCTGATTTCGATGGAGGGCGCGGGACCCGACGACGCGAAGCGCGGTCGGTTGATCGAATTCGTGCGCCTGAAACGGGATTCCGATCTCGAACTCAAGGATCGTCGGCTCCCCGAGAAGAAGGAGAAGGAGGAGCAGCCGCCGCCGCCGGACATGAATCTGTCCGCGACCCCGAAGCCGGGCCAGGAGACGCTCGCAATCGCGGCTCCCAGGGCCGACTACGATATCGACATCAGCGGCGGCCCAAACCTGGGTGGGCCTGCAAGCGACGCGGACGTCATCCCGCTCGTGCGCGTGCTGCCACAGTATCCGCCGCGGGCGTCCGCGCGAGGGATCGAGGGCTGGGTGATCGTCGAGTTCACCATCACGGCGGCCGGCACCGTGATGGACCCGATCGTCATCGATGCAGACCCTCCCGGCATCTTCAACCGCGCAATGCTACGCGCGATCCGAAAGTGGAAATACAAGCCCAAGATCGAGGACGGGATCGCGGTGGAACGAACCGGCGTACGGGTACGTCAAAACTTCGAGATGGACGAATGATGAACCGCTCGAACAAGACGAATCGGACGGCTCGCTACGCGCTTCGGCTCGCCGGAACGCTCTCGTTCGGCCTCCTGATCGCGCTCGGAGGCGTCACGGCCCCGTTCGGCGACGCCCAC
This sequence comes from uncultured Gammaproteobacteria bacterium, assembly GCA_964196055.1. Taxonomy (GTDB): domain Bacteria; phylum Myxococcota_A; class UBA9160; order UBA9160; family SMWR01; genus JAFDEI01. The sequence continues at coordinate 4,728 of CAXMSF010000030.1, read as the reverse complement.
GCACAGGAGAAGAAATCCGCGAAGCAGAAGAAGAAGGAGAAGGAAGAGCGCAAGAACTTCGCCGCGGGCGAGTGGGCGTACAAGAAGCTCACCGCTGCGCTCGAAGCGATGGATGAGGAGAGGTACGACGACGCACTCAGCGTCTTGAATGAGATGACGAAGCGCAAGAGCCTGAGCAAGTTCGAGAAGGCATCGATGTACCAGACCTTCGCGTTCGTATACTCCAGCCAGGGCAAGTACAAGCAGGCCATCCCGTACTTCGAAAAATGTCTGGCGCAAGATTCGATGCCCGAAGCCGCCACCCGCCAGACCGAATACAACCTCGGCCAGCTCTACATGAGCAACGAACGCTATCTTGATGCGTTGAAGATCCTCGAGCCCTGGCTCAAGAAGGCCAACAATCCCGGTGCCAGCGCCTACTACCTGATCGGCATGGCGCACGTTCAGCTCGAGAACGCCAAGGCAGCCCTCCCGTATGCTCGCATGGCGGTCAAGAAGTCGAAGAAGCCCAGGGAGAGCTACCTCCAAATGGCACTCGCGCTCGAGTTCGAGAACAAGAACTTCAAGCACGTGGCGCGACTGCTCGAAGTCCTGATCACCTACTTCCCCAAGAAGTCTTACTACCTGCAGCTCTCGAGCGTCTACGCGCAGCTCGGGAAGGACAGGCAATCGCTGTCTGCGCTGGAGCTCGCCTACCTGCAGGGGATGCTGACGACCGAGCACGAACTCTTGCGCCTCTCGCAGGCCTACCTCTACCACGACATCCCCTACAAAGCCGCAAACGTCCTCGAAAAGGGCATTGCGAACGAGCAGATCGAGTCGAACGCAAAGAATCTCCAGAACCTCGGAGATGCCTGGTTGCACGCGCGCGAACTCAACAAGGCACTCGGCCCGCTGAAGCAAAGCGCGGCGAAGTCCGGCGACGGCAACCTCTTCGTCCGCGTCGCCCAGGTACACCTCGAACGCGGCGAGCATTCCGAAGCGATCTCGGCACTGCAGAAGGGGCTCGCCAAGGGCGGACTCGACGATCCGGGAAACGCCTACCTGCTGGTCGGCATCGCCCACTCGACCGAAAAGCGCTTCGGACCGGCCCGCGATGCATTCGCCAAAGCGGGAAAGTACGAAAAGTCCCGGAGCGCCGCCGCGCAGTGGGCCCGTCACGTCGAGCAGCAGGAAGCCATCCAGTAACGCGGAACCGGCCCGCCACCCTCCCGACCCCACTTCCTCCCGGCACCGCGGCCGGTGCCTCTACGAAGCGATTGGGTCCACCGACGACGTTCAGCTACATTGCCGACCCACGAGAATTCGGCACGGCGCGAAGACGCCGCCGAAAGGGAGACGAGCATGTCCTTCCGAGTCGAAACGGTGATGCTCGGCCCCGACACCGACCAGTACGCGGGCAAGGGCCAGGAGTCGCTGTCGATCGCACGAGTTGCTGCAGCCGCACGCAGGGTCGAATCGCTCGGCTTCGACGGAACGACCGCTCCGGAAGCCGGCCACGATCCCTTCCTGCCGCTCGCGATCGCAGCGGAGCACACCGAGAGGGTCGCGCTAGGCACCAATGTCGCCGTCGCGTTCCCGCGCAGCCCGATGGCAACCGCGCAGGTCGCATGGGATCTCCAGGCCCTCTCGGGCGGCCGCTTCAATCTCGGCCTCGGCACCCAGGTGAAGGCCCACAACGAGCGGCGTTATTCGGCTCCGTGGATCGCACCTCCGGGACCGCGATTGCGCGACTACCTGCTCTGCATGAAGGCGATGTTCGATTCGTTCCAGAATGGCGGCAGGCCCGACTACCAGGGCGAGTACTACCAGTACACGTTGACGGCGCCGTTCTTCAACCCGGGGCCAATCGAGCACCCGCACGTGCCGATCTACATCGCCGCAGTCAACAACTACATGGCGCGGTTGTCTGGAGAACTCTGCGACGGCCTACGGCTTCATCCGATCTCGACCTTCGCCCACACTCGGGCCGAAGTACTGCCGAACGTCGAAGCCGGTGCGAAGAAGTCCGGACGAGCGCTGAGCGACATCGACATCATCGGTGCTCCATTTCTCGCGATCGGCGAAAACGAAGAGGACGTCGAGAAGGCGAAACAGGACCTGAAGCAGCACATCGCGTTCTATGCCTCGACTCCCACCTACCACTCGGTGCTCGAGTTCCACGACTGGATGGATGTCGCGAGCGCGCTCCACCAGCTCTCGCGCGCTGGCGAGTGGACCGAGATGCCGAAGCAGATCACCGATGAGATGCTGCACGAATGGGCGATCGTCGCGACCTGCGACGAATTTTCCGACGTGCTCGCGGAACGCTGCGGCGACATCTACGACACCGTTCTGCTCGACCTCCCTCCGAAGCTCTGGCGGAACGAGGACTGGGTCAAGGAAACCGTTCACGCATTGCAACAGGCTTAGACCAAGACAGGAGCTCCCCCAATATGGCCGAAGAAGACCACTACCTCTTCGAAATCGAAGATGGCGTCGGCGTGATCACGCTCAACCGCCCCAAGCGCATGAACGCGATGAACTGGGCCCTGTCGACGGACCTCGTCCAGCTCCTTCGCGATCTGCGCATGAACGACGAAGTGCGAGCGATCGTGCTGACCGGCTCCGGACGCGGCTTCTGTTCGGGCGGAGATGCCGAGTGGCTGAGCGGCTCGGCCGACCGCGGCATCCCCGGCCTGTCCGACAATCCCCTCGAACGTTATCAACGCAAGACTCCGGCGGGGCCGCTCGCGGAACTCACGAAGATGATCGTAGACGTCGAGAAGCCGGTCATCGCCGCGCTGCACGGCCCGGTGATGGGTGCCGGCCTGGCGTATGCGCTCGCGTGCGACCGCCGCTTCGGCGACGAGACGGTGCGCATGAGTGCCGCGATGGTGCGGTTGGGCTTCGCCCCGGACTGCGGCATCACCTACTTCCTGCCCCGCGTGACGCGGCTCTCCACCGCGCTGATGATGGTCGAAACCGGCCGCATCCTCGAGTCGGACGAGTGCTTCAAGGAAGGGTTGATCGACGAGATGGCACCGAAGGGCGAGTCGCTCGCGGCAGCCATGGAATACGCAAAGACGCTCGCCAACGGCCCGAACGTTGCAATCGACCTGGCGCGCCGCTTCATCCACAAATCGCTGACCTCGAACCTCGACGAAATGCTCGACTATGAGGCGGTTGCGGCGGTACTCTCGGCACATACTTCCGATGCGAAGGAAGGCACGAGCGCCTTCGTGGAGAAGCGAAAGCCGGAATTCAAGGGGCATTAGTTCGAATCATTCATGCAGCTCGTTGCGGGGTCGGCAAGAGTGCTCATGAATCACCCGTTCCGGCCGGGTGCGCGGAGCGGCCGATGGGGATAGAACGAGTCGAGACCCTCGACGACCCTCGCATCGCTCTCTATCGCAACCTGAAGGATCGCGATCTACGCGAACGCCATGAGGCGTTCATCGTCGAGGGTCGCGGTTCGCTCGAAATGTTGCTCGATCGCTCGCCATTCGAGCCCGAGTCGCTGCTGCTCTCCGATCGCGCCTGCCGCTCGCTCGCAGACCGAATCACCAAGTTGCCGGATCCACTCCCGGTCTACGTCGCCTCGCGCACGCTCATGGCGGGGATCGTGGGTTTCGACATGTATCGCGGCGTTCTCGCACTCTGCCGCCGCGAGCGCGAGCCGCCCTTCGAAGAAACCTTCGACCCGGGCCGCTTCACGACGCCCCAGCGCGCACCCGTCATCGTGCTCGAAGCGCTCGCAAACCACGACAATGTCGGTGCGATCTTCCGCAACGCACAGGCATTCGGGGTTCCCGCGATTGCGCTTTGTCCTCGCACCTGCGACCCGCTCTACCGCAAGGCCATCCGCACCTCGATGGGGGCCACCCTCTGTGTCCCCTTCGTGCGCACCGATTCATGGCCCGAACCGCTGGCGCGGCTGCGCGCACTCGGCTTCACGGTCGCGGCGCTTCATCCGGACGAGCACGCCGTTGCGCTCGCAGCGAGTGGGGCGCACGTCGGCTCCGGCCCGCTCGCTCTGGTCGTCGGTACGGAAGGGCCCGGAATCAGCGATGCAGCACTCGCTGAGTGCGATCTGAGAATTCGGATTCCGATGGCGGAGGGCATCGACTCGATCAACGTCGCGACTGCCGGCGCGATTGCTCTACATCACTTTCGCGAACACGCCGCGGCATCGGTCGCGAACGACGGTTCCGTGTAGACTTCGCTCACCCTGACCGTCTATCTTGGACCCGATTGCCGAGACACGACCCGGATCGGCCGGGTACGGACCAACGAGGCCCTGCATGCACCCCCGTCCGATCCATTCCCGCCGTTTCCTGGCTGTCTGGATTCTCGCAGCCGGCGCCATGGCCTGCGGGAACAATGAATACGCATCGCCGCCCCCGCCGGCCGTCACGACCCAGCACCCGATCGTCCGAGACGTGACGCGTTACGTCGAATACACCGGCACCGCGGAGGCGGTCGAATCCGTCGAAGTTCGGGCGCGGGTCACCGGCTTCCTCCGGAGCATGCACTTCGAACCCGGTGATCGGGTCGAGAAGGGCGAATTGTTGTTCGTGATCGATCCGGAGCCGTTCGAGATCGAACTCGCAGCAGCCCAGGCCGGTCTGGCGGCGAATACCGCCGAGCTGGACCTCGCCCAGACCGAATATGACCGCGCGCGGATGATGTTCGAAAGAAGGCGATCAGCGAGCTGAACCTCATCCAGGCGGGCGCGAAGCGCGACCA
>CAXMSF010000029.1:0-4525 GCA_964196055.1 uncultured Gammaproteobacteria bacterium | reverse complement strand
TACTGCTCGACGAGCGGCTATGGCCAGGACGGGCCGGCGGCGAACTGGGCCGGTCACGACATCAACTACCTCGCGCTGGCGGGTTTCCTGGCGTGCAGTGAACCGCGCGCGGACGGCGGGCCGCCGATCCCCGGCGCGACGGTTGCGGACAGCGCGGGCGGGGGCATGCAGGCGGTGCTCGCGATCCTCGCGGCACTGGTGCGTCGAAGCATCAGCGGTGAAGGCCAGTACCTCGATGTGTCGGCCGCCGAGGGTGTGCTGTCGCTGATGTCACTGTCGATCGATCAGTATTTGGCGACCGGCGAGGTCGCCGGGCCGCGCCAGACGCTACTCACCGGCCGCTACGCATTCTACGATCTCTATCGCACGCGCGATGACCTGTGGCTGTCCGTCGGCGCCATCGAGCCGCACTTCTACGCCAACCTCTGCAAGGCGCTCGGCCTCGAGCGATACGCAGCCCATCAGATGGACGACGCGAAGCAGGCTGAGATTCGCAAGGCGTTCCAGGAAGTCTTCGTGACGCGCGATCGCGACGATTGGGTGGCTGAACTCGCGCCGAACAACACCTGCGTCGCGCCCGTATACAGCATCCCCGAAGTCGTCGCGGACTCGCACTTTCGGAGTCGCGGGATCTTCATGCAGGCGGAAGACGCCGAGCACGGGGCCTTCGAGCAGGTGGGGCCGATCCTTGCAGGTGGGCGGCGCGAACAGCCGATCCACCGGACGCGCCCGCATGCCGAGACCGATACGGATGATCTGCTCGCGAAGGCGGGCATGAGTGCGGATGCGATCGCGAGCTTGAAGAGCGATGGGGTGGTCGAATGAGCTTCGAGGCAACGGCCATGACCCGCATAGCCGCGTGGGCGACCCGCGCAAGCGCGAGAGGAGAGGCGACGCATGTCTGAGGAACTGCCCGCAGAAGTGCAGGGGTGGATCGGCGAGGAGCGCTACGTCGAGAAGACCGAGTTCCCGATCGAGATGGGCTACGTCTACACGACTTGCTCGTCGGTGGAGATGGCGAACCCGCTGTACTGGGACGAGAAGGTCGCTCAGGAACTCACGGGTGGGCCGATTGCGCCGCCCAGCATGATCTCGGTCTGGTTCCGTCCGCACAACTGGGCGCCGAATCGCGATAAGCGCGTTCTGCCGCTGCAGGTGCACTTCGACCTGAAGGAGGTCTTCGGGCTGCCGGAAGCGGCGATGACCGACAACACCATCACCTTCGGCGTTCCGGTGCGGCCGGGCGACACGCTCGAGACGGCGCAGATTCTGCGCTCGGTGAGTCCGATGAAGAAGACGAAGGTCGGCATCGGGCGCTTCTGGGTGATCGACGTCGTCTACACCAACCAGCGCGGTGAGAACGTCGGCGTCGAGAGCTATACGGGCTACGGCTACAAGAGGGAGGCGTGATGTCGGACGGAATCCGGAATCTCACCACTACGGACGTCCGCGAAGGCGAGGCCTTGCCGCCGCTCCGCTACGACGTATCGACGAGCACCGTCGTGCTCGGCGCGATGGCGAGCCGTGACTGGCGGCCGATGCACCACGACCGGGGCTTCGCGGTCGATCGCAATGGCATGAAGGACATCTTCATGAACACGCCGAATCAAGCCGCCTGGTTCGAGCGCTACCTCACCGACTGGACCGGTCCGAAAGGGCGCCTCGGCAAGATCCAGTTCCGGATGAAGGACAGCGTCTACCCGGGCGACACGATGACCTTCAACGGCACGGTAGCGAGTGTCGAGACCGACGAGTCCGGCTGCGGCTGGGCGAATCTGAAGATCACGCTCACGGTCGACGAGAAGCCTGTCACCGACTGCACCGCGCGTATCGCACTCCCGGTCGACGCGGACGACAACCCGTGGCAGCGCGCCGGCGACGACTGGAAACCCTGATCGGCCCGCAGCTGCGGACCCCCGAACATCGAGAGGTGACGACATGAACCTGGATTTCACCGAAGAACAGGAAACGCTTCGCGAAATGGTCCGACGCGTGTGCGCGGAGCACGCTCCGCTCGACGTCGTCCGCAGCCTCGAGGACGATCCGACCGGATATCCGGCGGAGTTCTGGAAGCAACTGGGTGAGCTCGGACTGCTCGGCCTGTTGATCCCCGCAGAATACGGCGGTGCGGACATGACGATGCTCGACGCAGCCATCGTGTACGAGGAGTTCGGTCGTTCGCTGGCGCCGGTGCCGCACTTCGTGAGTTCGGTGCTGGCCGCGGGCGTGCTGCTCACAGCGGGAAGCGACGAGCAGAAGCAGGCGTGGTTGCCCAAGATCGCCGCCGGTGAGGCCATCTTGACGCCGGCGTGGGTCGAGCCCGAGCGAGGCTATGGCGTCGGCGGCGTGCAGCTTGTCGGCGCGAAGGATGGCGACGACTACCTGCTCTCGGGAGTGAAACGCCACGTGCATTTCGCGAGCTCGGCGACGTTCATGGTCGTGCTGGCGCGCACAGGGGAGGGTGGGGGCGGTATCGATCTCTTCCTCGTCGACCCGAATGCCGACGGCGTGAAGCTCACTCAGCAGCTGAGCATGGCTTCCGACACCCAATACCGGGCCGACTTCGACGACGTCCGTGTGCCCGCGAGCAATCGCATCGGCGCAGCCGGTTCGGGCTGGAGTACCTGGGAGAAGGTGATGCTCGACGGCATCATTCTCGCAGCCGCGCAGGCCAACGGCGGCGCCGAGCAGGCTCTCGAAATCACCACCGAGTACGCCAAGGAACGCGAGCAGTTCGGCAAACCGCTCGGCGCGTTCCAGGCGATCTCGCATTATCTCGCGGACGCGGCCACGAACGTGGCGGGAGCAAAGACGCTTACCTACGAAGCCGCCTGGGCGCGGAGCAACGGCAAGGCGATCGACCGCTTGGCACCGATGGCGAAGTTGTTCGCGTGCCAGACCTACCGCGATCTCACCGCGATGGCGGAGCAGGTCTGGGGCGGCGTGGGCTTTACCATCGAGTACGACATTCAGCTGTATTTCCGACGGGCCAAGCAACTCCAGCTCTCCTGGTGGGATACCCGCCACCTCGAGGAGTTGGTCGCGCACAGCGTGCTCGACTGACACGAGGGCCTTCTCGTCGCTCGATCGCCGGCGGTTCACGCGACGGTTTGCGTTTGCGGATCGGCCCCTTCGCGAGCCGCAGCCTGACGTGATCCCGTCAGGCCACGACGCCCGCTTCGCGTAGCGTCGCAATATCGTCGCCGCGGCCGAGTTCCTCGAGGATCTCGTCGGTCTGCTGCCCGAGTGTCGGCGCGGGGCCGCCGAGCTGCGCGGGCGTGCGCTCGAAGTGGGCCGCCGGGCGTGGCTGACGCAAGCGTCCCGCGACCGGGTGCTCGGAGTCGACCAGCAGGTTGGTCGCCTTCACCTGCGGGTCTTCGGCGAGTTCGTGCGTAGCGAGTACCGCGCCGCACGGGGCCTTCTCGGCCTCCAGGCGGCGCATCGCCTCGGCGGTGGTGAAGTTCTCCGCGGCGGCGTAGATGCGCTCCATCAACGCGACGACGGCGTCGCGGTTCTGGCGTCGCGCCATCATCGTCTTGACTTCGGGCGCGTCCCAGCCTTCGACCCCGAGTGCGCGGCAGATTCCGGCTACGTCGTCGTCCGAAACCGGCGTGGCGAGACCCCAGCCATCCTTGAATTTCCACAGACGCTGGCCATACGAGAAGCTCGAAGGCTGGCTGTCGTCGCTGTCGCGCAGTACTTCGTTGCCGGCCGCGTCCGCCCAGACGAAGTTGACGACGGCATCGAGCATCGGAATCTCGACGTGCTGCCCACCCGCGCCGCGCTCGCGCGCGAGGAGCGCCGCCGCGATGGCCTGACTCGCCGTGAGTGCCGTGATCTTGTCGGCCGCGGAGTGGTAGATGAGCTGGGGGTCGCCGGTCTCGACATCGGCCTGCGCGGCCGCGAGCCCGCCATAGCACTGCACCACGGAATCGTAGGCACTCTTGTCGCGGTAGGGGCCGATCGAACCGAAGCCGTTGATCGAGACGTAGATCAGCTCCGGGTTCGCGGCACGCAGGTTCTCTACGCCGACACCCAGGCGCTCGGCTACGCCCGGCCGGAAGTTCTGCACGAAGACGTCCGCGCGCGCCGCGAGTTCCTGCACGATGGCCTGGCCGGTCGGTTCGCGCAGATTGACCGCGATCGAGCGCTTGCCGCGATTTGCCATCTGCGCCATCGCGCTGATGCCGCCCCGCGCCACGCCCACCCAGCGGCCGAGATCGCCGATTCCGGGTGTTTCGACCTTGATCACGGACGCGCCCTGGTCCGCGAGGATGCCCACGGCCCACGGGCCCGATAGCGCGATCGTCAGGTCGACGATTCGGATACCGTCCATGGGTCCGGCAGCGGCGGCTCCGTTTCCTAAGGGCAAGCCGTCGTTCCGGAGGCCGTGCCCGACGGCCCGGGCGGGCCATTCAACTGGCCCGCGAGCGCCGAGAAATCGCCGACCGCGACGACGCCATCCTGGTTGAAGTCTGCATCGCAGGCGTTGCCACAACCGTCTAAATCGCTGTCGGTCTGAGAC
>CAXMSF010000028.1:0-5003 GCA_964196055.1 uncultured Gammaproteobacteria bacterium | reverse complement strand
GTGGTGCCGTCACCCGCGACGTCCGAGGTCTTGCTGGCCACCTCCTTGACCATCTGGGCGCCCATGTTCTCGAACCTGTCCTCGCACTCGATCTCCTTGGCGACGGTGACGCCGTCCTTGGTGACCGTGGGCGAGCCGAAGCTCTTCTCGAGAATGACGTTGCGGCCCTTCGGCCCGAGCGTCACGCGCACGGCGTTCGCGAGCGTATTCACGCCCGTCAGGAGCTTCGTGCGAGCATCCTGATCAAATCGAATTTCTTTGGCCATTCGTTGGATTCTCCTATTCGACCACGCCGAGGACGTCGTCCTCGCGGATGATGAGGTGTTCTTCACCCTCGATGTTGACTTCCGTCCCGGCGTACTTGCTGAAGAGGATCTTGTCCCCCTTCTTCACGTCGAGCGGGGTGACCTTGCCGTCTTCGGAGACCTTGCCTTTGCCGACGGCGACGATCTTGCCTTCCTGGGGCTTTTCCTTGGCGGAGTCGGGGATGATGATTCCACCCTTGGTGGTTTCCTCTTCCGCGATGCGCTTGACGAGGATTCGGTCTTGGAGCGGTCGGATCTTCATGAATCCGGATTCCTCCGGGCTCGCGTCCCATCTGAGGGGCGTGCCGTTGAGTGGATGGATGCGGCGGGTTGGGGGGCAGGCCATTCTGGCGTGCTGCAATTCCGCCGTTTTGGCACTCGGGCTTCCCGAATGCCAAGTGAGCGCCAATGTATATGCACGGCCTCGCCGAGGGTCAAGTCGCCCCCCCCGAAAAAACCCGCGATTCTGCCGAGCCCCCGGGGATCGCCGCGATCGGCCCGAGAGTCGGAGAAATTGCACATTTTCTGCGTTCGAAGTGCCGTTTCGTTCCTAAGCCACCGGTTCGGAGCCGCCGATAAGTCGAGGGTAGGCGATAGGAGGCCCACGGAAGACAGGGAGGCACGAACATGGCCACTGGACCGGACCGGAAAGTCCCCCCCCTCATCGAGCGAGCGGCGCCACGCGCGCTGTTTGCCGAACTCGTCGCCGGAGCGATCGGTGAGACCCGGGTCCAGCCGAGCCCGATGGCGATCGCCTATCTGATCGAACTGCTCGATTCGCGCATCACCACCCCGCCGCCATCCGAGGCCGCCGCCGAGGAGGCCACACTCGCCGAAAGCCTGCACGCTGCGCGGCTGCGGCGTGGCGCCGAACGGGTGCTGCGACTGCGGCGTCTCGGCGACCGAGCGCTGTTCGTGGCGGGCTGGTTCGGCGACAGCCTGAACCGCCGCACGGTCGATATCGACTACTACGGAGACGTCGGGCGCACTGCCTACGCGCAGCTCGCCGACGCCCTCGATCAACAACTGTCCGAAAAGACCTGGCCGGGCCTCTATGCCGAACTCGCGGAGCGCTTCGGTGACTTCGTCGACGTGCTCGCGGAGGTCGGCGATCGCACGCGGGTGGGCCGCTCCGAGGATCTGCTGCGACTCTACGAGCGTTACGTGCTGACCGGCGGCGAGCGCGATCGCAGGCGGCTCCTGCGCGCGGGGCAGATCCCGCCCGATCGGCGCATGCTCCGGAACTGGCAATGAGCCCGTTGCGGCGCGCGGTCGCCAAGGCCGAGCGTTGGCTCACGGCCATCTACCACCTCGATCTCGGGCTCCGTGCCGCCGAATTCGTCGTCACGCCCGCGGAGGCCCTTCGCTGGCTGCCGGAAAACGCTCCGAGAACCGGCCTGGTGGTGGTCGATTCCGACGACGATCTCCAGCTTGGCCTGTATGTCGACCCGCGCGACGCGGGCGATCCCGACGCCGTGGTCGAGGAGACCAGTCACTGGTTGTGCCTGGCCTGGCACGCCACCCACGACCGACCGGTGTCGCGCCTGACCCTCGAGTTGCAGGGCGAGGTCGATCGCTACATCGTCGCGCGCCTCCAGGGGCGCGACGGCTTCGGCCACTTCTCCGGCTTCTGCTGGGCCTCGGAAATGGACGACGCGACACTCGAGCTCTATCGGACCGCCCACCGCGCAGCGCTGCGCTACTGCCGCGCACTCGAGCGACGTTTCCCCGCGCGCGCCGATACGCCCGCGCTGCTGTCGGAACTCCGGCGTTTCTACCGCGCTGGGCCCGAACAGAAGCTCCGCGGCTACGCCGCCTGAAAACCCACGGACCGGCGGTGCGACGCGCGGCTTCCAGGCGCCATGCCCCCGGAAATCGCGTGGCACCGGTCAGCAACATTCTTTGCGTTGTGTTGCGAAGATTGGGCTTGGCGCGAGAATCTTGGAAATCAGCCCTCCTGCTGGGCCCTGAACGAGTTTCGGGAGAGGCAGCAGGGATATCGTGTTCAGAGAGCCACCGAACCCAATCTTCGCAACACATCGCATTCTTCGGGCACAGCTATTGATTTTCGCCTTGATTTCGTCATTCTCTTGGCGAAAACATCACGAAGGTGACTCCATGGCGCTCACTCGAAGGCAGCGCGAGATCTACGACTTCATCCGGAGCTTCGTCGCCGCGAAGGGCTATTCGCCGAGCCTCGAAGAGATCGGTGAGCACTTCGGTCTATCGTCGGTAGCGACGGTTCACAAGCACGTGCAGCACCTCGTCGAAAAGGGGATGCTGAAGAAGGCCTGGAACCGTTCGCGTTCGGTCGAGCCCATCGAGCCCGAGCCGGTGGCTGGCAGACTCACTTCGCTGCCGCTGCTCGGTACGGTCGCGGCCGGTCAGCCGATCGAAGCAATCGAAGTCGCGGAGACCATCGACGTGCCGCCCGAACTCGTTGCGGGGCGGGGCCGGCACTACGCGCTGCGTGTCGCTGGCGACTCGATGATCGAAGATCAGATCTGCGACGGCGACTACGTGGTCATCGAGAGCCGCGATGAGGCGCGCGACGGCGAGACCGTGGTCGCGCTCGTCGCGGGTAGCGACGTCACGCTCAAGAAGCTCTACCGCGACGGGCCCAGGGTCCGCCTCGAGCCCGCCAACGAGCGGCTCCAGCCGATCGTGGTGCCCGCGGAGGACGTGCAGGTCCGCGGCGTCGTGCGCGGTCTGATCCGCCGCTACTGAGTCCGCGACGTTGGCGGCGCACTCGGCCCCGGCTAAGATCCAAGAGTTCGCTTTGAATTCCAAGGGGTTGCGCCGGTGCCGATGGTCCGAATCACGCGCGCGATCGAATTCTCGACTTCGCTTCGTTACTGCCGTCCGGATCTGTCTGCGGAGGAGAACGAGCGGCTCTTCGGTCGCCAGGCCGCGAAGCACGGGCACAATTACCGGCTCGAAGTGACGCTGTGCGGCGAGCCCGACCCGGTAACCGGCATGGTGCTCGATCTGAAGCGGCTCCAGGATGTTCTGGACGCGGAGATCATGGCGCGTTTCGATCACCGCGACCTGAACGACGACACGCCGTACTTCGAGAAGGCCGCGCCGACGCCCGAGAACTTCGCTCTGGTCATCCACCGGATATTGCTGGCTGCGTTGCCGGAGGGGCTGTTCGACGGGATCCGGCTCGAGCAGGACTCGTCGCTCTACGTCGAGGTGCGCGAGTCGCCGGCAGGAGCGGGCGCATGATCGCGCTGACCCGGCGCTATGAATTCCCGGCCGCGCACCTGCTCGTGCAGCCGTCGCTCTCGGACGCCGAGAATCGGCGGCTCTACGGCAAATGCGCGAATCCGAACGGTCACGGTCACAACTACGGGGTCGAGGTCACCGTGAGCGGACGGGTCGATCCGCTCTCGGGACGGATCGCCGAACCCGATACCCTCGATGAAATCTTCGACGAGTGCGTCCGCGCGCGCTTCGCTCACCGCAATCTGAACGACGACCAGGCGTTTGCGGATAGAGTCCCGACGGCGGAGAACATCGCGCAGGTAATTCACGACGAGCTCGCAGCTGCGATCGGTGAGCGCACGGGTGCGCGGCTCGTTCGTGTGAGGGTTCAAGAGACGCGCAGGAATTCCTTCGTCTATGGAGTCATGGCATGAGCGAAACACGAGACGGAATCGAACCGCTGATCGCGGGGCTGTTGAAGGAGGTCGGGGAGGATCCCGGTCGCGACGGCCTGGCGCGGACGCCGGAACGGGTCGCCAAGGCGATGCGCTTCTTCACGCAGGGTTACGAACAGGAGCCGCTCGAAATCCTGAACGACGCGCTCTTCGACGTCACCTACGACGAGATGGTCATCGTGAAGGACATCGACTTCTACAGCCTGTGCGAGCACCATCTGCTGCCGTTCTTCGGACGCGTGCACGTGGCCTATATCCCGAACGGCAAGGTGGTCGGCCTGTCGAAGATCCCACGTCTGGTCGAGATGTTTGCGCGCCGGCTGCAGGTTCAGGAGCGGCTCACCACGCAGATTGCCGAGACCCTCGAGCAGGTGCTGCGTCCAAAGGGCGTGGCGGTGGTAGTCGAATCGATCCACCTGTGCATGATGATGCGCGGCGTCCAGAGTCAGAACGCTTCGGCGATCACGAGTTCGATCCGGGGTGAATTCGAGAAGGATTCGAAGACCCGGTCGGAGTTCATGAATCTGATCCGCAGCCGGCGAGATCCCTTCGTCTAGGAGCGTAGAACGCGCGAAGCGGGTCTTGCGCGACGACGCGGAAACGCCGGCCGCGAAGCGGCCGATGCGCAGCCGGCAGCTTTCCGGGCTCAGCGGTTCCGGCTGACCAGGGTCAGGTCGATCACGAGATTCCCCGTGTCCGTGAGTTCCTTGCGGCGCTCGTTCAGCCAGCCTTGGGCCAGCAGGTTTCGCTTCTGCTCGCGCAGCTGCTCACGCTCCTGCTCGACGCCCTGCTCGATGTTGACGTCTTCGGGTATCCGCCGCTCGAGCAGTTGAACCAGTGCGAGCTTTGAGCCGACCTCATAGACGCGGTCGGAACTCTCGCCCGGCGACAGCGCGAAGGCGGTGATCATGAGATCCTGAGCGGCACCGAGGCCCGGGACGAAGCCGTCGGGGCGACGCCGCAGCCAGTCGCTGCGTTCGAGCGTGAGTTCTTCGGCGCGTGCGGCATCCTCCAGGCTGCTGCCCGCGCGGACCGC
>CAXMSF010000027.1:0-12629 GCA_964196055.1 uncultured Gammaproteobacteria bacterium | reverse complement strand
TCGGCGCTGCATTCGCGCAACCTGAAGCAGCAGGCGCAGCGCCTGGTCACGCAGCTCGAACTCGCACGGCAGCGGTCGATCGTGACCGGCGTGCCGCATCGCCTCTATATCGACATCGACGGCAGTGCCTACCGCGTCGAGTGGCTCGCCAGCGAGCAAATGGCCGAGGGGGGCGATGACTGGGACTCGCTCCCTTCGAGCGGCGGGAGCGGCGCTCCTCCGACGCTCGACGATTCCCAGCTCGATGATTACGGGCGCCAAGCGATCGACCTGAGCCCGCCGACGATCGCGGACGAGGCCGACTACCGCCCCGTCAATGGCATCGCAGGCCATCTGGAGCAGCTCGATGACGCCATCTTCTTCACGGGCATCGAGACCGACGGCGGCTGGATCGACTCCGGGGAGACCTGGATCCGCTTCGAGCGCGATGGTTCGACCGACCCCACCACGATCGAAATCGAACACGAGTCCGGGCCGGCCGCGATCCTCGAGATCCTGGCGCTGGCCGACACCATCCGCGTGGCCTATGAGACGAAGTAGCGCCGCCTTCACGCTTCTCGAGGTAATGGCCGCGGTGGCGGTCGTCGCAATCGTCTTCTCGACGCTCGCGCGGGTTGCCAGCGAAGGCCTGCGGAGCCAGGGCATCAGCAAGCGCCGGTTCGAGGCCTCGCTGCTCGCCGATTCACGCCTTGCGGAGATCGAGACCCAGCTCGCGGTCGGGATCGCTCCGGAGATCGGCGAGAGCGAGTCCGAGGAAGATCTGTTCTCGATCCGCGTCAGCGTAACCTCGTTCGACATCGCGAGCGCGATTCCGGAGAGCGGCTTCGGCGACACCGACCCGACGACCGAGGCGACACTTGCGGGCGTGCTCGGCGACGAGGTTTCGCCGGTCCGCGCGATCGAAGTCGCGGTCACCTGGCTCGAAGGTGTGAACGAGTATCGCGTGATCCGAAATACCTTCGGCATCGACCTGGCCGTGCTCGAGGGCCTCGCCGGCACCGAATCGGAGAGTCCCACGCCACCGGGAAGCGCACCTTCGCCATGACGACCCTCGACCGCACGAGCGGCGGCTTCACCCTGCTCGAGGTCATGGGCGTGATCCTCGTGACCGCGATGGTGATCGGCTTCGCCACCGATTACTACATCGATCTGTCACGCGCGACCGCCCGTGCGTCCGAGAACACGCGTGCCATCCGCCACGCCACCGCCCTCCTCGACCGGGTTGGGCGCGACTTCGAGAGCACCCTGTTGGTGGTCAAGCCGCCCGAGACCGACCCCCTCGACCATCCGTGGTTGTTCTTCGCCGAGTCCCAGATCAGCGAGTCCGGCGCCGATCACATCAAGTTCGTGACGCGGAATTTCCAACCCCGTCGCTCCGACGAGCACGAGTCCGACCTCATCCTCGTCGCCTACACGGTGCACTCGAGCGAAGACGGCGACAGCCTCGAACTCTACCGCTGGACCGCGACGCAGCTCCCCGAGAGCCTCGACCGCAGCTTTCCGTCCGAGGAGGACGAAGCGAGCGTACTACTGGCGGAGGGGCTACTCGAATTCGGCGTGAAGTTCTACAGCGAAGACATGCAGGAATCGAACAGCTGGGATTCCACCACGATGCTCCAGTCGAGCACGCTGCCCAGCTCGGTCGAGATCAGCGTAGCGATCGCATCACCCAACGCGGACGATCCCGACGACGTCCCGCGCTACCGGAAGACCGTGCTCCTGCCGATGAGACCCCTGGACGTTGCCGCGATGCTCGAGCCCGAGACCGCCGAAAACGAAGAAAATGGGGCGAACGAGGACGGCGACGACGGTGGCGAGGAAGGCAAGAGCGCCGAGGAACTCACGATGGCGGACTGCTTCAACTTCAGCGCGATCGACCCGGCCAGCGCCGAGGCCTACTCGGCGTTCTCGGAATTCGCCGGCGCCAACATGAATCAGCCCTGGTCGGAGACCCGAGGGATGATCCCCTCCGAGCTGCTGGTCTACGTCTACGCGGAGCCCGAGTGCCAATGACCGCTACGAAACGCAGACAGGGCGTGGTGCTGTTCATCGTGCTGTTCTTCACGCTGCTGCTCTCCGCCTCGATCGCGACCTTCGTGAAGCGGGCCACGGTCGACGCGATCCTGTCCCGGAACCGCGATGCGATGGCCCGAACCGAGGCCCTCGCCCGCGGCGGCATCGAGCTCGCGAAAGCGGTGCTCGCTCAGGACCGTCTCGTCGATCTCAGCAGTGAATCCGGACGCCTCGACAGCCACATGGACGCCTGGGCGCAGGCCGCGAACATTCCGATCGAAATCGGAAATGGAGCGCGACTCCGGCTCCGGATCGAAGACTCCGGCTCGCGCTTCAACCTGAACTCCCTGTTCAATGTCGCAACCGAGAAGGCCGGCGCGTTCGCGGGCGATCAGACCGAGCTCTTCCTGCTCGAATTCTTCGAGAAGGTGATCGACGAAATGCCCGTCGACAAGAAGGCGCTCTACGACGCACGCGCACTCGTCGAGAACCTGATCGATTACATCGACGCGGACGACACACGGATCGGCGGCGGATTCGAGGACGACTACTATCAAGGGCAATCGCCGCCGTATCGCGCGGCCAACCGACCGCTCCTGAGCGTCGACGAGATCGGACTCGTCGAAGGCTTCGATCCCGCGCTCGTCGAGGTGGTGCGCCCCTATGTCACCGTCTACCCCTACGTGGCCGGCCGGGGAGTCAACCCCAACACCGCGCCTCCCCACATCCTGTCGCTCATCTATTACAACGACGGGGTCGATTACCGGCTCGCCAAGGAGGACGACGTGCGCCGGATCATCGAGGCCCGCCAGGACGGCCAGGTCTTCTGCGAAGCCGAACAGCAGGAAGGATGTGTTGCGATCTCCGATATCTTCCCCAACGCACCGACGATCTACCCTCCGCTCGGCTTCTTTTCCGACACCTTCAGCGTGCGATCCGAAGCGCGCTTCGCAAATGTCGAACGAACCGTCGAAGCCGTGATCGACCGCTCGGCGCCGTCGCAACCGGTGTTGCTATCCTGGAAGGTGCGGTGAGGGATCTCAGAAAATGGCGCTGCTGAAGAACGTCCTCGGCCTCGATATCGGGAGCCACAGCCTGAAGGCGGTCGAAATCCGCCAGAGTCTGCGCTCATTCGAGGCAGTCGCGATACGGACGCTGCCGCGACGGGACGACGAGACCCCCCTGCCCGACCTGATCGGCCGCTTCCTCGAAGTCAACCACCTGAGTACCGACCATGTCGTCTGCGCGCTACCCGGCATTCGGCTGTCTTCGCGCCGGCTGAAATTCCCATTCACCGACAACAAGAAGATCGGAGCCGCGATTCCATTCGAGGTGGAGGAAGATCTGCCCCTCGAGATCGACGACTGCCTGATCGACTGGGAGAAGATCCACAGCGACCGCGCCTCGGCCGACATCATCGCGACGATCGCGCCGCGAGCCGAGGTGTCGCGATTCACGGAAGCACTGATCGAGGCGAATTGCGCGCCGCAGACGCTCGAGGCCGAGGGGCTCGCGCTCGCGAATCTCGTCGCGCTGTTCGACCTGCCCGGAACGCGGATGCTGGTCGACCTGGGGCACACCAAGACGACCTTCTGCGTGCTCGTCGGCGGCCGTGCCATCGCGGCCCGCACCATCGCCGTCGCGGGACGCGACCTGACCGCGGCATTGGCCGCGGACGGAAATATGGACCTCGCGCGCGCGGAAGCCCTCAAGTGCGAGTCGGGGTTGTCGGGAAGCGGCGCGAAGACCCGCGCGGTGATCGACCGGATCGCGCGCGAAGTCAACCGGACCCTGAACTCTCTCGAGGAGATGCTCGCGCACCTCGGCGGCGGCCCGATCGCCGAACTCACGCTCTTCGGCGGCAGTGCTCAGCTGATCGGAATCGAAGAAGCGCTCAGCGAACGCACCGGAATTCCCGCGCGACGACTCGGCCTGCCACACGAGGGCCACGGCGATCGCCTGTCGGCCGACGGTCCGCCGCTGCTCTACGCCCCCGCGCTCGCCCTCGCGCTGCGGGGCACCGCACAGGCGCGCACCCGCATGAACTTCCTCCAGGAGGAATTTGCGGTTCGGATCGACCTCAGCCGCTATCGCAAGGACTTCGGCTGGACGGCCTGGCTCGGCGGCATCGCGTTGGCTCTCGGCATCGCGAGCTTCGCAACCGGCACGCTTCTCGAGTTGCTCCAGGCAGAGGCGGTCGAGGCGACCGTCGACCAGATGTATCGCGAGGCGTTTCCCGACGCTCCCCAGCCCGACAACCCGATCGCGGCGCTGCGCACAGCCGTCAAGCAATCGAACGAACGAGCGGATTTCCTCGGCGTCTACCCCGGCAACCTCTCGGCCCTCGACATCCTGAGCGAGATCTCGCGCCACATCCCCCAGAACCTCGACATCGTCTTCGAGGACGTGAGCATCGATCGCCAGACGATTCGGATGAAGTGCTACGTCAAGAAGTTCGAGAGCGCCGACCGACTCGGCGTCGAACTCGCGAAGTTCCCGCCCTTTGCGCGTGCGCAGATCGGCTCGATCGAGAACGATGCGAAGCGCGGTGGTAAGCGCTTCACCGTGACCATCAGTCTGGCAGCGATGGAAGACTCGGCATGAAGGAATTCTGGAACCGGCTGACTGCAGCGTTCAACAACCTCGGCGCACGCGAGCGCATGCTGGTGCTGAGTGCCGGGGTGCTCGCGCTGATCACCATCGCGTACTTTGCAGTGATCGTCCCCGTTGCCGCAATCGGCGCCCGCGCCGCCGATCGCCTCGACAGCGCCGAGACCAACTACGAGGTGATGAAACGCCTGCGCGCGGATTACGACGACGTACAGCGGCGCCTGACGAGCGTCGAAGGACGCATCCGACGCGGTTCTCGCAGCAATCTGCGGACCGTGCTCGAGAGCATGGCGCAGAAGTCGCAGGTCACCGTCGAATCGATGGAGCCGCAGGCGGCTCCCACGATCCCGCCCTACCGCGAAACCAAGGTCGAGGTCGGACTGAAGGGCGTGACGCTGCCTCAGACGGTCTCCTACCTGCACGCGATCGAGGGCTCGGCGGACCTGCTCACGGTGAAGAACCTTCGCATCCGTTCGCGCACCGACAAACCCCAGCTACTGGACGTGACCTTCACGGTCTCGTCCTTCGAACGGATCTGACTTGGCCGCCGAAGCGAATCACACCACGCTGCCCCGCCCGCTGCTCGTCTTCGGGCTGCCGGTCGCGGGCGTCCTGCTGGTGGCCTTCTTCATCTACCTCGGCTTCCCCTACCACAAGCTGGGCGACCGCATCGCGACCGAAATCCAGCGCAGCAGTGGTGTGCGAATCGATTTCGAGGACATTGGAGCGAGCCTGCAGCTGGTGGCACCGGGAATCGAGGCCACCGGTGTGCGCGCCACGCTGAGCGACGGCAGCAGCTACCGGATCGAGCGTGCAATGCTGCGCCCGGCCTGGTCGCTCGCGTGGTTCCGGGGCACGCCGGCGGTCTATGCCGAGGTCGAGAGCGAACTCGGCGGTGCTGCGGGGACGCTGCTCCTCGGTGAAGCCGGGGGCTGGTCGGGCGAGCTGTCGCAGGTCGCGGTCGGGCGCATTCCGATCCCGCCGCTCGAGGCGGTCGGAAACATCGACGGCCGGCTCGACGCAACCATCGATCTGGTGCTCGCCGAAGCAGGCCCCGAGGGCAGCATCGAGTTCGCGGCAACCGAAGGCTCCGTCGGCCTCGCCAAGTTCCCGAT
The DNA here is from genome assembly GCA_964196055.1 of uncultured Gammaproteobacteria bacterium. GTDB lineage: Bacteria > Myxococcota_A > UBA9160 > UBA9160 > SMWR01 > JAFDEI01. The sequence continues at coordinate 6,891 of CAXMSF010000027.1, read as the reverse complement.
GGACATCCCGTTCGAGACCCTGTCGGGTGAATTGAGCTTCGGTGGCGAAGCCTTCATCTCGATCGAGCGCCTGGAACTCGACGGCCCGATGCTCACCGCCTCCCTCACCGGCAAGGTGCTGCAGGCCGCAAGCTTCGCGCAAGCGCCGATGCGCCTCGAGGCGAAGCTCACCGCGGAACCCGACCTGCGCCCCGCATTCAAGAATGCGGGCGTGCGCGTCGACCGGGAAGGCAATTCGAAGGTGCGCATCACGGGCACCGTCGAGAGCCCGATGGTTCGCTGATCGGATGAGCGGAGTGCCGAACGCATGAGTACGGAGGCACTGCAGAAGGTCTTCAAGACCTTCTCCGATCCCACACGCCTGCGCATCCTCGCACTGCTCGAACACGAGGAACTCGCGGTGCAGGAATTGATGGACATCCTCGGCATGGCGCAATCGCGCGTGTCGCGCCACCTCGCCATCCTGCGCGAAGCCGGACTGCTGCGTGACCGCCGCGACGGGACCTACGTCTTCTATCGCTTCGAGTCCGAGCTCGATGGGCCCTGGCAAGAAGCCTGGGAACTCGCCCGACGCTCTCTCGATAGCGACTCCACGACCGAGCGCGACACCGCCGCGCTCGGTCGCGTGATGCAGGCCCGCTCGGAGAAGACCCGCAGCTTCTTTGACTCGGTCGGTCCCGAATGGGACGCCGTGCGCAAGGTGTTCAACGACGACGCCCTGCGCGCACGCGGCATCGCGCGCCTCGTCACGCCCGATCTGCTGGTGGCGGACATCGGCACCGGCACCGGCGTGCTCGCGGCGGAACTCGCCGCCCTCGGCCTGCGCGTCATCGCGGTCGACAACTCCGAGAGAATGCTCGGGGCCGCGCGCGCAAAGTTCGAGCGAGACGGCCTCGATCGAATCGAACTGCGCGCCGGTGACGTCGCGGCGCTCCCGATCGCGACGAGCGAGCTCGATGCCGCGCTCGCCCACATGGTGCTCCACTACCTGCCGTCCCCGGCCGAAGCCTTGCGTGAGATGGCCCGTTGCGTGAAGCCCGGCGGTACCGTCGTGGTGGTCGACTTCGTCCGTCACCAGCACGAATGGATGCGGCACGAGCTCGGCGTACACTGGCTCGGCTTCGCAGAGGACGAGGTCGAGGGCTGGTTCAGGGCCGCGGGGCTGGGCGCCTTGCACCGCGAAGTCCACCAGGCGCCGTCTGCGGGACGCGATCTCCCCGAGACCTTCATCGCCTCGGCACACGTGCCGAGCTGAGCCGCGCTTGTCCGCCACCGCTCGCATCGAGACGGTGCTCTTCGATGCTGCGGGCACGCTGATCGAGCTTCGCGAATCGGTCGGTACCCGCTATGCATGGGTCGCGCGCGCGCACGGGATCGACCTGCCGGCGTGGCGTCTCGACGATGCCTTCAAGCGGATCTTCCCACAGGCCCCGCCACTGCTCTTCCCGGAGGCGACCGCTGCCGAGATCGACGCCTGCGAGCGCCGATGGTGGCGCGCCGTCGTGCACTCGACCTTCCTCGCGGCCGACTCGACCGCGTGCTTCGAAGACTTCGACGCTTTCTTCGACGCCCTCTACACGGAATTCTCGCGACCCGAATGCTGGAGTCCGCGACCAGGCTGCCGGACGATGCTCGCGGAGCTGCGACGCCGCGGTTTCGCACTCGGCGTCGTATCCAACTTCGACCGCCGCCTGCACGCCTTGCTCGCAGGCCTCGAACTCGCGTCGCTCGTCGACGCGATCATCCTGCCTTCGGACGCGGGCGCCGAGAAGCCCGCGCCCGAGATCTTCGAATTCGCCCTCGCGAGACTCGGCGCGACCGCCTCGACCAGCGTATTCGTCGGGGATTCCGAGGTCGAAGACATTCGCGGCGCTCGAGCGGCCGGCATGCGAACCATCGACGTCACGAGCCTTGCGAACTTCGACGACTTCCCGGATCGTCTGGACCAGCTCGCAACCCGCGGAGCGGAGTCCACCGATGACTGAACCGACCGGCCACCACGATGCCGACCCGCTGACCTTCTTCCGGGATCGCTTCGATCTGGACGACAAAGGGCTCGCAACCGCGCTCGACACCGCGCTCGAGCGCGAGGTCGACTACGCCGACCTCTTCTTCGAATACGCGACCCAGGATTCGGTGGCGCTCGAAGAGAGCATCGTGAAATCGGGCAGTCGCCACATCGAGCAGGGGGTCGGTGTGCGCGCGCAAGCGGGTGAGCGGCAAGGCTACGCGCATTCGGACGACATCACCGTCGAGAGCGTTCAACTCGCCGCCAAGACCGCCCGCGCGATCTCGCAGCAGAGCGGCCAGGGCGGAAATGTCGCACTCGCGAAGACCGGTGCGAGTACGCGCGATCTCTACGCGGTCGAAACCCCTCCCACCGAGGTGCCGGTCGAACGCAAAGTGGACCTGCTGGGTGAGATCGACGCCTATGCCCGCGGCCTCGACTCGCGCGTGAAGCAGGTCATGGCGAGCGCGATCTCGCAGCACCGCCAGGTCCTCGTCGTCGGCAGCGACGGCACCCAGTGCGCCGATACGCAGCCGCTGGTGCGCCTGAACGTGCAGGTTGTCGCCTCCGACCCGAAGAGCGGTGCACGCGAGATCGGCTACCAGGGCATGGGCGGGCGATTCGAGTTCGACCGGCTCTGCGCAGCCGACGAATGGAAGCCGCTGGTCGACGAGGCGGTACGAGTCGCGATCCTGAACCTCGACTCCGTGCCCTGCCCGGCCGGTACGATGAACGTCGTCCTCGGCCCGGGCTGGCCCGGCATCCTGCTCCACGAGGCAATCGGTCACGGCCTCGAAGGCGACTTCAACCGCAAACAGACTTCCGCCTTTTCGGACAAGCTCGGCCAGCGAGTTGCTGCCGACGGCGTCACCGTCGTCGACGACGGCACCCTGCCCGGCCGCCGCGGATCGCTCAACGTCGACGACGAGGGCACGCCGACCCATCGGACCGTGTTGATCGAAGACGGAATCCTCGTCGGCTACCTCCAGGATCGCCTGAACGCCCGCTTGATGGGCATGAAGCCGACCGGGAACGGCCGCCGTGAAAGCTACGCCCACATACCGATGCCCCGCATGACCAACACCTTCATGCTTGCGGGTGAAGACGACCCGGCCGAGATCCTGACCTCGATCGATGACGGCCTCTACGCGGTGTCGTTCGGCGGTGGTCAGGTGGATATCACCAGCGGCAAGTTCGTGTTCTCGGCAAGCGAGGCCTACCGGATCGAAGGCGGCCGGGTCGGCGCTCCGGTGAAGGGCGCGACCCTGATCGGCAACGGGCCGGACGTCCTGACTCGCGTCTCGCGGATCGGCAACGACCTCGAGCTCGACCGCGGCGTCGGAACCTGCGGCAAGGACGGCCAGAGCGTCCCGGTCGGCGTCGGCTTGCCGACCCTTCGGATCGACGGGCTGACCGTGGGCGGTACCTCGGAATGAGTGCGGCAGGACCGGAATCTCAGCACGCGCGCGAAATCGTCACGCGGGCCCTCGCCGCGGCCGCAGGCGCGGGGGCGAACGCGGCCGACGCCGTGATGGTCGAAAGCGACTCGCTCGAGGCGCGCGTGCGCGGGGACGAAGTCGACTTCGTCAGCCAGGCGCGCGAGCACACGCTGGGTATTCGCGCGCTCGTGGGCGCTGACGGCGGCTTCCGCTCCGCCATTACGTCGACCAGCGACCTCTCGAGCCAGGCCGTGGAACGAATGGCGGGCGAGGCCGTCGCACTCGCGAACGCGACGGCCTGCGACCCGGCCGCAGGCATTCTCGAAGAAGGTTTCGCAACCGACGATCCGGATCTGGAGCTATTCGACCCCGTCGATCTCGAAGTCGAAGTCGACGATCAACTCCGTGACGCCTTCGCGGCCGAGCACGCGGCCCGGCAAACCGACCCCCGCATCACGAATTCGGAGGGCTCGCAGGTCGCTGCGGGCCATTCTCGGATCGCGTTCGGGAACTCCGCGGGCTTCTTCGGCTGCTACGACACCGGATCGCACTCGCTGTTCTCGGAACCGCTCGCGGTCACGGACGACTCGAAGCAACGCGACTACTGGATGACCGTGGCGCGACGCCGGAGTGGGCTCGAAGCGCCCGCCAGCGTCGGGCGGCGAGCCGCGGAACGCGCGTTGCGCCGACTCGGCGCGAAGCCGATCGCGACCTGCGAAGCGCCGGTGATCTTCGACCCGATCACGGCGCCGAGCCTGATCGGGCACATCGCCGCCTGCGTAAACGGTTACGCGGTCTACCGTGAAACCAGCTATCTCGCGGAACGCCTCGGCGAAGTCATCGCGAGCGAACTCATTACCATCATCGACGACGGCCGGCTCCCGGGCCGACTCGGAAGCAAGCCCTTCGACGGCGAGGGCCAGCCGACTCGACGCAACGTCGTGGTCGAGCGCGGTCGTCTCGAAAGCTTTCAGCTCGACGGCTACTCGGCGCGCAAATTGGGCGCGCAATCGACCGGCAACGCCACCCGTGGCGCAGGCAGCCTGCCGACCGCGGCGCCGACCAACCTCTGGCTCGAACCGGGAAACGCGAGCCTCGAAGAAATCATCGCAGACACGGGCCGCGGGCTGCTCGTCACGGAACTGATCGGAATGGGCTTCAATCCGGTAACGGGCGACTACTCGCGCGGTGCCGCGGGCCTGTGGATCGAGGGCGGCGAGATCGCCTTTCCCGTCGAGGAAATCACCATCGCGGGCAACCTCGGCGACATGCTCGCGGGCATCGACGCGGTCGGCTCGGACCTCACCTGGCTCAGCCGCATCGCGTCGCCTTCGCTGCGGATCGCAAACATGACGATCGCGGGGGCCTGACGCCGTGTCTTCTCCGCCGACCATGATCGGACTGGAAATGCCGGACTTCGCGCGCTGGTCCGACCGTGTCGTCGTCGCTCTCGGTCAGAATCCGAGCGTCTTCACCGGGCCCGGGACGAATACCTATCTGATCGGCACCGGCCCGCAACGCATCCTGCTCGACACCGGTGGCGGTGAGCCCGAATACCTCGCCGTGCTCGAGCGCGCGATGGCGGAGGCCGGCTGCGAGGGCCTGCAGGAGATCATTCTCACACACGGCCACCCCGATCACATCGGCGGCGCGATCGCGCTCAACGACCACCTCGGACCCGTGTTCGTATCGAAGAAAGCCTGGCCCGAAGTCGACGAGAACTACCACCTCGAGCTGCGGCTGCTCGAAGACGGCGACGTGATCGAGACCGAAGGTGCCAGGCTGCGCGCCGTCTACACCCCCGGCCATGCCATCGACCACCTCTGCTTCGTTCTCGAAGAGGAAGGCTCGCTGTTCTCGGGCGACAACGTGCTCGGCATCGGCACGACCGTCATCCCGTCGAAGAGCGGCAGCCTCGCAGACTACATGCTGTCGCTGCAGCGCCTGCTCGAAGAGAGACCGAAAGCGATCTACCCCGCACACGGGCCGCTGATCGCAGACGGCATCGCGAAGATCCGCGAGTACATCGCGCACCGAGAGGAACGCGACGGGCAGATCATGGCCGCCATGCGCGAAGGCGCGGAGACGATCCCGGCGATCGTGAAGATCGTCTACGAAGCCTACCCCCAGTCCCTGCACGCGGCCGCGGGTCAGTCCGTCTGCTCACACCTGCTCAAGCTCGAGCACGAAGATCGCGTCGCGCGCGGCGGCGCTCCCGATCCCCTCACGGACGACTGGCGACTCACCTGAACTCGCGGCAGCTGCCGGGTTGCTGCTAGCCCGCCTGAAAGAGCAGGTAGTCGAGCGAAAGCACACCGGGCCCGAACAACAGGAACATCGTGCAGATCACGGCGAGATTGATGGTGTACTCGCCGCCCGGCGGATCGTTGGTGATCAGGTAGCCGGCGTCACGGTGGCCGAGCCGAGCCGCGACGACCATCGTCGCGATCAGCAGCACGCAGGCGGGACGCGCAAACAGGCCCAACACGAGCAGCGTTCCGCCCACCAGTTCCGAGAGCATCGCGACGCGCGCCTGGACGGGGGCGTAGGGCACTCCCAGCTCCTCGAGCCAGGCGACGAAGCCCTGCATGTTGCCGCCGCCCACGAGCCCCAACTTCCCGAGCGCGTGGACGATGAAACAGACCCCGATGAAGGCGCGCCCGACGAGCAGCGCGAAATTCCCCATTGCAGGCGTCGAAGCAGTCAGCAGTACAGCGAGTTCCATAGGGGCTCCGAATCAGGGCCCCGAGGATTACCATGCCCATCCTCGCCGCGCAGCCGGGGCCCTTGTGCGCCGCGGGCGTCCATGGTGTCTTCTGCGCGTGGCGAGCGAAGACCTGCGTATCAACTCCGGCCTGGTCATCCCGGCGATCGAGCTGACCGAGACCGCAAGCCGGTCGAGCGGTCCGGGCGGTCAGCATGTGAACAAGACCAGCACGCGCGTGACGCTGCGCTGGAACGCTCAGGCGAGCCCGCAGCTATCTGCGGCGCAGCGAGGCCGGCTGATTCGGCAGCTGGGGCCGCGCATCACCCGCGCGGGCAATCTGATCGTGCACTGCGGCGCCTCGCGCAGCCGCGCCAAGAATCGCGAAACCGCGCGCGAGCGACTGGCCGCACTCGTGCGCGACGGACTCCGCACCACACGTCGACGCGTGCCGACCCGGCCCGGCAAGGGAGCGCGTGAACGACGCCTGAGCGAGAAGAAACAACGCAGCACGACCAAGCAGCAACGCGGGCGCGTCCGCAACCGGGACGACTGATCGCCTTCACGGCAGTTCCGGGGCCCGAAACTCCGACGGTGAGGCGGCATGGGGTACACACGCGCAACAACGACGGAAGCGGTCGAGAGCCTGCAAGCCGCTAGGTGAAGCGGCGCCACATCATGGCGAGGCCCGCTGCGAGGGCGACGGTCGAGAACAGCGCCCACGGATTCCCCGGCGCGTG
>CAXMSF010000026.1:0-6052 GCA_964196055.1 uncultured Gammaproteobacteria bacterium | reverse complement strand
GCTGCACGCGGTGGGCGCCGACGGTGCGGATCTCGGCTTCACGACGATCGAGGGCGTGAGTGCAGTCGACTGGGAAGACCTCGCCTCCTTCGACCTCGACGGGCGCAGCTACCTCCTCATCGCAGACACGGGCGACAACCTGAGCTGGCACGAACGCTCTGAGCTGCTCGTCGTCGAGGAACCCGAACTCGAGGGCGACGCACTCGCCTCGGGCAGCGTGAGCAAGCCGGCGTGGCGGATCGCCTTCCGCTTTGAAGACGGACCCCGCGACTGCGAGGCGGTCGCGGTCGACGGCGAGCGCATCCTGCTGATCGACAAGCGAAGCGAACCGCCCGGTCTGTACGAACTACCGCTGCGGCCGAACACGGAACCGGCGGCTGCTGAAGCTGCGGAGAGCGCAGCGGACCTCGTGGCCCGACGCATCGGCTCCGTGCCCGGGATCCCACCACCGACCCGGTCCGATGTCAAAGCCGCGCGTTGGCTCGGCCGCTACTTCGCGATGCCGACCGCCTTCGACCTCAGCCCCGACGGTCGCCTCGCGGTCGTGCTGACCTACCGCGAGGCGTACCTATACGAGCGCAGCGCGGACGAAAATTGGCCGGAGACATTCGCCCGACCGCCGCAGCGCATTGCGTTGCCCGCGATGGCGCAGGCCGAAGCGATCGCATTCGCTCGCGATGGACGCACGATCTTCGTCACCAGCGAGGGTCTCGGCGCACCGCTGTTCCAGCTGGGTCGAAGCGGGGAGCGCGCCAACGCGCTCAGTCTTCGACGCGAACGATCTCGTAGTCTTCGATAACGGGGTTCGCGAGCAACTTCGCGCACAGATCGTCGAGCTGCATCCGTGCCTGCTCGGGTTCGCTCGCGTCGAGCGATACCTCGAACAGCTTGCCCTGCCGAACCGACTGCACCGCGTCGTAGCCGAGCGACGCACTCGCGCGGGCGATCGCCTTGCCCTGCGGATCGAGAACGTCCGGCTTCAGCGTTACGTGTACCAGTGCCTTCAAGACTCTCTCCTCATTTCGCCAGCGATCGCTCGAAGATCGCGTCGACGTGACGCAGCGACTCCTCGAGGCTGAACGCCTTGTCGATCTCTTCTTTCGTCAAGACTTCGGTGATCTTCGAATCGGCGAGGATGCGTTCCATGTACTCTCCGCCGTGCTTCCACGTGTCCATTGCGTGCCCCTGCACGAGCGCATAGGCGTCTTCGCGCGTGAGGCCCTTGCGCGCGAGTTCGAGCAGCAACGTGCCGCTGAATACCAACCCGCGAGTGAGTTCGAGGTTCTCGCGCATGCGATCGACGTCGACCACGAGGGTCTCGACGAGGCCCGAGAAACGCTGGAGCATGAAGTCGAGCGTCGCCATGCCGTCCGGGAAGATCATGCGCTCGGTCGACGAATTACTGATGTCTCGTTCGTGCCACAACGCCTCGTTCTCGAGCCCGGCAACCGCATAGCCGCGCATCACACGCGCGAGGCCCGAGACGTTTTCGAGCCGCCAGGGATTGCGTTTGTGGGGCATCGCGGACGAGCCCTTCTGGCCCTTGCCGAACTCTTCCTCGACCTCGCGCACCTCGGTGCGCGCGAGGTGGCGGAACTCGATCGCGAACTTGTCGATCCCGGAAGCGACCAACGCGAGCACGGACATGAGCGCCGCGTGCCGGTCGCGCTGCACCACCTGAGTCGCGGCGAGTTCGCAGCCGATCGACAGGCGCGCGCAGACGGCCTCTTCGACGTCGGGCGCGAGATGGGCAAAGGTCCCGACCGCACCCGAGATCTTCCCGACGGCGGCGTCGGCGAGCGCGGTCACGAGCCGTCTTCGATTGCGCACCATTTCGTTCCGATATACCAGGAGCTTCAAGCCGAAGGTCGTCGGCTCGGCGTGCACTCCGTGCGTTCGGCCCACGCAGGGCGTGTGCTTGAACTCGAGCGCGCGACTCTCGAGCGCCGCGATCAAACGATCGACTCCCGCGAGCAGCAACTCGCCCGAGTCGCGAATCTGGAGTGCAAGCGCGGTATCGAGAACGTCGCTCGAGGTCATGCCGTAATGGACGTAGCGCGATGCCGGCCCGACGTTCTCGGCCACGTTGGTGAGAAACGCGATCACGTCGTGACGGACCACGGCTTCGATCTCGGCCACTCGTGCGGGATCGACTGCGGCCTTCTCGCGGATCTCCGCGAGAGCGTCGGCCGGAATCACGCCGCGCTCGGCGTGCACTTCGCAGACCGCGATCTCGACGTCGAGCCAACGACGATACTTGCCTTCTTCGGACCAGATCCCAGCCATCTCAGGCCGGCTGTAGCGCTCGATCATGCGTCAACCCACTCGCAGAAAAACGTAGAAGAGAAGCCCATAGTACATGACCGGAATACCGAGGAGCGGCGAATCGATGCGGTCGAGCACGCCGCCGGTCCCCGGCAACAACGCGCCGGTGTCCTTGACCGAAGCGTCGCGCTTGAGCAGCGATTCGACCAGGTCTCCGACGATCCCCGCGACCGAGAGAATCGCACCGAATCCCACAGCCACCTCGAACGGGAACGCGCGCGAGAGGTCGGGCCAGAAGAAGTCGAACAGCGATTTGCATACGAGCCCGCCTGCGGTTCCGGCCACGATTCCTGCGAGCGCGCCCTCGACGCTCTTTCCCGGGCTGATCTTGCGGGCGAGCTTGTGCCGCCCCCAGGCGCGCCCACCGAAATACGCGCCTGCGTCGCACCAGATCACGCAGAACAGCGTGAAGAAGAAGAAGAAGATTCCGGAGTCGGGGACCAGGCCGATCGACTGGACCGCTGCAACGCCCTCATGCGAGGCGGCGGCATCGTAGAAATTCCGCAGAACCACTGCGTAACTCATCAACCAACCGACGTAGAAGACGCCGAAGAAGGTGCCCGATATGCTCGCGAGCGCCTCTGTGATCTCGCGTTTTCCGAGCTGTGCAACCATCACTGCGAGCAGCGTGATGGTCATCAACACCGTCATGTGGACTTCGGTACCGAGGTACGCAACGACCGGCAGCGCGGCACCCGCCGAAAGACCGAAGGTGTGCAGCGGCCGGGCGCCCTTGTCCTCGATCAGGCGGTAGAACTCGCGCTGACCGAGGAAGATCACGACCATCACGGTGCCAAGGAAGAGCAGCCCTCCTTGCACGATCACGTAGCTGACGATCGGTATGAGTACGCCTGCGGTCAGCAATCGACCCGGCAGATCGCCGGTGGGCTTCTTCGGGCCCTTCGCTTTCGTCGGCGTCGGCGGCTTCGGATGGATCGGTTCATTCGGATCCTCGCTGCGCGCGAGGCCCCCATGTGAATTTCCGGGCCGCGTCGATTCACTCATATTCCGTCTCCGGCCCCGAGTCGGCCGCACCGCGCCCGGTATGGCCGAAGCCACCCGCGCCACGACCAGTCGGCGAAAGCTCGGCGACTTCGCACCACTCCGCGGCTGAGACGGGTGCAATGACGAGCTGCGCGATGCGGTCGCCGCGACGAATCACGAACGATTTCTCGCCCGCATTCATCACGATGACCTTGAGCTCACCGCGATAGTCGGCATCGATCGTGCCGGGCGCGTTCGGTAGCAAGATGCCGTGCGAGAGCGCGAGGCCGCTCCGCGGACGAATCTGTGCCTCATGGCCGGACGGCACTGCGATCGAAAAGCCCGTTGCAATCAATACGCGTTCCCCGGCGGCGATCACCACCTCGCCTTCCACGGCTGCGTGAAGATCGTACCCCGACGAACCCGGGGTTGCTCGCGTGGGCAGGGGCAAGTCGTCGGCCCCGGGATTGCGAGAAATCTCGACCCGCAGAGGCGCGCGCCCCGGAGCATCGCCCCGGAGCGCGTCGTTCTCTCTACGAGGGTCCGTCACAGGAGTTCACTCCGCGGCGGCGGCCTCAGCCAGGGCTTCCTTGCGCGAAAGCCGGATGCGACCCGCGGGATCGATCTCGATGCACTTCGCGAGCACTTCGTCGCCCTCGGCCACGACGTCGGTCACCTTGTCGACGCGACCTTCGGCGAGGTGGCTGATGTGGATCAGGCCGTCGGTGCCCGGGAAGATCTCGACGAACGCACCGAAGTCGGTGATCCGCTTGACCTTGCCCATGTAGACGCGATCGAGCTCAGCTTCCTGGGTGATCTCCTGCACCATCGCCTTTGCGCGTTCCAGCGCGTCGGCGTCCGGTGAAAAGATCGTCACGGTACCCGAGTCATCGACGTCGACCTTGGTCTGCGTCGTCTCCTGAATCGCGCGGATCACCTTGCCGCCAGGCCCGATGATGTCGCGGATGCGATCCGGCTTGATCTCGATGGTCACCACCCGAGGTGCATAGCGCGACAGCTCGTCACGCGGCTCGAAGCCGATGAAGTCATTCTCCGTCTCTCGCTCCATGCAGTCGAGAATGTGCAGTCGACCCGCACGCGCCTGCGAGAGGGCGTCCTCCATCACCTTCCAGTCGACACTCTTGATCTTGATGTCCATCTGGAGCGCGGTGATGCCCTCACGCGTTCCGGCGACCTTGAAGTCCATGTCACCGAGATGGTCCTCGTCGCCCAGGATGTCGGACAGGACCGCGACGTCGTCGCCGTCCTGGATCAGACCCATCGCGATACCGGCCACCGGCGCCTTGATGGGCACGCCCGCGTCCATCAGCGACAGGATGCCGCCGCAGATCGCCGCCATCGACGACGAACCGTTCGACTCGAGCGTCTCCGCGACGATTCGGATCGTGTACGGGAAGTCCTCGTTGTCCGGCAGCACCGCCTTGATGGCACGCTCCGCGAGATTGCCGTGGCCGACTTCTCGACGCCCCGGCCCGCGCATCATGCGCGCCTCGCCCACCGAGAAGGGCGGGAAGTTGTAGTGCAGATAGAACTTCTTTGAAGTGCGCGCGGACAGCGTCTCGACCGTCTGCTCGTCGAACTTGCCGCCGAGCGTCGTGGTCACGAGTGACTGGGTCTCGCCGCGCGTGAACAACGCCACGCCGTGCGGCCTCGGAACCACGCGCACCTCGGCAGCGATCTGGCGGATGTCGGCCGGTCCACGACCATCGATTCGCACCTTCTCGTTGATGACCCGCTTGCGGATCAGCTCCGAGCGCAGGTCGTGGAGGACGTCCTTCACGCCACTCGTGAGCTTCGAAAGCCCGTCGCGACGCGCCTCGACCGCGTCGAGACTCGACAGGTCGGCCTGCTCGCTGCGATAGGCGTCGACGAAGCCGGCGAGCACCTCTTTCTCGATGGCCGAGATCGCGTCGTAGCGCTCGTGCTTGGCGCGGATCTGCACCGCCTCGTCGAGGCGCGCTTCGGCCTTCGCACGTACCTGCTCCTCGATCCCGGAATTGTCCTGCGCAGCCTTGATCTCCATCTTGGGCTTGCCCGCCTTCGCGACCAGCTCCTCCTGGAGGTCGATCAGGCGAACGACTTCGGAATGCCCGTACTTCAGCGCGTCGAGCATGTCGGCTTCCGACATGCCGTCGGCGCCGCCTTCGACCATCACGAGCGCGTTCCGGCTCGCGGCGACAACGAGGTCGAGATCGCTCGCATCGGCCTGCTCGGGCGTCGGGTTCACGACGAGCTCGCCCTCGACGCGGCCGAGACGAACCGCTGCGATCGGCCCCTCGAAGGGCAGCTGCGAAATCGAGAGGGCAGCCGAGGCGCCGACGAAGGCCGCCATGTCGGCGGCGTTCTCACCATCCGCCGAAAGCACCGTCGCGACGATCTGCGTTTCGTCGTTGAAGGTCGCGGGAAAGAGCGGCCGAATCGAGCGGTCGATGAAGCGACAGACCAGTACTTCGCGATCCGAGAGGCGCGCTTCGCGCTTGAAGAAGCCGCCGGGGATCTTGCCCGCCGCCGAGGTCTTCTCGACGAAGTCGACGACCAACGGGAAGAAGTCGATGCCGGGGCGCGGCTTGGCGCGCGCGGCGGTGACGAGAACGACGGTCTCGCCATACGTGACGACCACCGCACCGGCGGCCTGCTTGGCCATGCGTCCGGTTTCGAGGGTCATGGTGCGGCCGCCCACTTCGAGGCTGACCGTCTGGGGTTCGAACCAATAATTTGCCAT
>CAXMSF010000025.1:0-15178 GCA_964196055.1 uncultured Gammaproteobacteria bacterium | reverse complement strand
CCGCTGGGCATCATGACGCCGCAGAAGCGCGTGTACTGGCTCGAGCAGCAGCCCGCGTCGGTCCCGTCGGTCTATTCGACTCTGCGCGAAGACATCTACGTGATCCTCACGAACATCGAGGCCGACGGATCGGCGACATTCAAGGTCTACCGCAACCCGCTCGTGAACTGGATCTGGATCGGCGGCTACGTCTTCGTGCTCGGCTCGATCGTCGTGATGTGGCCGAATCCCCGGCGCAACCCGTTACCGGACGCCGGATGACCCACTTCATCCGCCGGCTCGCCGTTCTGGGCGTTCCGATCGCCCTCCTGCTTCTCACGGCAGTGACGGCTCAGCCCGCAAGCGCCCAGCCGGCCAATACCGGCTCGCCGCACGGCGCGGGCGCGGGCGCGGGCGCGGGCGCGATCGCCGACGTTCCGGCCGGCCCCGCCACGCTACGTGGGCGGGTGGCCCACCCCAGCCGCGAGAGTGCAGGCGCCGGGCTGACGGTCGCGTTGTTCGCGCTCGGCGCGGACGGCCGGCCGGGCGTCCGCCGGGTGCAGAGTGGGCCGACCGGCGAGTTCGAGTTCGACCGGATCTCGAACAATCCCAAGACCGTCTACTTGCTCGGCGTGCGTTACGAAGGCATCCCCTTCAGCTTGCGCACCGCTTTCGACCCAGGCGAGACCGTTCGCACCAGCGTGCTCGAGATCCGCGACGCGCGAGCCCAGGGAGGCGGCGAGCTCGAATTCGGCGCGGTGGAGATTCGCGTCGACCGTGGCTGCGACGGCGCACGCATCAGCGAGGCCCACTCGCTCCTCAACCCGAGCGAATTCATCCTCTTCGTGCCCTCGGAGGAACGCGACAAACGCTCCCCGATCGCGCGCGTACCGCTGCCGGCGGGCGCAAGCCTGTTCGACTCTGCCGGCACGACGCTCAGCGAGGGCATCGAGTTGCGCGACGGCGAGGTGCTCTTCTGGGGCCCGCTGCACTCCGGTACGCAGCAGTTGCGCTTCTCCTACGCTCTGACGGCTCAAGATCGGCGCATAGAAGTGCTTCGCGCGTTTCCCGACGGCGCGCAGGACGTACGGATACTGACATTCGGCGACGGCCCGGCACCGCAGGGCGACGGACTGCGCCCGACCGACGCGGTCATGGTCGGTGATCTCTCGTACGCAGCGGTCTCGAGCGGGCCCGCCGCGCCCGGAGATGAGATCGCGTTCTCGCTCGAAATCGCGAGCTTCGAGGAGAATGCGGCGCGACTCGAGCTGCGCTCCGCGACGATGTGGCTCGAGCTCGACGACGCGGCGCTCGATGTCCGCGAACAATTCGACCTCGTCTTGACGGGCGACGAGCCGTTGCGCTCGAATTCCGACGCACCGCTGTTGTGCCTGCCGCTACCACAGGACGCCGAGGATCTGCGCTTCTCCGGTGACACGTTTTCGATGGGAATCCAGCCCGACCCGACCGGCGGCCTCGCGCTGCGCGGCCCGATTCCAGTCGGGCATTCGGGCTTCGCGCTGACCTACCTGCTGCGAAGCGGCAGCGACGGCGTTCGATTCGCACGCGAATTTCCGACCGGCCTGTCGTTGCTCTCGATCTACATCGCGGACACCGGAGTGCTGACCGAAACCGATCGCCTGCACCGTCGTCGTCCGGTCCGCACCAGCGACCGCAGCTACATCCACCTCGAGGCGTACCAGGTCGACCCCGGCGAGACGGTTGCGCTCAACGTCTCGAGCCTGCCGATCGCGCGACCGCTGCCGCGCACGGCGTCGGTCGGATTCGTGGTGCTTTCCGCACTGGTCGCCGGGCTCTTCTTGACCGCACCGCTCCGCTCACCGCGCGCGCCGGACGAGGCGGCCACCACGCCGACTTCGACGACGTCCGCGGAGCGGGCTTCGCTCTACGCGGCGATTCGCGACCTCGAGGACGACTTCGAAACCGGCAAGGTCTCGGCCGAGGACCACGACGCAATGCGGGCGGAAATGCGCCAGCACGCCGGCGAATTGCTGCGCGCCGAGCGAGAAGCAGCCATGTCCCCAGCCCCAGCCCCAACCCCATCCCCAGCTCCCGCCGCTTCGCCGGTGACTGCATGCAACGAATGCGGCGAGCGCACCCCGCCCGACGCGCGCTTCTGCTCGCAGTGCGGCGCAAGACTCGACGACCCGGCGGACGGCGGAGAGCGCGCGGGTTGAGAGCTCCGGCAATTGCCGCGTCGAACCTCGAAAAGCGCTTCGGCCGTGCGGTGGCATTGCGCGGCATCGATTTCGCAATTCCCGACGGCACCAGCCTCGCGGTGGTCGGACCCAACGGCGCGGGCAAATCGACGCTGCTGCGGCTGATCGCGGGCCTCGCGCGCCCGACGGCGGGAACGCTGCAAATCGGCGGCGACGACAGCCACCGACGCGCGACACGTGGGCGCATCGGCTACATCGGCCACGCGACGCTGCTCTACCCGGCCCTCACCGCACGCGAGAACTTGATCTTCGCCGCCCGCTGCTACGGACTACCCGACCCCGCCGACCGTGCCGATGCGCTGCTCGCCGACGCAGGGCTCGCGCCGGTCGCGGATCGCGCGGCGGGCGGTTTTTCGCGCGGCATGGCGCAGCGGCTCGCGATCGCACGCGGACTCGTCCACGATCCGAACGTGGTCTTGCTCGACGAGCCGTTCACGGGCCTCGACCGAAACGCGGCCGAACGTTTCACCAAGCGGATCGAAGGCATGCGACGCGACGGGCGAACGCTGGTGCTCGTCTCCCACGACGTGCGTTTCGCCGCACAGGTCGCCGACGCGGCGATCGTGCTCCACGACGGGCGAATCGCGCAAGCGTTCTTCGACGCAGCGCCCGACGCCAGCGAACTCGAGCACGCCTACCTGGCCGCGGGCGAGGCACGGCAGTGAACGTCTTCCTCGCGGTGCTCTGGAAGGATCTCCTGACCGAATGGCGCAGCCGCGATCGCGCGGTCGCGATGCTGCTGTTCTCGCTGCTGGTGGTCGTGGTCTTCCACTTCTCGTTGCCGGGCGGCGCTACTTCGAAGATGGAGACGACGGCGCCGGGCTTGCTCTGGATCGCCTACGTGTTCGCGTCGATTCTCGGCTTCAACCGCGCGTTCTCGATGGAACTCGAAAACGATGCGCTATCCGGGATCGCGCTGCAGCCCACGGACCGCGGCTGGGTGTTCCTCGGCAAGGCCACGGCCAATCTCGTCATTCTCGGATTCGTCCAGACGATCATCGCGGCGATTTTCGGGCTCGTCTTCGAGCTCGCGCTACTACCGATCGCGGCGCCACTCGCACTCGTGGTACTGCTCGGTTCGCTCGGGCTGTGCTCGGTCGGGACTCTGTTCGCAGCCGTGGCGGTAAGGACGCGGTTTCGCGAAGTCATGCTGCCATTGCTGATGCTGCCGCTGCTGATCCCGGTGTTGCTCGGAGCGGTGCGCGCCACTTCGAGCTTGCTCGCCACCGGCGAGTTGGATTTCGCGGCGGTCCAGTTGCTGCTCGTCAGCGACGCGATCTATCTGATAATCTCGTTCATCGGCTTCGACTACGTACTAGACGAGTGAGGAACATGACGGCTCCACCCACGGATCGCTCCCCCGCCCCGCTTTGGATCAGCGGCGCACTCCTCGCCGCTACCGGCGCGGTCTGGGCCGGCCTCGTGCTGACCGCACCGACCGACAGCATCCAGGGCGTGATCCAGAAGATCCTCTACGTCCACGTGCCGTGTGCGTTCGCGTCCTATGCGGGCTTTGCGGTGACGGGCGTGTGCAGCGCGCTCTACCTCTGGAAGCACGACGAACGCTACGACCGGATCGCGCTCGCTTCGGCCGAGGTCGGTGTCCTCTTTTGTACGCTCGTGATCGTCACTGGCCCAATCTGGGCCAAGGGGACGTGGGGGCACTGGTGGTCCTGGGACCCACGGCTGACCGTGACGCTGCTCCAGTGGTTCATCTACCTCTCCTACCTGCTGCTGCGCAGCTTCACCGAGGGCAGCACGCGCACGGCGCGCTTCGCCGCCGTGTACGGCGTCGTAGGAGTTCTCGCGGTGCCGCTCAACTATTTCGCGATCGAGCTCTTCGGCGGCGCCGCGATGCACCCCGACAACCTCGAGAACGACAGCCTGGGTTCGGGCATGGGCTGGCCGTTCTTCATGGGTGTCGTCACCGCGCTGGCCGCATACCTCCACCTGTTGCGATTGCGTGTCGACCTCGAACGCCGGCGTGTCGAACAGCTCACGCGACTCGACGAATTCGACCGCTAGAACGCGGATTTACCTCCGCGAAATCAAATGGGAGTTGACAACCGGAAGCTCGCAGAGATATAAGCAGAGAGAGACAATCCTGCATTTTCGACACAGGAATTTCATCAACGGAGGCAACCGCTTACCCATTCCCCCAGAGGGAGAGCGTGTGCGCGGGGGACGATCGGCGGGTCGGAAGGTCGGAGGGTCACGAGGCCCGATGACCGGAAATCCCCCCCACTGTGACAGAAGTTGCGCAGCTTCCATCCATCCGGGTGGAATGCGGAACGGGGTTGCCCACACAGGGCCTCCCGGGTGCGCTGCGGGGCTCGATCGAGTCAACCGTTCACACGCAGGCAGACGGAAATGAAGGCTGCAACAGCAGCTGCCGCTAATGGAATTTCAGATCGGCGCAGGGCTGGCACAGGGATTGCGGTAAGACTCCCGTATGGGGCCCCGGGGATCGCAATGATTTCCGGGAACCGGATTTGAGATTGACGGGCCCGAGCGGGGTCCGAACACAGGGATGGCCATCATGAAGCGCGGCGTCGGCTACTGCGAGAACACCGATTGCGAGGATTACGCCAAGGGCGTCTTCCTCCTGAACCACGGTGACACCTTCTACTGCCCGCGCTGCCGCCAGCTGGGCAAGGTCGAGAAGGAACGCGGGTTCTACACGGGCAATACCGACATCTTCAAAGAGGTTCGGGTCGAGTACAACTTCGACCCGATCAACAGCGTCTACCGCGAGATCGGCATCGTCCGTGACGAGAGCCTCTGGGGTCGCAACAACGTCTACACCCTCCAGTCGCCGCTGATCAAGACCGAGAAGCGCGCGCTCAAGGTCGCCGAGGCGATCCTGGCGAACCTGAATCGTTACCGCGGACTCCTCAACGGCGACGACATCCCGCGCACGACCGAGATCATCCTCTCCTTCGACGATAATTTCGAAGAATTCTCGCGCAAACTCCAGCAACTCAGCAAGGAGTGGGAAGCCAGCGGCCTGCGCGAAAATCAGCGCTAGGAGCATGCAACGCGCGAAGCGTGTTGCAGACGACGACGCCCGCGTGGAGCCAATCGTCGCGGACGAAGAATCACGGACGCGAGGAGCGGGACCCGGCCTCGTACTGCTGCTGGTGGTATTCCTGCCGGTCGCCGTGGCGGTATTCAGTCCCGGACTCTCGGCTCCGTTCATTTCCGACGATTTTCTGTACATCGTCAACAATCCGTACGTTCGCGAATTCGAACCAGCGACGATCCCCGCGCTGTTCGATCCAACCGGAGATGCGATCTACATCTCGGGTGGCAACTACGCTCCCATCCACATCCTCACCCACGCGGCCGAGTGGGGAGTCTTCGGCGAGGCGAGGCGGTGCGTGGCTACCACCTGGTCAACGTCACGCTCCATTGCCTGAACGCGGTGCTACTCGCGGCGCTGATGCTCACCGCCGGTGTCCCGCGCTCGTGGTCCGCTGTCGGCGCGGCGTTGTTTCTCGTTCACCCGGCCAATGTCGAGGCCGTCGTCTGGATTTCCCAGCTGAAATCACTGCTCGCGCTGTGCTTTGCACTGACGGCATTGCTCCTGTTCCGCAACCGGCCGCTCTGGGCCGGTCTTCCGTTCGTGCTGGGTCTGTTGAGCAAGGCCTCGGCGGCTTTTGCGCTGCCATTCGCTGCAGTGATGGCCTGGTCGTGGTTTCGGGCGGGACGCGATCCCCGGCGTCACCTCCTCTCCCTGGCGTTCTGGGCCGTGGCCCTGGGGCTCTTCGCGATCCCGCAACTCGCGGCCACCGCAGCAATGGGCAGTGCTTTCGTTCCGGAATATCCCGATTTGCCCAGCCACATCCGCACGATCTTCGCGATCGCCGCCCGCTACTTCGCAATGGTGTTCGGCTATGGAACCGCCGCATATCACGAGCTCGAACCGTCTTCGATCGTCGATCCCTGGTGGTGGGCAGGACTCTGTGGCGGCCTGTTGCTATCGCTTCGAATCGTCTGGACGTTGCGCGCTGGACGCGAAGAGGCCGCCTGGTGGATCGCTGCGCTCGCGGCGTTCGCCCCGATCTCGCAGTGGCTTCCGTTCTTCTTCGCAATGGCCGATCGCTACCTCTACTTCATTCTTCCCGGATTGATCGGCGGTGCCCTTCTGTTCGGTGTGGCGGTTCGCGAGAGCATCCGCTGGGATCGATTACCAGTTCGGATCGTGGCGGTCCTCTGTGTGGTGGTCCTCGGTGGATTGTTCGCAACACTCTCGGTGGTCCGATCCGGCATGTGGAATTCGGACTATCGTCTGCTGAAGGATGCGACCCGGAGGTATCCGAACGGCGGAACGGCGAGTTTCACCAACGCGCTCATCGCGATGAAGCTGGGCGACAGCGATGAGGCCATCGAAAAGCTTCGCGAGGCCTCCGACCGCAATTTCTAACTGGTCCGCTCGTTCGAGCGGGAACCGCTTCTCGTTCCCCTCTTCGAGGACCCACGCTTCGAGGCGTTGATGCGAGACCACGCAAGGCGCCGGATCGAATTGGCCGAAACGAACGGAATCACCTCTCAGAACCAGGTGAGAGGTCTGGCACGGGCGTATTTCCTGCTTGGCGAACACGACCGTGCCATCGAACTGCTGGAAGCCTCGGCTCGTGAGGGCGGACCACTTCACGGCCAGGTCTTGTATGACCTGGTCCACATGCGCGCCGAACGCGCGGAATTGAAGCGAAACCCATCGGTCGAGTGAAGCGTCCGGTGGCGATGCAAGCTCCGAGGGACTTGCATCGATTCATCCGATGCAAGCTCAAGCATCCGAGCCCGCGGCGTCGTCGCTGAGTCGCATCCGGAGATCGATCGACATGCCCGCCCAGATCGCGGCCACTCCGTTGTGCTCATGGCGGGTGACGGGTTCCGGCAGCTTCGCCGCGGCGTCGGCGAGCGGTGCGCGATACCACGGGAACAAGGTGCGCGGAACGCGGTCGAGCGGAAACCAGGCGACTTTCGGCGTCTCCGCGCTCGGCTGCAGCTCGCCGCCCAGCACGCGACAGCGATAGACGTGCGCGGTGTGGGGCAGGAAGCCGGTGCGGATGTAGTCACCGACACGGGCCTGTATTTCGACCCCGAGGCCGGTCTCCTCGAGGATCTCGCGTCGGAGAGCGTCTTCGACGCCCTCGCGGGGGTTCAAGTTTCCGCCCGGCAACTCCCAGCCCCGCAAGTCGTGGCGAACCGAGAGCAGCACGCGATCGCCGTCGAGCACGACCCCCTGCGCGACCGCGAGCGGCCCACGAGCGGAAGTGCGAGGAGCAACCAGCCCGTTCCACGCAATCGCCGCGTATCTCGGTGCGATTTGCGCCAGGCGCCCGAGACGACCCACCGCGCTATTCGATGATCTTGTTGAGGGGATACTCGACGATGCCGCGGGCGCCGGCTTCGGACAGCTTGGGGAACAGCTCGGTGACGACGGCCTCGTCGATGACCGTGTTGATCGCGACCCAGTCCGGATCGGCGAGATGGGAAATCGTCGGCGTTCCGAGCGCAGGCAGGACCGCGAGCACCGAGTCGAGCGAGTCCTTCGGGACGTTCAGCATCAGGCCGACGCGGTCGATCGCGCGAATCGCACCGAGCAGCAGCATCAGGATCCGATCGATCTTCTTGCGCTTCCAGTCTTCCGCGTAGGCCTCCCGGTTCGCGATGAAGCGCGGGGTGCTCTCGAGCACGGTGTCGATCACGCGCAGATTGTTTGCACGCAGACTCGAACCGGTTTCGGTGACATCGACGATCGCGTCCGCGAGCACGGGCGGCTTGACTTCGGTCGCGCCCCAGGAAAACTCGACATCGGCCTTCACGCCGTGCTGTTTCAGATAGCGCTTGGTGAGGTTCATCACCTCGGTCGCGATCCGCTTGCCCTCGAGGTCCTTCGGGCGCTTGATTTTAGAGCCTTCCTTCACCGCAACGATCCAGCGCACCGGGCCGTAATTGGGCCAGGGAGCCCGCAGGTCGGCGACCTCGGTGACTTTCGCGCGATTCTCGATGGTCCAGTCGACCCCCGTGATGCCCACGTCGAGGATCCCCTGCTCGACGTAGCGCGCCATCTCCTGCGCGCGAATCAACATGCACTCGATCTCGGGATCGTTGATCTCGGGGTAGTACGATCGCGCCGTCGTCCGCAGCTTGAACCCCGCCAGCTTGAAGAGCTTCTGCGTGGTCTCCTGCAGGCTCCCCTTCGGCAGCCCGAGTTTCAAGATCGGTTTCTTCTTCGCGCTCATCCGCCGTAGACCTCGTCGGGGTCGAAGACCTGCTCGCCCACGTCCGCCCAGCTGCCGTCATCGAGCCGCCGAAAGAAGCAGCTGCGCTTGCCGGTGTGGCAGGCGGCGTTGCCGCGCTGTTCGACGCGCAGCAGTACCGCGTCGCCGTCGCAGTCGATCGAGAGGCTCTTCACCAGCTGGGTATTGCCGCTCGACTCGCCCTTGTGCCAGAGCTTCTGGCGCGAGCGGCTGAAGTAGACCACCTCGCCGATC
This sequence comes from uncultured Gammaproteobacteria bacterium, assembly GCA_964196055.1. Lineage (GTDB taxonomy): Bacteria > Myxococcota_A > UBA9160 > UBA9160 > SMWR01 > JAFDEI01. The sequence goes on along the minus strand of CAXMSF010000025.1, from coordinate 6,456 downwards.
TCGATGGTCTTCTGAAAGGCCGCCTGATTCATATAGGCGACCATCAGGATATCGCCGGTGACGTCGTCCTGGGCGATGGCGGTAACGAGGCCCCCGCCCTTGGCGAAGTCGATCGAATCGATGGGATCCATGGGGGGCCGGACTCTAACGGGCCGACAGCGCCGACGCCAGACGTTCCCTTAGAGCAACGAGGTCTCCGAAGTCGGCCCCCCTCAGATATGCGATATCCCCCTTCTTCGCGACCTTCTCGGAGGAGCGTTCGAGGATGCCTCGCTTAACCAGCAGCGCGAGCGCGTTCTCGATCGTGGTCTCGTTCAGTGACTCGGGGCACAGCGCCTCACCAAGCAGCTCGGAGCGCTGAAACTGCTCCGTCGCAGCGTTGATCAAGCCCTTGTAGGTCATATCGCCCTCGACGGCCGCGACAGCCGCGATCGTGGCTGAATAGACCTCGACCACGCCGCGGGTCTGCTCCGCCAGGAACGCGAAGCGCGACGCGCCCTTCTCGGTCACGCACAGCCGACCGTTGCCGAGTTCGACGCAGCCAATGCGCTCGAAGTGGTCCACGAATGCGTCGAAGTGCGCCGCCAGGATTTCGCCGCGCGGGATGTAGTACTCCGAGTAGAACAGGTCGAGCCACTCCGCGAGTTCTGCGCGCAGATCGACCGGAGCGGGCCCGGCCAGCAGTCGGCGCGCCAGGAAACTCGGCGCGGCCAGGTAGTGGACGATCGAGTTGCGGTAGATGTCGAGCACCCGCCGCGCGGACTCCTCCGAGTAGAAGACCTCACCGCGCGGATCTTCGGACGACTTGAGCAGGTCGGCCCGCAGCAGCGAGGCGATCGACTCAGAGAATTCGCCGACGTCCCGGCGCAGCGCCGGCGTAAGCCGAACGTCCTGGAGCTGAAGCAGGTCGACGATCTCCTGCATTCTCATCGCCAGATCCGAACGAAAGATCCCGCGCGTGCGCGACCCGAGCATCGCGCTCGCCGCGATCGCGGTCGCGTTCGGAACAGCCGCCCAGTTGATCCGTTCGACGATCCGGTTGCCGAGGTCATGGACGAATTCTCGAAGCTCCGCCTCGACCTCGGGCGAGTCGGCGCGTGCGAAGCGTGCGCGGCGGTCACCGAGCACTCCGGCGAGCGAGATCGGCTCACCGAAATTCACGTGCACGGTTCCGAAGCGCCGCTGAAGGTACTTCCGCGCGCGCATCAGACCCAGAACGCTCTCGTCACTCTTCTGGCCTCCTTCGAGCTCACCCACCATCGCGCCCTCTTCGACCAGGCGCTCGTAGGTGATCGCGATCGGCACGAAGAAGAGGTCGCGGCGCGCGCTCGACAAGAACGCATCGATGTCCCACGTGAGCAGCCCGAGCTTCGGCTGCAATGCCTTGCCGGTCCGCGAACGCCCACCCTCGATGAAGAACTCCTGGGTGAAACCTTCGCGCACCAGGTACGAGACGTAGGAGCGGAAGACTTCCTTGTAGATCGGATCGTCGAACGAGCGTCGCAGGAAGAACGCGCCCACGCGGCGAAACAGGAAGCCCATCGGGCCGAACGCCATGTTTTCGCGGGCGGCGATGTGGGGCGGAACCAGGTGATTCGCGTAGAACGCGGTCGAGAGGATCAGGAAGTCGAAATACGAACGGTGGCTCGGCGCGAGCACGACCGGATGGCGCTTGGCGTACTCGGCGATCTTCTCGATTCCGGTGAGCTCGATCGAGACGAAGAGCCGGTTCATGATCCCGACCACGATCACGTTCAGCAGCGCGAGGAAGGTCGAGTTCATGTTGGCCGCGATCTCGCGAAAGCTCTTCACCGCTACCGCTCGCGTGCGCTCGACCGACACCTTGCGGCTCCGCGCCTGCTCGAGAACCACCGCCTCGACCTCCGGCGTGCCGACCACGAGCTCCTGCACCTTGCTGCGCGGACGCAGCGTCGGCCCCTCGACCACCTTCTCTTCGCGGTAGAGGAAGGTCAAGATGGCGCGGCGGACCTTTCGGGCGATCGCGAACCGTCCCTCGTCGCGACGTTTCTCGATGAACGAAGCAAGGTCGATCGGGTCGCCGACCTTCACATGCAAACCGCGATAGGTGGTGAGGAATGAAGTCACTTTCGCGATGTCCGACGGTCGTGTCGTCGCACCATACGAGAGGTTCAGGAAGCGGTTGCGTACACGCGGGCCCTTCTTCCAGAACAGTGCGAGCGGCACGATGTGCACCGGCTGCTCGCCGTTCCAGGCCGTCGCCACGACGGCTTCGAGCAGGTTCAGCTCGCTCCGGCCCTGTTCGACCGCATTGCGCTTGGCGGCGAGCATGCTCCGCAGGCGCGCGGTGCGCAGGAACAGGAAGAAGGGCGCGCCTTCCGTGGTCAGCCGCTGAACCTGCTCGACGGCACTGGCCTGCTCGGCGGCGGCCGATAGTCCGCGCTCGCGGCCGAACGCGGCGCGCAGATACTTCCAGAACGGGCGGTAGTGATGGAAATCGATGCCATTCGCGAAGCGCGACAGCGCGAGCCCCTCACGAACGAAGAGCTCGTTGAACAGGAAGTAGTCGAGCCGGCTCGCGTAGCGCATCACGAATACGACCGACCCGCGGGATTCGAGCGCGCGAAGCTGTTCAACCGTCGCGTCGTCGAGATCGAAGTGACGGAAGAATCGGCGCGCAAACCACCGGAGGAACAGGTTGAAACGTGGCGTCATCGCCGACAGCTGATCGCTGGCGGTCGGCGAAGACGGGAGTACAGCAGTGGGCGGCTCTACGGCCGGATGGTCGGTCGGCTCCGGCATGTCTGGAGCAATGTACCACCACCGCGCTCGGCGGGCCGCCCGGCCCCGGTTTCCCGAAGCCGGGCGGCCGGACCGGCTACTCGGGCAGCAGGATTTCTCCCGCGCTCATCCGTCCGGCGATCTCCTCCGGCGTCCAGACGCCGCCATCTTCGGCCTTCGTAATCCCTGGGGCGGTCACGACTTTCATCTCGGCGATACGCCCCCCGCCGACGAAGAATGTCTTCCCGCTGTGGTCCGCCGCGAGTTCACTCGCGAGGTAGACGACCAGCGGCGACACCAGGCTCGGGTTCATCGTCGTCGCCAGTTTCTCGAAGCCGGGCAGGTCTTCGGTCAGCCGGGTGTGAGCGACCGGCGCGAGGATGAACACGCGGATGCCGTACTTCTTGCCCTCGATCGCCAGGCATCGCGACATTCCGGCGATGCCCGCCTTCGCGGCCCCGTAGTTCGCCTGTCCGAAATTGCCGTTCAGACCCGAGGTTGACGAGGTATTGATGATCACGCCGCCCGCGTTGCGCTCCTTCAGGTGGTTGTAGACGGCATGCGTGACGCAGTAGGTGCCCTTCAAGTGCACCTTCACGACGATGTCCCACATGTCTTCGCTCGTGTTTGCGAACGACTTGTCGCGCAGAATGCCGGCGTTGTTCACCACACCATCGACTTTTTCGAACGCGTCGATGCCGGACTGGAGGATGTTCAGGCCGCCTTCGACACTCGAGACATCGTCGTAGTTCGCAACCGCTTCGCCGCCCGCCGCGCGAATTTCCTCGACGACCCCGTCCGCCATCGAACCGCCGCTGCCGGTCCCGTCGCGCGAACCACCGAGGTCGTTCACGACGATCGCGGCTCCTTCCTTCGACATCGCCAGCGCGTGCTCGCGGCCGATGCCGCCGCCGGCGCCCGTTACGATCATCACTTTTCCGTCAAGCAGCCCCATGAGATTCTCCAATCGGATCAATATTCCAGGCGAACGACGTTAGCCGACGCTCATCGCGGGACCAAGGCGGGCCAAGGCAACCGCGAGCGGTCAGAACCCGCCTTCACTGTGGACGAGTTCCACATTCAGCTCGGCCTGGCCCACCCGCATCGTCGCTCTCCGGAGCCGGCCGTCTTCCTCCAAGAGCAGATCGACCCCGAGCGGCCCCATCAGCGCTCGGACGGGGATCCCCTCGGTTCCCGCATTTCCCGTGCGCTCGAAACCAAATAGTGTCGCGCTGGTCGGGGCGGCTTCTGGAACCCAACGCTCGATCGAGAACGCCTCCTCGCCGGCCGCGAGCGCACGATAGACGAGGAATTCGCTCAGACTCGACGCGAGCGGGCCATCCGAAGTAAATCGGGCCTCGAGCGGCCGCGAGCGATAATTCCCCTCGACCGACCACTCGCGACCCCGTGTCGCGACCAATCTCAACTCCGTCACGGCATCGTCGTCCATTGCAGCGTAGTGCGCGTTGATGAGATCTCCGTTCGGGCGCGACCACTCGACCTGGTAGACGTCGTTTGCAGCAATCGAATCGGATTTCGATGCAATGAGGGCCGCTGAGAACTTCTCCGCTCGGACTTCGCCCGCCTCGTCGCGAACGAAGGCGATCTCGGTCACGCCGACGCGGTGCTCGTGGAAGCTGGAGACCGAAATCTCGCGGTAGAAGGGCTCCGGCCGCGTGTCGCCCGGGAACTCGAGCGTCGACACGAGAGCGGCGAAGAAGCGTTCGAATGATTTCGTGTAGCCGGGCGAATCGTGCGCGCAATAGACGCTCCGCCCGGAGCGGTTGGCCGCGCGCTGCTTGATCTCGCCGCCGCCCGCATCCATCCAGAACAACCAGTCGAGCGACAAGAACGGGCTGCCCGCGATCGCCCCCGCGTCGATCCCTTCGACCGCGCGCCGGACCTCGACGCCGGCTTCGGTGGCGATCTGGCCGATGATCACCTCGCTCGACTGCACGAGTGTGGAGGCAAGGTCCACCCGGTCGAAGAAGAAATGGCAGGCCACGGGATTGTTGGCCCCTATATCGAACCGCCCGAACGCACTGTTGTCGGAATCCTCCAGCGCCTCCAGCAGCCGGCCCGGAACCTCGGCGCGAAACAGGCCGGTCGGGTGTTCGATCGAGTTCATCGCGCGCGACGGGGCTTCACGCTCGAGCATGGCCACGAGACTGGTCGAATCACCGGGCCCGGACGCACAACCGATGAGCATCACGGCGGCAAGAACCCGGCCGGCGTCGCCCATCCTCCCTCCATGAGCTCTAGCTGAAGAGAACCGTGCGCAGCTTGCCGACCGGCTTGAAGCCGAGCCGTTCATACAAACGTACGCCGGCCGCGTTGCCGTCGACGACGGCGAGTTGCACGTGATCCGCGCCGGCCGCGAACGCCTCGCGGCAGAGGTCCGCAACGCCTGCGGTAGCGAAGCCCCGACGACGCGCCTCGGGCCAGCAATAGACGCCCTGCAACAGCCAGCCCGTCGTGAGCCGAACGTCGGCGTAGCCGACGCAGACGATCGCGCCGCCTCGCTCGACGACGCGTGCACGCTCCACGCGACCCCGCACCCAGCGCGTGAATCCCTTGACGTCGCCGGAGAACGGGTCCGGGCGATCCTCTTCGCGCAGGCTCTCCCGTGCAGCCACGACCAGCGCATCGAGGTCGGCATCGAACGCGGCGCGCGTCACGGCATCGCCCTCCAGAGTCGACAGATTCGCATCACTCGCGCGGACCATGTACGCCGTCTCGAGGCGATCGAGCATCACGTGACGGCGGCGTCTTCGCGCGAGATGTCGCCAGATCGTATCGATCACGTCGGACGAGCTCTTCATCAGCCCGATCCCGATCGACTCGAGAGACGGAAAGAAGGCTTCGAGCACGTCGGGCGGTGCCGCACTGAACACCAGGGTCGGCCGCAAGGCCGCGACCGCGAGCAGTTCGTCGCCACGCCAGGCACCGAGTAGCTCCGTTGGAGCCTCTCCCGGCGACGGCGGTGACGCGAGTCGCAGCACGAGGTCGATCAGGAGCAGATTGCCCACCGGATCCCGCTCGAGCAATGCGAGCGCTTCGTCGCGCATTTCGGGCTCGATTCGCCGCGTGATCACACGAGCCACGGCATCCCCGTCCCAGCGCCGCCGTCGGCGCGCCTGCCACGGCGCACGGTCATTCGATGACCGCGAGGATCATTCCTTCCTCGATGGAGTCGCCCTCCGCGACCGCGATCTGCGCGATGGTACCGGCGCGCGGAGCCTCGACAGGAATCTCCATCTTCATGGATTCGATGATCATGATCACGTCTTCCTCCTCGACCGCATCCCCGACGGCTTTCTCGAGCTTCCAGAGATTGCCTGCGATCTGAGCCGCCACCTGGGTCGTCATCCGTCCCCACTCTCCTCGCCGTTTCGCAGGAGTCATGGTGCACCCCGAACTGCATTCGAGCAAGCCGCGTGGCGGAGGTCACACGTCCGCTATTCTCGGCGCCTCGGAGAAACCATGCTCGAAACACTGACCCAGGGATTCACCAGCGCCCGCGAGAAGCTCGCCGGTGTGCGACAGCTGACCGAGGAGAACATCGACCAGTCGCTGCGCGACGTGCGCATGTCGCTGCTCGAAGCCGATGTCGACTTCACGGTCGTGAAGGACTTCCTCGCGACCGTCAAGGAGCGGGCGCTCGGCGAGAAGGTCGACACGCGCGTGCGCGATGCC
>CAXMSF010000024.1:0-3826 GCA_964196055.1 uncultured Gammaproteobacteria bacterium | reverse complement strand
GGATTGATCGAAATCGGGGATGACGCCCGCCGATGCGATTTCTGTAGATCCGTGGCAGGACGGCCGGCAGCCCTGGTGGGAGATCATCCGCACTCGAACCTTGACACGACCGCTCGGCCGTGCGGAAATAGCCCGATGCTCCGTCTCCGCCTCCGGCTGCTGCGGCCCGTCGAGCCCCTCTCGGGCATCCAATTCCCTAGCGGGATGTCGGCCGATCCACGCCCGACCTGCAGGAAGCGCTTAGCCCGCATCGCGAGCCCGCCGAATGGGTTGCAGCTCGCCCTGGCCTGCGTGTTCGCCACCAGCGTGCTGCTGCTCCCGTCCATGGCGTCGGCAAAACCGGTTTCCGCTCTCGATGATCTAGCGCAGATATGGAACGAGGCGGTGGATCTCGAGCGTTCATCATGGGACCTCGAGGAATCCGAGGACGGCCATTCCTACGACCTCGCGATCGAAGCCGCGAGCCGCTTCGAGGCCGTCAGCGAGTGGTTGGACGCCGCGACGACACCCGACCTCGAACCCTACCGCCATGCTTACTGGCGAACCGCGCGAGCCTACTGGCTCGCCGCCGACAGCCTGGAACTCGCGGATCGCGATCGCCGACGCGAACACCTGAGCCGCGCGATCGAGTTCACCGACCGCGGGATCTCGGTGGACCCGGACTGCGCACCGTGCATGCTCTGGAAGTTCAATTCGATGGGTCGGCGCCTGCAGATCGACGGAATATTTTCGAGCGTGCGCAACGTGAGAACGATGGCGCGATTGCTCGACCACGGCATTGCACTCCAACCCGATTTCCGCGAAGGCGAACGCTCGTCCACGCTCGGAAACCTCCACTACGTGAGCGCGGTCTTCTACCGCGTGCTGCCGGACTGGTTCTGGTTGAAATGGATCGCGGGCGTGCGAGGAGACAAGCAGCGCGCGCTCGAACACGCGCGAACCGCGTTGGCGTTGCACGAGTCGCGGATCGACTACCGAATCGAGGTTGGATCACAGCTGTTGTGCCTCGGCGCAACCAAGAAGGATCCGAAGCGCCTGGCCGAAGGGCGCCAGGCGCTGGTCGAGGCGAGCACGATCCAGCCGCGCAACCTCGACGACAAGAAGGAAATCGCCGCGGCTCACGTGATGATCGCTGCTCCGAAGCGGGCGTGCACTTACGCGGGCGCCGAGTGGATCGAGATCAACGAGGGCAGCGCGATCTCAGCGATCAAATAGCGGCCGCCCGCGCAACGGCTCCGCGACGGCGCGGAATCACGACGCTAGAAGATCTGAAAGTCGTAGCTCAGGATGACGCGCAGCTGGTATTCGTCCCGGGGAGTGCCGTCTTCCTGCCGCCAGGCGCCACGCGTGCGAAACCAGAGGCCTTTCAGGGTTCCCTGCTCGAACACGTAGTCGAAGGTGATGTCCACCTCGCGCTGGTTGGAGAATTCCGCAGTGTTGTTGCGAGCGACGGATCTGGCATCGAAGCCGGTGGCAAAGTTGATGAAGGCTGAGAAGCCGGGAGCCCCCACATCCTTGAAATCGTAGGAAAGGCCGAGCAGGACCGCGCTCTCACCCGCGCGATCGAAATCGCTGAGCATCAGTCCCAGGTAGCCCGGCCACAGCCCCCAGGGACTCTGGATCGTCTCTTCCGTCGAAGTGAACGAACCCGCCAACGTGAAGATGGCGCCCTTCCAGCTCGCCGCACCACGCATCGCGACGTTCCACGAGTCGAAGGAGCCGGCGAAAGAACTCTCGCTTCCCGTGCTTGCCTGCCAGGTAAATTGGCCTTCCAACCGCAGGCTCAGTTCGTCCGTCACGTTTCGGAAATGGCTGCTTTCGACGTAGAAAGTGTTGAAGGAGTCGTTCACGAAATGGTTGGTGACTCCGATCGTGACGTTTTCCCACGGCTTGATCGCGAAGGTGGCCGAGGCCATGCCGTCGTTCCCGTCGGAGTCGCCGGCCGCCTCGGACATGTGGAGAAATTTGTCTTCGTCGCGCAAGCGAATCTTCCGGATGTACCCGGCCGTATAGCTGACGTCTCGCAGCCAGCGGACGTCCGATTTCCTGCCGCGAACGAGATAGGCCTCGAAGGTGTTCGGGGTCATCCGCGTGTCGTTCTTGTTCACGTAGGGGAGATCCACCATCTGGCGGTAGAGCTTGAGAGAGTTCCCGTCCGCGTACTTCATTTCCAGGAACGCCTGACCGGCGACCGTGTAGCCCTTCTGAACCGGGTGCAAGAGCCCCGTGCCGCCCATGCTCTTGGGCGCCACGATCGGCTGTGAGGTGTAGAGGGCGGCGCCGACATGGAACCTCCCGAAGAGCGGGCCCGAGCGGTACTCCAGGGCGCCACCGATCGCCCAGGCTCGCCCCTGGGTCTCGTCGGCCCGCCAGTGGTCCCAGTAGTAGGTTCGACTCGAAAAGCTGAGCTCGGTATCGCGCAGGAAGGGCGGCAGGGATGCGATGGCCCGGCTCAGAATCGGGAAACGCGGTTCGGAGACCTCCTCTTCCTCGAAGCCCCCTTCGATCGCGCCATTCATGTCCTCCACCGTGCTCGATGTCGGCGCCTCGCCGCGGTTTACCTCCTGAGCGCGGGCACTACTCGCTGCCAGAGCGAGCAGTAGCGGGGCGAGGACGAGGATTCGGCTGAAAGGGAATTCCATGACGGCAGGATTCTAGCCACACCTCCGGAAGAGATGCCGCTCGGCGTTCTTTAGGCCCGCTCCGCTTCGAGCTCGGCGGTCAGCTCGGCGATGCGCCCTCGCAGCTCCCGTTCCCGCGCTTCGACTTCCTCTTCCGAGAAAAGATGCGGAATGTGCTGCGGGCAGTTGCGATCCCAGGCTTCGACGGTGAAGCGGAGCACGCGCTGCGGCTTGCCCGCGTAGTCGGGATCGGAAACGCGCGCGAGCAATTCAGCGTCGCCTTCGACAAACTCGGCGCGACCCCAGATCTTGATCCGGCGGCGCTCCGCGTAGTCCATCAAGAAGATGAAGGCGCGATCGTTCTCGGCGAGATTACCCATCGAGATGTACTGCTTGTTGCCGCTGTACTCGGCAAACGCGAGGGTGTGCTAATCGAGCACTTTAAAGACGCCGGCGGGGCCGCCGCGGTGCTGAATATACGGGCGCCCGTCGCCACTCGCGGTCCCGAAATAGAACGAGCAACGCGTCGCGAGAAAGGCCGCCAGTTCGTCGCTGACCCGATCGCTCCATCCGCCGCTCGCCTCCATCTTCGCGTAGGACTTGCGCGAACCGAGGCGCTCCTGAATGGCCTTGACCGTCGGCGTGAAGGCAACGTCGCTTACCGGGGGTTTCATGGAGCCAAGCATGCCCTATGTGGCGAGCCAAGACGAATACCACGACTAGGGAGGGGAAGGGCCGCGAAGCGGGCAAATCATCCGGCACCCCGGGAGGGAATCGCGCGTCACCCGACGAACAAAACCACCACGGCGAGGCCGACGAACCACAGCGGAACGTAGGGCTGGAAGTACACCCGCTTGAAGCGCTGGAAGCCCCGGATGTTCAGGTCCGCCCAGCTCCCCTCCTCGAAGGTCAAGCCGGAACTCGAGCGGCGGAAGGCGACGTAGGCCGGCATCCCGGCCAGCAGTCCGAAGACCAGCCCGAGCGCGTGCTGGGCATTCGCGATGTGGCCGACGAAGCCGGTGGCGCACAGAACGAACCATCCCATGATCCACATCGTGTCCTGGTCGCTCAGGGAATAACCCTTCGACGCGTAGCGAGCCTGCATCCAGGTGAAGCCGAACAGGCCGTAGACCACTCCCGACATCCCGCCGAAGAGCGGACCGCTCGCTGCGAACTGCGCCACCGCACCCGGAATCTGTGTCAGC
>CAXMSF010000023.1:0-37949 GCA_964196055.1 uncultured Gammaproteobacteria bacterium | reverse complement strand
GTTCGACCGGCTAATGGTCGGGCGCGCGAATCGGGTCGGGGGTCCCTCACGCGCCCTTCAAACGGTTGCGCGAGGGACCCCCGACCCGATTCGCTTTTGCCGGGTTCGATCGGCGCGGCTCCCGCCGTAGCGCGAGTTGGGGGGTGCCTCTCGCAACCGTTCAAAAGGGCGCGTGAGGCACCCCCCAACTCGCGCGGGCCCGAAGAACCGGCACCGAAACCCCCGCCGAACGCAGATCGCCGCCAGGGTACAGGCGTAGCAACGAGGAAGACTCGGCTTGGGGGGGGAGTCAGTCGGTGTCGCTGCAGCGCACGACCATGACGGTCGTGTTGTCTTCGCCGCCGCGCGAGTTCGCGAGCGCGATCAGATTCGCGCAAGCCGTGTCGAGATCGCCCTGGCGACTCACCTCGGCCGCGATCTCTTCGTCGAGGACATGGCCCGTCAGGCCGTCCGAGCACAGCACGAAGAGGTCGCCCGCGGCCGGACTCAACTCGGCGAGGTCGGGCTCGACCGCCCGTCGGACACCGAGCGCCCGCGTCAGCACGTGACGGTGCGGGTGACCGCGCGCCGCATGTGCGGTGATTTCCCTTCGGCGAACCAATTCTGCGACCAGCGAGTGGTCATCGGTCAGCTGGCGAATCTTCCCCGAGCGAATCAGGTAGGCCCGGCTGTCGCCCACATGGGCGAGCGCGATCCGCCGACCCGCTGCGAGAACCGCCACGAGCGTCGTCCCCATACCCGCCAGGTGGGGTTTCTCTTGAGCGGTGTCGTAGATCTCACGATTCGCGGCCGCCACGGCGTAACGAAGCTTCTCCGCCAGCGTCGGCTGCGCGCCCTCGAGCGTCTCCAGCGCCCGCACCGCGCTCTGCGCGGCGAGATCGCTTGCGACCTGCCCCGCCGTGTGTCCCCCCATGCCGTCCGCGACCAGATACAGCCCCAGCTCCGACGCGATGACGTAGCGATCCTCATTGGCGGATCGTCGCAGGCCTACGTCGGTTCCGGCGGCACTCTCAAGGATCATTCGGCGGCCACTCCCCCGCACGAGCTGACGCCCCGAGGGGCATCTCCGCAGCAATCCCCGCCTCCGGAGCGATTTCCGCGTTGCTCGTCCGATCGTCCATCGGCCCGCGTCACTCGCTCCTTGACCCGGATGTTTTCCACTCGAAGCACCCGAACAATGCGAAAAGCATTCAATTTCAGGGCATACGACGACGATAATACACCCCGTGGAGCGCTAAAGGCCCGACGGGCGCGCTCCATTCACTATCTTGCGCATCGGACGGGGAGAACAACATGGCCAAGACGCTGCTACTGGCGGACGACAGTGTCACGATCCAGAAGGTCGTGAACATCAGCTTCGCGAGTGAGGACGTGACTCTCGTGACGGTCGACAACGGCGACGATGCGATCGAGCGTGCGAAGGAAACCCGACCGGACCTGATCCTCGCGGATGTCGTCATGCCTGGTAAGAGCGGCTACGAGGTCTGCGAGGCGATCAAAGCCGATCCCGATCTGCGTCACATCCCGGTGCTGCTCCTCACGGGCACCTTCGAAGCCTTCGACGAAGAACGCGCGGCCCAAGTCGGTGCCGCCGGCCACGTCTCCAAGCCCTTCGAGGCTCAGACACTCGTCACTCGCGTCAAGGAGTTGCTCGCCGCCACGCCGCCTCCGCCGCCCGTCGACGCGGCGCCGATGCTGGCCGCGGAGCCCTTCTCCGAAACGGCCGCAAGTAGCGGCGCGAATGACGACAGCTTCGATTTCTTCGACGACGACCTGTCCGAGATCAAGGTGGCCGCGCCGGAACCGATCTCGATCGACGATGCGGATTCCGCGTTCGCCTTCGGCGACGCCGAACTCATCCCGGCGGAACCGCCCGCAGCTGCCGAGCCGGTCGAGCCGCCGGCCCCTCTCGCCGAATCCGCCTTCCCGGATCGTACGGTCGCCATCCTGCCCGACGACCCGGGCGAGCCCGATCTCGACATCGAAGCGTCGATGACCGCGGAGTCCGCCGAGGTACCGCCCACCGCACTCAGCGCAGACCTCATCGACGGCGCTTTCGGAAACCCCGAGGACGAGTTGCTCGCGATCGCCGAGACCGGCGTGGATGATTCCTTCGTGACCGTCGACCCGACCGGCACCGCCGAAGATTCGTACGACTTCTCCTTCGACCGGGATTCGGCCGACACGAACCACGAGAACGAAGCGCTCAGCGTCGAGGCCGCAGACGTCGCACAAGCGACGGTCATCGACCCGAACGGCGCCTCCAGCTACGACGTATCATCGTCCGACCTCGGCGACCCCTTCGCGCTGGAAACCGTCGACGAACCCGTGACGGCGCCGGCGCCGGTGGACGAAGCGATCGCAGCTCCCGAGGCCGCCGACGCCACGCAATTCCTCGACCTCGATTCACCAGCCCTCGTCGATGAGCCTTTCGCATCCGTCGAGATCGTCGACGAGCCCGGCGCTGGGGACCTAACGCACGAGACCTTCGCCGTACCGGACGAAGTCGCAGTCTCGGAGCCGATCTTTGCGTCCGCGCCGCCTCCCGGCGACGAGGCGAAAGCACTGCCGGCCGAATCGGCCGCAGCCACCGACTCCGTGCTCGCGGAGATCACGCCGCAGCTACGCGAGGGGATCCACGACACGCTCGAGAAGATCGCCTGGGAGTCCTTCGGCTCGATCACCGAGAAAGTCGTCGCCGAGATCGTCGATCGCGTCGAAAAGGTCGCCTGGGAGGTGATCCCGCAGTTGACCGAGACCCTCGTCAAGGAGGAAATCCGCCGCCTGAAGGGCGAGTCGGACGACTGAGCCCGCGCGCCGCAGCGACACCGCGAACTCCAGCCTGCTTCGCTACGCTCCGACTCTCTCGCCGTGAACCCCCGGCCGCGAGAATCGAGTTCCTTTGGGGGTGCTGGAGACGACGGGATGTTCCCCCATCCCACAATGCCGCCCGCCGATACCTGGCTCCCGCTGGTAGAACTCGCGCTTGCCGAAGACATCGGCCCCGGCGACGCGACGACTCGTGCGGTGATCGAGCCCGGACGCGAAGGCGGAGCGGTGATCGAAGCCCGTGAACCGCTCGTGGTCTGCGGCCTCGCCGTTGCCGCGGAAGTCTTCGAACAGATCGACCCCGAACTCTCCTTCCATCCGATCGCACGGGACGGCGACCGCGTGCAACCGTCCGACGTGCTCGCCGAGATCCACGGCGATCTCGCCAGCCTGATGCTGGGCGAGCGAGCCGCGCTCAATTTCCTGATGCGGATGTGCGGAGTCGCGACCTGCACCCGCCGCTTCGTCGAAGCGGTCGCGGGCACCGGCGCCCGCATCGTCGACACCCGCAAGACGCTGCCCGGCTGGCGCTCGCTCGACAAATTTGCGGCTGCCATCGGCGGTGCGACCAATCACCGCGTCGGTCTGTTCGACGGCATCCTGATCAAGGACAACCACATCGCCGCCGCAGGCGGCCTCGAACCCGCAATCAAGGCCGCGCTCTCGGCGGCACCCAACGGCCTGCGAATCCAGGTCGAGGTGGAATCCGAAGCAGATGCAACGATCGCCGTCGAAGCGGGCGTCGACTTCCTCCTGCTCGACAATTGTTCGCCTGCCGAGCTGGCCGCAATCGTCGCGAGCCTCGGGGGCCGCGCGCTGCTCGAAGCCAGTGGCGGGATCACTCTCGACAACGTTCGCGCCGTCGCAGAATCCGGGGTCCAGCGCATCTCGGTCGGCGGCATCACCCATTCCGCCGCGGGCGCCGATGTCGCGATGGAGATGGAAACCGGAGCCAAAGACCCCGGAGGTGCCGGAGCGTGAACGCAGGCCCCGCGCGGATTCTCGACACTCTCCGCCGCGCATCGGGGCGCACGTGCTCCGGCCAGTCGCTTTCCGGCGACCTCGGCGTCTCCCGCGCCCAGATCTGGAAACACGTCCAGACCCTGCGCAACCGCGGTTACGAGATCTTTGCTGAAGCCGGCGACGGCTACCGACTCGACTCGGTCCCCGACCGTCTATACCCCGAGGAGATCCAGTGCGGGCTCGCGACTCACTGGCTCGCGCGCCGGATCCACTACTTCGACAGCATCGATTCGACCAACCGCATCGCCCTCGAGCTGGCCCGGGAAGGCGCCGAGCACGGCAGCGCGGTGGTGGCCGAAGCACAGACCGCAGGACGCGGCCGGCTCGGTCGCTCGTTCCACTCGCCCGCCTTCCAGAATCTCTATACCTCGCTGGTGCTGCGCCCGGATCTCAGCATCGCCGAAGCACCCGCCTGGATTCTCGCAGCCGCGATCGCGGTGGCGAACACGGTCGCCGCGACGCTCGAAAGCGACGACGCAGTCGAGATCAAATGGCCGAACGACGTGCTGCTGTCCGGACTCAAGACCTCCGGAATCCTGATGGAACTCGGCGCCGAGGCGACCCGGGTGGACTACCTGGTGCTCGGGATCGGGGTCAACCTGAACATCGACCGGGAGAGCTTTCCCGACGATTTCCGACACCTCGCCACGAGCCTCGCGAGCCACAGCGGGCAACGAATCGATCGGATCGAATTCACCCGACGGTTGTACACTGAACTCGAAGCCATCCTGGACGCCTGCGCCAAGGGCGGCTTCGAGGCGGTGCGCGGTCGCTTCGACGAGCGTTTCAAGATGCGCGGACGCCGGGTGAAGGTAAAGCAGCTCGACGGACGAGAACTGTCCGGAACGGCGCTGGGGATCGACGGGGACGGTGCGCTTCGGCTGGAACTCGAGGCCGGCGACGAATGCCGCATCATCGCCGGTGATGTAACCATCGTGAAGGATCCGATCGGGCACGACGGAACTTCGAGGAGACTGAAAGAAGCGTGACTACCCTTCTCGTCATCGACATCGGCAATACCAATGTCTCACTCGGCCTCTTCGACTACGGCGGCGGAGTCGAAGAGCACGGCGAGCATGGCGAACTCGCGCAGCACTGGCGCATCGGCACCCATCGCGACCAGACCTCGGACGAGGTCGCGCTCACCATCGTGGGGCTCTTCGATCATACGGGACG
The DNA here is from genome assembly GCA_964196055.1 of uncultured Gammaproteobacteria bacterium. Lineage (GTDB taxonomy): Bacteria > Myxococcota_A > UBA9160 > UBA9160 > SMWR01 > JAFDEI01. The sequence goes on along the minus strand of CAXMSF010000023.1, from coordinate 32,921 downwards.
TGATGTCGAATGCGTCACCGACGTCATCATCTCGAGCGTCGTCCCGCCGCTGCTGCCGATCTGGGAGCGCGTTTCGTCGAAACTCTTCGGACAACCACCGGTCATCGTCGGCCCCGGTATCCGCACCGGCATGCCCGTCCGCTACGAAAATCCGCGCGAAGTCGGCGCCGACCGGATCGTGAACGCGCTGGCGGCTTTCGAGCTGATGGGTGGGCCCGTGATTGCGGTCGACTTCGGAACCGCCACGACCTTCGACTGCGTATCCGAAGAAGGCGAGTACCTCGGCGGTGCAATCTTCCCCGGAATGCACACGTCGATGGAAGCGCTCTTCGACCGAGCCTCCATGCTCCACCGCGTCGAAATTGCGAGGCCGCGTTCGGTGATCGGAAAGACCACGACCGCCGCACTCCAGAGCGGCCTGCTGTTCGGCTACGCCGGCGTGGTCGACTCGATGGTCGGGCGCATCCGCAGCGAACTCGGTGAAAGTGCGCGCGTCGTCGCCACCGGCGGACTCGCCGGGCGGGTTGCGAACGAAACGACGGTCATCGAAAAGGTCGAACCGTTCCTTACTCTCGAGGGTCTTCGGATCATATTCGAGAAGAATCGTCCGAAAGCAGACACACTGCGCAAGGAGAGCGCATCATGAAGAACATCAAAGTGAACGACACCCGAAACTTCGCGCTCATCGGCCACGCCCGCGACGGCAAGACCTCGCTCGGCGAAGCGATCCTCTTCGCGAGCGGCGCAACCAAAGCGCTCGGCAGCGTGAGCGAAGGAAGCTCGAGCCTGAATTACCTTCCCGAAGAAAAGGCACACGAGTCGTCGATCACGTCGGCCGTCTACTCCTTCGACACCGGCGGGAAGCATTTCTCGCTCGTCGATACACCGGGGGACTCGAACTTCCAGGCCGACGGCCAGATCGCGTTGAATGCGCTCGACGGCGCAGTGCTCGTGCTCTCGGGCGCCGGGGGCGCCAAGGTCGGCACCGCGCGAATGTGGAATTTCGCCAAGGAATACGACCTTCCGACGATCGCCTTCGTCTCGGGAATGGACCGCGATTACGCCGATTTCGACGCCACCTTCGCGTCGCTGCGAACGATGGGAGCCAATCCGGTTTCGATCGATCTGCCGATCGGCGCAGGCGCCGAGCTCAGCGGCGTGATCGACCTGTTTTCGATGAAGGCCGTTACCCAGGCGGGTGAAGGCGAGATACCGGCCGAACTCGCGGACGCCGCCGCCTCGGCTCGCGAGCAGATGGCCGAATCGGTCGCCGAGTGCGACGACGAATTGCTCGAGAAATATCTCGAAGAAGGCGAACTGAGCGACGCGGATCTCAGCCGCGGCCTGGAGCAGGCCACTCGCACGGGCCAGATATTGCCGGTCTTCTGCGGCTCGGCGCTGACGCAGGTCGGCATCCACCGCCTGCTGTGGGCACTCGGCGAGGTACTGCCCTCACCCGCCGATCGCAGCCCCTGGATTGCCACGAACGTGGCCGACGATGCCGAGGTGGAAGTCACCGCCGACCCCGAGGCCGGCTTCGCGGGCCTCGTCTTCAAGACCGTCATCGATCGCTACGCGGGGACACTCTCGGTCTTCCGCGTCGTATCCGGAACCGTTCATGCCGACACGCCGGTGCTGAACGCGACCCGCAACGTAAAGGAACGCCTGGGCAAGCTGCACGTGCTCAACGGCGGCGAGCACCACGAAGTCGAGGAAGCCGGCCCGGGCGACGTGGTTGCAGTCGCAAAGCTCAAATCCGTTCACACTGGAGACGCGCTGTGCGCCGAAAAACAGGGTGTGAAATTGCCCTCGATCACCATTCCCCAAGGTGTTATTTCGTACGCCATCCAAGCGAAATCAAAGGGAGATGAGGATAAAGTTTACACTTCGCTCGGCCGACTCGTGGAAGAGGACCCGACGCTTCAACTGGGGCGAGAGGCATCCACCGGTGAATTCCTGCTGACCGGCCGCGGCGAACTCCACGTTCGCATGACGGTCGAGAAGCTGAATCGGATGTTCGGGGTGGACGTCGACCTCAAGACGCCGAAGGTCCCGTATCGCGAGACCATTACACGGAGAGCGGAACACGTCGAAGGAAAACTCAAGAAGCAGACCGGTGGCAAGGGCATGTTCGGTGTCTGCTTCCTCACGGTCGAACCCATGGCGCGAGGAGAAGGCATCGAATTCGTCGACAAGGTCAAGGGTGGCGCCATTCCTCGCAGCCTGATTCCGGCCGTCGAGAAGGGTGTCTTCGAAGCCTGCGAAGCCGGGCCGCTGGCCGGCTGCCCGGTGGTCGACGTACGTGTCTACTGCATCGACGGAAAGCACCACCCCGTCGATTCGAACGAAATGGCATTCAAACTGGCCGGTTCCTTCGGCTTCAAAACGGCCATCGAGAAGGGAAAGCCGACGATCCTGGAACCGGTCATGGACGTCGAGGTGTCGATTCCGGACCAGTACGTCGGCGACATCATGGGAGACATCTCCGGCCGCCGCGGGCGCGTGCAGTCGAGTGAAGCGAGGGGGACGACTCAGATCATCAACGCCCAGGTTCCGATGTCGGAGATGCTGGAATACGCCAGCGCCCTGACGAGCGTGACCGCGGGCCAGGGCGAATTCCACATGGAGTTCTCGCACTACGACGAGGCGCCCGCCCACGTCCGGGAGAAGATCATCGCCGCGGCGAACGCGGGCAAGAACAAGGATTCATAGAGCGGGCGACGTTTCGTCGGCCCGGCAGCGCCGAGGCCGCGGCACGCTGCCCGCCGTCGTCACAGCAGGGGAGCGAGCTGTTGCAAGAGCAACCGAAGAAGATCCGAATCCGTCTGTCGCCTCAGGCCGAGCGCTACGTTCAGCACGATGCGCCGCGCGAAGTGCGCCTGATGGCTTCGAAGGGCGCCCTGCCCCTGCCGCCCGTCGAACTCGCCACGGTGCTGTTCGCGTTGATGCACGACCCGGATCCCGAGGTCAAGTCGACCGCCCGCGACAGCCTCGAGAACCTGCCCGATTCCGTCTGCCACGCGGTACTCAACGGCGAGACCCACCCCGCCGTACTGTCGCACCTCGCGCACGCCTTCCACGAGGACGAGGCCCGGCTCGAGATGCTCGCGCTCAACTCCGCGACCGAAGACGGCACCATCGCGTTCCTCGCCGCCACGCCCTACAAACGCCTCGTCGATATCATCTCGAACAACCAGGTCCGTCTCGTGCGCTCCTCCGCCATCGTCGACGCCCTCGGCGCCAACCCCCTCACGGGCCGCGCGGTGATCGAGCGCATCCTGAATTTCCTCGGCGTCGACACGGTCGCGGGCGAGGACACCTTCGAGGGTGCGAGCGGAACGGAAGACGTCAGCAACGAACAAGCGGAAGCCGCTTTGAAGGCGATCCTGGGAGAAGACCTCGGCCGCTTCGCACAAGAACTCGTCCATGAGAGCGATTCCGACGATGAGCCGAACATCGACGACGGCAATCTCTACTCCCTGATCCAGAGCATGTCGGTCATGCAGAAGATCAAGTTGGCTCGAATGGGGAACAGGGAGGCGCGCGGCCTGCTGATTCGCGACCGCAACAAGATCGTCGCGCTGTCGGCGATCTCGAGCCCCAAAATGACGCTGCAGGAGGTTGCGATGATCGCGAAGGCGCGCAATGTCAGCGACGAAGTCCTGCGCGTGATCGCGCGGAACCGGGAATGGACCCGCGACTACCAGGTGAAGTGCGGCCTGGCGACCAACCCGAAATCACCACTGACGGAAGCAATGAAATTCGTGAACTACCTTCAAGACCGGGAGCTGAAGAACCTGATGCGAAGCAAGGACGTCCCGACGGCGATTGCGACCCACGCGCGACGAATCCTCATGAAGAAGGGAAAGATCTGATGGCCGAATCGAATCCGGAGAATGCGCTGGTGAACGCGCGAATCGTGTTCTGGGGCGTCGACGGCTCCGGAAAGACCGCAAACCTCCAGGCGATCCACGCCAAGCTTCGACCGGACCACCGCGGCGAGATGCGCGACGTTTCGACGCCGCTCGACCCGACCGTGACCTTCGAGGAATTGCCGATCGAGCTCGGCGAAATCGCAGGCGTCCGCACGCAGATCAGGCTCGTCGCGGTCCCGGGAGGCCCGGAGCAGCAGCACACGCGCAAGCAGATCCTCGACGAGGTGAACGGCATCGTGTTCGTGGTCGATTCGCAGCGCGAGCGACTCGATGAGAACATCGCCTGCCTCGCTGAACTCCGGAACCTACTCGCTGCCTACGGACGCAAGCTCGAGGACGTGCCCCTCGTGGTGCAGTACAACAAGCGCGATCTCGCCGACGCGTACTTCATGGAGGACCTGCACCGCAAACTCGCCCCGGGCGATGTTCCGGTTTTCGAGACCGTCGCGACCGAAATGACGGGCGTGCTCCAGACATTGTCGACGATCTCGAAGCGGGTGATCCGCAGCCTGCGCGAGCAGAACGCACAATCCGCGACCGTTCGGCACGATGCCACGCCGAGCGACCCGCCGCCGAGGGAAGCCGAGCCGCCGACCGTCGTCGAGCGACCCGCCCTCGACGAAACGCCGAGCGAGCCCCCGGATCTCGCGCCGGAACTCGAACTCGACTCCGAGTCGCCGACACGGATCGAGCCGATGTCCACGGTCGAGCGGATGGAAGCGGCGATCCTCGAGGAAGCCGAGAATCCCGACTTCGCCGACATCGACTCGGCCGCGCTGCAGGCGGAGAAGCTGCTCGACACGACCTGGGCGCAGGTGTCCAGCGAAATCGAGAAGAGCGACGGCGTTCGCATCGGAACGGATCTTTCCATCGTCGCGGTCGGTGAAGCCTCGCGAAGCGGCGAGCGCGCGGTACGCGTGCCGCTCGTACTCGGCGATGCCGACGGCAACACCGCCCGTGTGGCGCTGACGATACAGCTCGATCCCCTGATGGACGAAGACTGAGGTCAATGCGAAAGCGGATCGGAATATACGGCGCAGCGGACGAGGCCTTCCAGCTGATTCCCATGCTGCTCGCGAACCCCGGAGTCGAGATCACGGCGGTCGTCGACCCCGGTGCGCCCGCCCTCCGTGCGCGCAGAAACACCTACGACCCCGACGTCGCTCGAGTGCTCGACGCCACCCTGACCGACCAACCATCGGCGCTGACGGACGATCCGGCCCTCTACGCGGTGATCGACGCCGGCGACTCAGAGTCCTTCAGCGAGCGATACCCCGAAGTCGGCGAACGTGGCGTGCAGATCGTCTCACCGCTCACGGCCCGTTTGCTGTGGGCCTACGACGCCCTCTCGGGCGATCACAAACACGAGCTCCTCCAGGCACTTCACGAGGTCGTCGAGTCCTACAACCTCACGATCGACGCGGACGAGTTGTTCACACGCATGCTCGAAATTGCGCGCAACGTCACCGGCGCCGAGGGCGGCTCACTGATGCTGCTCGACGAGACCGACCGTCAGCTCCGCGTACGCGTCGCGACGGGTGTCGAGCCGGAGCTGTGGCCGAAGATCCGTGTCCCGATCGGCGAAGGCATCGCGGGAAAAGTCGCCGCCGAGGCCCGACCGCTGCGACTGCGCGGCAAGGCCGACCGCCAGAAATTTCGCATCGTGCGCGAACGCCTCGATGTCGAATCCGCGCTGTGCGTCCCCCTGGTCCATGAGGGACGCGTTCTCGGCGTGCTGAATCTGCACCACAGCACCCGTCCCGACGCCTTCTCGGACGCCGACCTCGACTTCGTCGAGCAACTCGCAGGGCTCGACGCGCAGATCATCGCTCGCGCACAGGAGCACGAGGCGCTCCGCACACAGGCCGCCCGCTACGAGGCCATTCGACGCGCACACGAAATCCTCGGCGCGAAGGAGCCCCTCGCCGAACGACTCACCGCTCTGTGCCGCTTCGTCGCGACGCGGGCGAGCAGCGGCATCGCGACCCTCTACCTGCTCGAGCCCGGCGACGAGGACCTGCGCCTCGCCGCAACCTCGCTCGAAGGCGGCGGATTCGGCGGTGAGTACCGCATCAAACCCGGGCAGGGAATCGACGGAACCGTGGCCGCATCGCGCTCGCCCGCGTTCCTGCGCGGGCCCGCGGGCGAGCTCGCCTACGCCGCCCTCCCCCTCATCGCGGGCGACACCCTGCTCGGCGTGCTGTCGATCCAAGGCGGGTCGGATGCCGCGCGCGGACGCGCAGCCGAAGAGAGCCTGCTCGAGATCACCGCCGCCGCTGCCGAGGACATCGCCCACGCCGAACGCGAATCGCGCATGACCGTGCGCGCGAACAAGATCGGCGCCATCAACGAGACCGGCATCCGGATGATCTCCTTCACCGACCCGGCCGAGGTCGTGCGCGTCGGTACCTCGTCGGCCGCGATGGTGCTCGAAGCCGATCACGCGATCCTGCGGCTCCAGGACGAAGAGACCGGCCGCTACGTGATCCGCTCGTACTTCGGCGCCGCCGACGGCCGGATCCAGGAGAAGCTGTTCCGGCTCGACAAACGCGTCTCCGTCGACACCATCAAGCGCCGCGCACCGTTGCTCGTGCGCGACGTCGGCGACGACCCGACCCTCGGACCCATCGAGAGCGAGATCACGAGCGTGCTCTCGGCACCGCTCAAACGCGAGGGGCGCGTCATCGGCACGCTCGCGATCTACGACAAGGTCGCGACCGACCGCTTCTGCGTGGGCAATTTCGTCGACGAGGACCTCCAGCTCTTCACCAAGTTCATCTCCTACCTCGAGCGCGCAGTCGCGAACGCGATCTTCTACGCGCAGACTCGCCAGTACCGGAACTTCGACGAAGAGACCGGCCTGCCGAACACGAACTACATCACCAAGCGGATCCACGAAGAAATCGCGCGCTCGAGCGGGCGCGAGGGTTCACTCGCGCTCACCATCTGCCGAATCGAGAACCTCGACGAGATCGACCGCACATCGGAGGGCATCAAGTCCAAGCGCGTGGTCCAGCGCACCGCCGAGGCGCTGCGCGCGCACCTGCGCGACTTCGACGTGATGGGCCGGACCGACGACGCCGAATTCAGCGTGCTCATGCCCGATCCGGGATTCTCACCCGGCGATCGCCTGATCGCACTCGCGCGGGCCGTCGCAGACGACGTCTCGAAGGATGATGCCTTGAACGACCCGATCCGGGTAGCGCTCGCCTTCGGCTATGCGATCTACCCCGACGACGCAGCCGACCGTGAGGAACTGATCGAGAAGGCGAGCATCGCGCGCATCCGCATGGTCTAGGTCGCGCCCCCAGGAAGACTGCTGACGAATCCGGCCCCGGGGCTGCGCAGCTGCAGGACGCTAAGGTGGGGACTGCCCCACCAACCGCACCAGCAGGAGACCCCATGTCGTTCATCGAGATTTCCAAACCTCGCCCGCACGTCACACTGATCACGCTGAACCGGCCCGAGCGCATGAACGCGATGGCCTTCGACGTGATGGTTCCGCTGCGCGATCAATTGCGCGAGGTGAGCTTCGACAACGATACCCGCGTCGTCATTCTGACCGGAGCCGGCGAAGGTTTCAGCTCGGGGGCGGACCACAAGGACGACGGCATCGTCCCCAATATCGCGGGACTCACGGTGCCGACGATCGCGCGCCGCGCCCTCAAGGTGCTCGACGAAGTGATCCTCTCGATTCGCGACATGCACCAGCCGGTGATCGGTGCGATCAACGGCGCAGCCATCGGCGGAGGGCTCTGTCTCGCGACGGCCTGCGACATTCGCATCGCGTCGACCAACGCCTACTTTCGTGCAGCCGGCATCAACAACGGCCTCACGTCCGCGGAACTCGGGCTCTCCTACCTGCTCCCGCGCGCGATCGGCTCGTCGCGGGCATTCGAGATCATGCTCTCCGGCCGCGACGTCGATGCCGCCGAGGCCGACCGGATCGGCCTGGTCTCCCGCGTGGTCGAAGCGGACGCCCTCCTCGACGCCTGCTACGAACTCGCGGAGCGCATCATCGGCTACAGCCACGTCGGCGTCGAACTCACGAAACAGCTGTTGTGGGCGAGCCTGGACGCGGGCGGGCTGCACGCGCACATGAATCACGAAGGTCACGCCCAGCTCTACGTGCGGCTCACGACCGAGAACTTCGAGGAATCGGTGCGGGCACGCGCCGCGGGCCGCAAGCCGGTATTCAGCGATCATCGCGACTACGGCCACAAGCTGGACTCGGATTGAGCGCAACGCCCGCCCCCGGAACGCCCAGGTCGCGCGCCGGAAGCCGTGGGCGATTCAGCCGAAGCGCGCCTTCAGGTCCGCCGTCAGCTCGGCCTTCACGTCCCCGTCGAAGGGGTTGGCGGCCGTGATGTCGGGCGGGCCCGGCCAGGTCGCGTCGACGAAGGTCCGACCCGCGTAGACCTTGTCGCTCGAGTAACGCGGCAGTACGTGAAAATGCACGTCGGGGTCGACCATCATCAACATCAGGTAGTTGATCTTCTCGAAGCCGAAGGCCTCGCCGAGTACGCGCTCGATTTCGGCCGCCGCCTGCGGCAGCTCGCGGCCGGCTTCGGCGCTGATGGCGCCGAGATTCGCGGCTTCGTCCGTGCAGACGAGCACCAGGCTCCCGAGTGTGGGCTGGGCCGGCCTCAATTGCACGAGCCAATGCTCGAAGCGTTTCACCACTGAATCCGGGTAACCGAACTTTTCCGCCGTCACGTTCATGCCGTCGCCCTTCCCCGCCCCATTACGGGCCGTGAACAGGGGTTTAGCAGGCCCCCGATTCCGAGTCAGCGCGGCGGGTCGCGAGTCGTCTGAGCGAATCCAACGAAGCGATCAATTCGCGTCGGATTCGACTCGCGCAGGCGTGTACCAGATCGGTGAGGTCCAGGCGCGCTCCTGGATCGTCTTCGGCACGCTCTCGTCACAACACGCGGAGAGTTCCTCCGGTACGGAACCCGCCGCACAGTCGACCGCGGCATCCCGGCACACCCAAGCGTTCCAACGACAGCTCGGGTTCTCGAGCACGCGGGCGTAGTAGAAGGCGGGCACGCTCGGATCGAATTCCGGATCGCGCCAGACCGAACAGAGTTCACCGAAGCCCTCGCCGCGCGGGCTGCAGGTCGCAAGGTCGACGTCGGCCTCGGAATCGGCGTTGCCCGCGACATCGAAGACGCGTTCGTGGCTTCGTCCGTCTCGCAGCCAACCTTTCACGATCTGAATGCGCTGAAGCGGGGTCCCCGGAACATCCGCACCCCCCGGATCGCGTAGCGCCGAAACGACGAAGCTCAGCGCCCCGCTCTCGGACGGAGGCCCGCGCAACTCGCCTCCCATCGGCACCCCCTGGACGTAACCCTTGGCGGCGAGGTCCGGATCCGAGCAGAGCTCGGAGTCGAAATCCCAGCCACCGAAGAAGCGCGCGACGATGCGTGGGCCGCTCGTGCCGTAGACTTCGCGTCGGCGCATCGCCTCGAACAACGCGGGGCGCGAATTCTCTTCGGCCCAGAGCACCGCCAGGCCACCCGGATTGAAGTCCGGCCGGTCCGGATAGGCGGGGACTCCGAAACGCGCCGTCACGGTTCCCGCGGCGTGTCCGCGATAATCATCCTCATCCACCAGGCCGGGCGTCCCAAAATGCGTGTCGGTCGAAGCGATCAACCCGAACTGAAATGGGTTCACTCCGAGCCGCTGCTGCTGCACTAGCCCCTCCGTGAGTACCTCACGCGCGTACACCAGCGGGGGAATGACGGGCTCGGCGGGCGGCCGCGCCATGTCCTGCAATCGCGGATACGCGAGCGTCTCGTAGCTGCACAGTTCGTCCTCGGCGCCCGCCCGACACTCGGAGTCGCCTTTGTGTTGCGTCACCTCTACGAGCCGCTCGAGTCGGAGCCGTCGCCGGGCATCCGCAGCGTCGATCGGACTCCCGTCCGCGCGCGTCGTCGTCCACATCAAGCCATTGCTGACATTGGAGTTGTGGGGAATCGCGATCACATCGCAGCCTTGCCTGCCGTCGATGCACTCGCTCTCGAGCGCGCGCCACAGGCCCTCCGCGGTCGGGGTTTCGATGTAGGTGGTGGGAAAGTCCTGCGTAATCGCACTCGCGAAGATCACGTTGCGGTGGATGTTGTTGCCGCCCGGCATGCCGGTCCATTCGTAGCCGATGAAGGTCGTGAATTCGCACGCCGCGCTGCGATCGTAATGTTCCTCGGCCGCTTCCCGAGTGACCTGCCAGGGCTCGCGGGCGGCGGCGAGACACAAGCCACCCCCCTCGCCGCAGAACGAGTATCGCGTCGGATGTTCGTTCGAGTAGGTGTGCCCATTGATGAGCGCGTAGCCGAGCCAGGGAAAGCGCCGCATGACTCGGCACACGAGCGAACCATGGCCTTCCAGCTCCGGATCGCGGCAGATTCGTGTCTCACCCATCAGATCGCTGTGATCCGTCACGACGGCGAAATCGAGCGGGCGGCGAAGCCGAAGCTGGGCGAGCGCCCGCCCCGCTTCGTCATAGGGCTGGATGCCGATCGGCTCGCCCTTCGCAAAGCGATATGCGTCGGCCGGGTCCGCGAGCGTCCCCTGCCCCCAGGCGTCGAAGGAAAAAGTCGTGTGGACGTGCGTGTCGCCGAAGAACGGCCGGCGAAGCGCCGTACGTTCGTCGCATCCGATGCCTTTGCCCGCGAAGGACGGCGCCGACGCGGCGACCAGGAGCGCAACGGCAGCAGACCACCCAGCAACCCCGCGCATTCGCCTCATGAGAGTACCTGCAGCAGCCCACCCGTGAGTGCGCGGCCGAAGGGGGTTCGATACGGTTCGAAGAACAGCGCCACGAACAGGCCGAAGCCGAGGCACGCCCAGGTGATCGTCGACGCGTACGTGACCGGCAGGCGCGCGAGCAGCTTCGCAATCGACCATGCGATGACCCAACAGGCCAATGTGGTCAGGATGGCAACTCCGACGAACAGCGCCACGATCATCCCGACCGGCCCGGCTGCGCCCTCCGTCAGTGCAACCGAGGATCCCGCACAGGCGAGAATCGCGTACCGGACCGCCGGCACGAAGGCATGCCCGATGACCGACAGCGGCCAGGGCAGGAGCAACCAAAGGCCCAGGAACCAGATCCGGCGCAGCATGCGAGGCGTCATCACGAGGGATCTTCTCCGAACGGCTGGAACTAGGCAACCTTGAACTGCCAGCTGCGGTTACCATTCATTACTTTGGAGTATGGGGCGCGCGCGCAGCGTCCGGAGGGTTCATGAACGTCAAGGTGAGTGAACTGATGACCGAGTCGGTCGTGACGACACGGCCGCACAAGTCCATCGAGCATGTCCGCGCCATCTTGGAGCGCAACGAGCTTTCAGCCGTGCCGGTCGTCGATTCGGACCAACAGCCGGTCGGCATTGTCTCGGCTACGGATCTGCTTCCCAATCTGAAGCCGAATTCGCCAATCAGTTCGATCATGACCGAGAAGGTCTACACGGTTCCGAAATACGATGATGTCAGCACGGCGGCGCGGGTGATGCGCAATCACAAGATCCACCGCGTCGTCGTCACACACGAGCAGCGGGTGGTCGGCGTGTTGAGTTCCTTCGACCTGCTGGAACTCGTAGAGGGTCACCGATTCGTCGCGAAGAACCCTCCCAGCGAATTGAAGCGTCGTTCCCGATCCCGATGATGCGATCATGCTGACCGCTCGCGAGGTAACGATCGAGCCTCTTTCGGCCGAACGCTTCGAATCCGTCCTGGACCCGGCTGAATTCGCCACGGCGATGAAGCGAGCCGCCGACATCCGCGAGCACATGCAGGGGCGCGTCTTCTGGAACGTGAACACGACCGCGGTCGGAGGCGGTGTCGCGGAGATGCTGCAATCGCTGCTTCGCTATTCGCGCGGCATGGGCATCGATGCGCGCTGGGTGGTGATCGAGGGGAACTCCGAATTCTTCCGGCTAACCAAGCGACTCCACCACGCCCTCCACGGAGCGAAGGGAGATGGCTCGCTGCTGGACGACGCTGCACGAAGCGTCTACGAGCGCGTATTGCTCGAGAATTCACACGACATCTGCGCACGAGTGCGGAGCGGCGACGTCGTGCTGCTACACGACCCGCAGACGGCCGGACTGGCCCCACTGCTCCAGCGGGCCGGGGCCCACGTCATCTGGCGTTGCCACATCGGAACCGACGAGTCGAACGAACAGGTCGAATACGGCTGGAACTTCCTCGCTCCCTACCTGAAAGACATCCCGAACTTCGTCTTCTCGCGCGAGGCCTACGTTCCCGATTCCTGCGACCACGGCAAGGCCACGATCATCCAACCGAGCATCGACGCGTTCTCGCCCAAGAATTGTGATCTCGACACCGCGACCGTTCGGACGGTGCTGGTGCACACGGGTCTCGTCGAGGGCCCCCCGCCCGACCCGCCGCAGCACTCCTTCCTGCGTGAAGACGGCAGCCCCGGTCGCGTCGAGCGGCGCGCGGACATCGTCCGCCTGGGCCGCGCGCCGACCTGGGAGACGCCGCTCGTCGTCCAGATATCGCGGTGGGATCCGCTCAAGGACCCCATCGGCGTCCTCCGCGGTTTCGCGCGACTGTGCGACCGGGCCACGACCAGCAAGGTTCACCTGATCCTCGCAGGACCAAACGTGACCGGCGTCGCCGACGACCCGGAAGGCGGCGAGGTCTTCGCGACCGTCCTGGCGGCCTGGCGCAGCCTCCCCCACGCGACCCGCGACCGGATCCACCTTGCCTCACTTCCGACCAACGATGTCGCAGAGAACGCCGTGATCGTGAACGCGCTCCAGCGTCACGCGACCGTGGTCGTCCAGAAGAGCCTACGCGAGGGGTTTGGACTCACCGTCACGGAGGCCATGTGGAAGGCGCGCCCGGTGGTCGCGAGCGCAATCGGCGGAATCCGTGACCAGATCGAGGATCGCGAGAGCGGCTACCTGCTCGCAGACCCGACCGATCTCGACGCCTTCGCCGACACCGTCCACGAAGTGCTCATGAATCACCGCGATGCCGCTCGCGTGGGCCATGCCGCACGCGAGCGGGTGCGGGAGCGATTCCTCGGAGTGCGCCACCTGCTCCAGTACGCGAACCTGCTCGAAAGACTCGAAGTCTGAGCACGCGGGAGCAAGCCGCCCCGTGGCACCGCCGCGCCAACCCGCCGAGTCTCGTCGAATGAATCGCTACGTGTTTCGCGCGCTCAGCTCCGATAGGCCTCGATCAGGATGTCGGCGACCGACGGACGCATGATCCGCGCGTCGGGATGTTCGCCGCCCTTCAGCTGCTCGCGCACTTTCGTGCCGCTGACCGACACCGGCTTCTCGTCCGGATGCCTCTCGGTCAGATCGACGCGACCCAGCGATTCGTAGAAGGCCGCGAAGCCGATGTTCACGGGTTCGAGATGCAACTCGCCCTGTAGCTCACTGAAGACCTGCTGCGCGTCGAAGTCGCCCCAGATCGGGCTGCCGTCGTCGAACGGTGCATCGGCGTGTTTGCGGCCGATCACGAGATTGCTGAAGCCGTAGTTCTGGCGATAGATCGCGTGCATCACCGCTTCGCTCGGGCCGCCGTAGAACATCTTGATATCGAGCCCGACCAGCTCGAAGACCTCGGAGATGTCGTAGCCGGCCTTCTGCCACAGCGCCTCGTCCTTGTCGCCCTCGCCCAGCAGTCGCTTGTCGTGCAGCTCGCGGTAGCAGCGCATCCGCATCGACGCGGGCACATCGTCCCCCTTCAACTCGCCGACGAGCGGATTCAGCACGACACCGGTGAAATGTCCCGCACCGGTGAGCTGTTCCGCACCCGCAACGAGCGCGTATTCGTGCGCGCGATGAAGCGGGTTTCGCGTCTGAAAGGCGAGCGCCTTGTCCCACTTCTTGTCGCGGATGAAGGCACGCGTCATGCGCGGCGAGAGCATGTACTCGCCGTACTCCGCATTCACCGGCTGCGGCAGCGCGCGGATCCGACCACCGAGCAGCGTGCTCCGCGGGTCGTCCTCGACCGCATGCCCACCCGGATGATCAAAACGATCGGTACCGTAGACGCTCGAGACATAGCGCTGCTTGTCGTAGGCGAAGACCTCGACTTCATCGACGACCGCAACCACGTTGCCGTCCTCGTCGCGGATCGCGACCGAATCGCCATTGGAGAGACGACCCGCCTCGTCATCCGTGAGCGGCAACGAGATCGGGATCGTCCAGGCATAGTCCCGGCCGTCGTTTTCGATCTTCTTCTGATCGAGTACCTGGTTCCAGACCGACTCGCCCATCGGCCCCGTGAGCGGCGACAACGCGCCGTCCGAGAGCCGATACACGCTCGAGAGGTCCGCGCGCGTCACGACGACGCTCGACAACGACTCAGCTTCCTTCAGGAAGTCAGCTCGCTCCGAGAGCGGCACCACCCGGTTGACGGGCTTGTCGAGACCGCCGTGGACCGGGACGAGATCTTCACGTTCTTCGAACGTAGTAGGGGTCACTTTCTGTCGATGCCTCCATCCATTTGCTTGGGATTTCTCACCAGATCGGGCGGTCACCATCGCCGCCTTCGAAGAAGATTCGGTCGCCGCTGCCGTCGACCCGCCGCAGGAACAGGCGCTGATTCGTCGTCGTATCAGCCACGTAGAGCACCAGTCGGTTGTCGGGAGACAGATTCGGCCGGTGCTCGCCGTAGCCACCGAAGCCCAGGCTCACGCGCCCCTTGCCATCCGGCCGGATCCGCCAGAGCGCCCATTCGCCTTTTCGTTTCGCGCTGAATGCAATCAGCGAACCGTCCGCGGAAAACGCCGGATCCTTTCCGGGCGTCAGCACACGCGGCTCGGCGCCAGGCTCGAGCGACTGGATCACGATCCGCTGGGCGCCGCCGTCCGCGGGGATCGTAGTGTAGACCACCTCGCCGCCGCCGGGAGAGCAGGTCGGATAATAGGCATAGCCCGCGCCGGAGATCTGACGCGGGCGCTTCTCGAGGGGGTCATAGAGCATGATGCGCGCGCTGGACGCCCCGCTCTTGGTGTCCACCGAGGTGTAGACGACGCTGCCGTTCGGCCCGTAGCAGCCTTCCGGATGAGCTTCGCGGCCACGCGTCATGGCCCCGATCTGACCCGTGGCGACATCGAGCTCGAAGAGCTGCGGTCGATCGTTGTGAACCACCTGGGCGAATAGCAGGCGCTTGTGGTCGGCCGACCAGTCCTGCGGTACGGCGCCCTTGCGCGCCCCTTCGACCAGGCTGACATCGCGCGTCCGCGGGTCGAGCAATGCGAGGCGACCCAGAAACTTCGGGTCTTCGCCTCGATAACCAACCGTCTCCTTGAGGAAACGCGTCATCTTCTTGACTTCGGCAACTCCAGGCTTCTTCCCGTGCTTCGAGCCGCCCTCCTCGCGCTCCATCGAAT
Source organism: uncultured Gammaproteobacteria bacterium (assembly GCA_964196055.1). Lineage (GTDB taxonomy): Bacteria > Myxococcota_A > UBA9160 > UBA9160 > SMWR01 > JAFDEI01. The sequence goes on along the minus strand of CAXMSF010000023.1, from coordinate 17,606 downwards.
CCAGGATCATTTCGGAGCGCCTGCGGGTCGTCTCCGTGTCGTAGTAGACGAACGCAATCAGCTCGTCGACGAGTTCGTCGCGAGCGATCGAGGTCACGCAGCCGGTCGTGGCGAAGCCCACGAGCAGCAGCGCGACCGCGGCCCAGCCGGCGGACTTGCGTTGCATCGGATGTCGGACCGTCATGACGTGAGCGGCACGACGGGTCTTCCGATGAATGGCGCATCGCGACCCGCACGCCGGAACAACCCGAGCCCGCGCACCTTCCGCTCCGACACCGAAACCACGATCTGCTCGGCGTCCGGGAACGGAAACAATTCACTCAGCGCATACTGGAGATCCATTTCGGAGAGATAGACCGCACCGCCGACGTGAGAGTGATACACGGCGGTCACCGACAGCGCTTCCGCCTCGGCCTTCTCGACCTCCCGCAGGTAATCGTGTTCATTCATGTAATACGCTTCACGTCCATCTCGCGGGTAGGCGATCGGATCCGTCTGGTGTCTCTGCGTCATTTCGTTTCGACATCGGACGAGGCGTTGGTAGCGATCGTCCCCATCGCCGAGGATCAAGCCGCAGCACTCCTCGGGCCACGACTCCAGCGCGTGTGTGTACAACTCGTTGAGGAGTCGACCCGACATCTCCGCCGGTTCAAGCGTCTCGTCGACGTCTGCGCGTCCGCGCATCGGCCCTCGCTCCACTCGCTGTTCGACGAACCGCCCCTCGTGCTGTCTCGCGCTGCCGTGCGCGGCTACGACCAGCCACCGGGACGGAAATACCACCCGCTTGGCTGAAAGAGGCGAATTGACCCGGTCAGCCCCATCCCCCGGGGTGACCAAACGAGGCGTGAGTCTAGGAGACCGGCTGTGGACCTTCCACCCGTTGAATGCCCGGGGTCGAGAGGTTTTTTTCGACAGTCTTGTCGAAAACGATTATCTTCCAAACGACGCGAGGATCGCGCATGCCGAAGATCGTGGACGCCGACGACCAACGAACGAGGATCCGCAGGGCCGCCCGGCGGGTCTTCGCAGCGAGAGGCGTTCGCGGCACCGGGCTCGCCCACGTTGCTGAAGCCGCGAGCATGAGCCGCTCGAATCTCTACCACTACTATCCCGACAAACCCGCGCTGCTCGACGCCCTGGTGGACGAAGTCCTCGAACAGGAACGCGCACTCTTCCGGGATTGCCTCGAGAGCCCAGGGGCACCGCTCGAGCGCATCGAGCGACTCGCCCGTGCGTGCGGCGGCCTTTTCCCGGAATGGGCCGCGTTCGGCCGCATGTTCCTCGATCTGCGCCTCGAAGACGTGCAGTTCCTGAAAGGCCTGCTCCGCGATCTGAGGCGCGCCCTCGCGGCCGTCATCGCCGAAGGACAGCGGGACGGCAGCCTGCGCGCCGAGCCCGACGCCGCGATCGGCGCATCGGTCTTGATGGCTGCGATCGACGGCCTGCTGTTGCAGTACTTCGTCGATCCACACGCCTTCCCCGAGCCGGAACGCCTCGCGGATGCGCTGTGCGAAACGACGCGGAGGATCCTCACGGCATGAGTTCGCTCGCATTGATGCGCTGGCTCGAAGGCCGTCCCGAACGCTACGACAGCGGCATGCGCGCGCTGACGTGCGGACGCATCGGACCGCCCCACGCAGCCGTCGCGGAAGCCGCGGTCCGCAACGCGGGCGACCAGGTGCTCGAGATCGGCTGCGGCACCGGGAGCGTCACCGTCCTGCTCCGCGCACGCGGAGCAAAGGTGACCGCCATCGACCAGGCGCCCGAGATGCTCGAGCAGGCCCGACTCCGCCTCGCCGACGATGACGCCGTCGCCTGGGTCGAGCAGACCGCCGCCGAAATCGACCGCCTGCCAACGAGCCGCTTCGACGCCGTCGTAATCTGCTTGTGTCTCTCCGACATGTCGCCGAGCGAGCGAGCGTTCGTGCTGCGCGAAGCCGTGTTGCGCCTCGCTCCGGGTGGTCGAGTCGTCGCAGCCGACGAGGTGCGCCCGAAGGGCTGGCGCGGCTGGCTCCAGCGGATTTGGCGCATCCCGCAGGCGGCGCTCGGCTGGCTGCTCGTCGGCTCGCTCTCGCGCCCGATTCGCGACCTCGCGGGCGAGCTGCAGGCTGCCGGGCTGCGCGTGAGCGACTCGAGAACGTGGCTGCTCGGCACGCTCGAACTGACGGTCGCGGAGCCCGAGCCGTGAGCCGCTCGCCGGCCGGGCGCGTGCAGGATTGGCTGCTGGAATTCCTCCAGACCGCTTTCCGCCTGTTCCCCTGGCCCACGGAAGCCGGGCTCCGCAGCATTGGAACTCCGGACGAATCGAGCCCCGTACTCCTCACCTGCAACTACGACCTGACCGTACGGCGACTCGTCGCCGCGCTCGCGGGGTGCGATGTCTGGCTGGTGGTCGCACCGACGGCCGGTATCAACGTCTGGTGCGCCGCAGCCGGCGGGCACATGAGCAGTCACCAGATCGTGAGCGCGCTCAAGACCTCGGGAGTCGCCGAGCGCGTCCGCCACCGCAACGTGATCCTGCCGCAGCTCGCCGCCACCGGGGTGCTCGCGCTCGAGGTCTTCCGGCGCTGCCGCTGGCGCGTGCGCTTCGGGCCGGTGGACGCGAACGACCTGCCCGCCTACCTCGCGAGCGGCGAGAAGACCGACGCGATGCGCCGCGTGCGATTCTCGCTCCGCGACCGCCTCGAGATGGCGGCGAGCTGGGCGGCGCCCACGGCCCTGGTTCTCGGCGGCGGCGCATTCTTCATCCGGCCCGAGTGGGCGCTGCCCCTCACAGGGCTCGTCGTCGCAATGGCGGTTCTGCTCTTCAGCGTCTACGACCGGCTCGGGCCACGACGCAAAGCCATCTTCACCCTCGGCGCGGGCGTCGGCTCAGTCGCGGCGACATGGCTCGCAGGCGGCGCAGCCGCCGCGCTCGCGACCGCAGCCATCGCCGCCTTCTTCGTGAGCGCGCTGCTCACCTACGACTACACCGGCAGCACGCCGATCGAGGGCGGTAGCCACTTCGAAGAACGCCGCTGGACCATCACCTTCGACCTCGAGCGCTGCGACGGCGTCTTCCGCTGCTGGGAGGTCTGTCCCGAAGCCTGCTTCGAAAAACTCGAAAGCGAGCGCAAGGTCGCACTCGCGCACGACGAGCGTTGCATCCGCTGCGGTGCCTGCGTCGTGCAGTGCCCGCAGGACGCACTGTTCTTCGAAGACGAAGCCGGCGCGCGCATCGAACCCGACGTGATCCGCAAGTACAAACTCAACCTGCTCGGAAAACGCAGTGTCGAGGCGCAGTAGTAGGCGCTCCCGGCGGCCGAGGGCCGGTTCCCTCCGGATCGTGCCGTCAACGAGGAGGGCGACTAGCGAGATTCCCTAGTGGTTCGAAGCCGGGCTGGGGCCGAGCTCGTTACCAACATTCTCTGGGGCACAACCAAGTCAGATCTTGCCCTTCAAGAGTTGGTCGGTGGCGAGCTGTCCATACTGCCAAAGCGTCTTTCCGAAGGTCACGATGTCGAGCGTGCTGAACAGCGTGTCCCAGAGGCCGAAAGGCAGCATCAAGGGAATGGGGCCGCGCGCGTACTCGAGCATCCAGGAATCTTCGAAGGCCCGGTAGCCCTTGGCCACTCCCGGCTTCAGATCCATGGCTTCGATGCCGGGCTTCGAGACGATGCGCTCGAAGCTGCCCTCGACGTAGGTCCACACCTCGCCCTGGATCATGAAGTCCCACACGCGGGTGGGATAACGGCCCGAATGGCCCTCGGTCCCGATGGGCGTTCCGAAGAACAGCAGGTACTCCGTCACGGAGCCGTGGATCAGGCAGATCTGTCCCATCGCGCCGCCCGCATTATTGAGCATCCAGCGCCGCGACTGCGTACGGATGTGGCCCGGATAGGCCGTCGCCAGCTCTTCCGTGATTTCATCGAAGGCGATCTGCAGCGGGAGGTTCACGTGTCGGTCCGTGACTTCCTGCAGATGCTCCGGGTCGAAGACGTACCCCACGACTAGCCTCCCCTCTGGGCCAGAGAATTCGCTCGAAACGAGCACTCGTGTCGATCCAAAACTCGATCAGTTTCGTGTCCGAATCGCTCAACGCGGACATCGAGACTATAGATGGCCCGGTGGTAGATCCGAAAGGAATACTGGCCCTGCGAGATCGCAGGATCGCTCGGGGTTGCTAGAATCCTCCCACCTCTCGCCGCGTAGCCCAGCGAACGATTGCCTCGATGCCCAGAGCGTTTCGTCGATGTCGCAGGGATCCCGCACGCGGGCCGTCTTCCACTGGAATACTGCAAGGAAAAGAAGGAACAGCTGTATCCATGTTCGCGTTGACAGCAGTCGCTGCAATCGCCGGCCTCACGATCGTCTTGGCGTCGCTTCTCGTTCTGGCGAACAAGAAGCTCTACGTCGAAGAGGATCCGCGCATCGACATCGTCGAGGACATGCTTCCGCTGGCGAATTGCGGCGCTTGCGGCGTGCCCGGCTGCCGCCAGTTCGCCGAAGCGCTGGTGCAGGGCGAAGCGCTGCCGGGAAAGTGCACGGTCAGCAACGACGACGGGCGGGCCCGCATCGCCGATTTCCTGGGCGTCGATGTCGGCGCGGAGGAGAAGCGGGTCGCGCGCGTGGCCTGCCAGGGCGGTGCAAATGTGACCCGAAACCGCGCCCATTACGACGGCCTGAGGACCTGCCGCGCCGCGGCCCAGGTCGCCGGCGGCGGCAAGGGCTGCGTCTTCGGCTGCCTCGGTCTCGACGACTGCTGCGAAGTCTGCGACTTCGATGCGATCCACATGAACGAGCAGTCACTGCCCGTGGTCGACGAAGACAAGTGCACCGCCTGCGGCGACTGTGTCGAAGCCTGCCCCAAGGACCTCATTTCACTGCATCCGGCCAGCCACCGGCTCTGGGTCGCGTGTAGATCGCTGGAAGAGGGAGACGAGCTGCTCGAAGACTGCGAGGTGGGCTGCACCGCGTGCGGCCGCTGCGCGATGGATGCGCCGGGCCTGATCAGCATGCAGGACAACCTGGCGGTAGTCGACTACACAGGGAACCACGCGACGCGGGTCCCGATCGAGCGCTGCCCCACCGGGGCGATCGTCTGGCTCGATCCGGAGACCGGCACCCTCAAGGGCGCCGCCGCCAAGAAAATCATCCGCAAGGAGGCACTGGGCGATGCTCCGACCTGATTGGAGCGGTTTCTGGAATCGATTCCAGAGGTCGGATTCGCTCAGCCGACCGGCGAACGGATAGGAGGTCACAATGTCGATTCTGGCACTCGGCCGAAAGGCGCTGACCAAGCGGAAAGCGCGGCTCGAGGAATTCAAGTACCCCGGTGTCCGCGCTGCGATGGACGGCAGCACGGCCGTCATCATGTGCGAGCGGGAGTCGACCGACGCCGCCGGCGCCTATCCCATCACACCGTCGACCCAGATGGGCGAGTTCTGGGCCGAGGCCGCAGCGGCCGGGCACCTCAACATCTCCGGACGCCCCCTGATCTTCATCGAGCCCGAAGGTGAGCACGCCGCCGCCGCCGTGACTGCAGGGATGGCCATGACGGGTCTGCGCGCCGCCAATTTCTCGTCGGGCCAGGGCATCGCCTACATGCACGAGTCTCTCTACGCCGCCGTCGGAAAGCGGTTGACCTACGTGCTCAACATCGGCGCCCGAGCGATGACCAAGGCGAACCTGAACGTCCACGCCGGACACGACGACTACCACTGCATCGACGACACCGGGTTCTTCCAGCTCTTCGCAAAGGACGCCCAGGGCGCGGCGGACCTGAACATCATCTCCCACAGAATCGCGGAACTCGCCCTCACTCCCGGCATCATCGCCCAGGACGGCTTCCTGACCACCCACCTCATCGAATCGCTCCGGATCCCCGAACGCGAGCTGATCGCCGAGTACCTGGGCAGACCCGACGACACGATCGCGACGCCCACTCCGGCCCAGCGGATCATCTACGGCGACGAGCGGCGGCGAATTCCGCTGCTGTGGGATGTCGACAATCCCGTGATGTCGGGGCTCGTCCAGAACCAGGACGCCTATATGCAGAGCGTCGCCGCGCAACGACCATTCTTCTTCGATCACATAGCCGAACTGACCGATCTCGCCTTCCGCGAGTTCTACGACCTCACCGGTCGCGGCTACGAGCGCGTGATGACACACCGGGCGGACGACGCCGACTACCTGATCGTCGGCCAGGGCAGCGTGATCCCCAGCGCCGCGGCCGTGGCCGATTACCTGCGCGAGTCCCGCGGCCTCAAGGTCGGCGTGGTCGACTTCACGATGTTCCGGCCATTCCCGGGCGAACTGATCGGCCGGATCGCCCAGGGCAAGAAGGGCGTCACGGTGCTGGAGCGATTGGATCAACCGCTGGCATCCGACCTGCCGCTCATACGCGAGATCCGCGCCACCTTGGCGAAGTGCCTCGAAAACGGCAAGGACCCGGGGAACCCGAGCCATCCCGAACTTCCGACCTACCGCAACCTCGCGGACGCTCCGGCGCTCTACTCGGGATCCTTCGGCATGGGAAGCCGCGACCTCCAGCCCGAGGGAATCGTCGGTGCGATCGAGAACATGCTGCCCGACGGCAAGCACAAGCGGATGTTCTACCTCTCCGTCGACTTCCTGGTCGACAAGCCGATCACCCCGAAGCAGGAGATGTACCAGCAGACGATCGAGGATTCCTATCCCGACGTCCGGGACCTCGCAGTGCACGGCAGCGAGAACCCGAATCTGATGCCCGACGAGAGCATGACCGTTCGCTTCCACTCCGTTGGCGGCTGGGGCGCCATTACCACCGGCAAGAATCTGGCGATGACGCTCTTCGACCTGCTCGACTACCACATCAAGGCGAACCCCAAATACGGCTCGGAGAAGAAGGGGCAGCCGACGACCTACTACCTCTCGGCGGCTCCGGAGCCGATCCGAGTCAACAGCGAATACTTCTATGTCGACGTCGTACTGTCCCCCGACCCCAACGTCTTCCACCACACCAATGCACTGGCGGGACTGAAGGAAGGCGGCGTCTTCATCATCCAGAGCGACAAAGCGTCGCCGGAAGCCATGTGGCAAGAGATTCCGGCCCTCTTCCAGAAGATCATCATCGACAAGAAGATCAAGGTCTTCTATCTCGACGCATTCCAGATCGCGCGGGACGAGGCCACCGACCCCGAACTTCAACTACGCATGCAGGGGATCGCGTTCCAGGGCGCCTTCTTCGCGGCCTCGCCAGTGATGGAGCAGGCCGGTTTCGACGAACCGCGGCTCCTCGAGGCGATTCGCAGCCAGATCCAGGAGAAGTTCGGGGCGAAGGGCGCGCGGGTGGTCGAGGACAATGTTCGCGTCGTCAAACGCGGCTTCGACGAGATCCACGAGGTGACGCCGGGACCGATCAGCGAAGCCGGAGTCGGCGGCAAGGCGGCCGGCAGCGAACCCGCGATTCCGGTAATGGTCAAGTCGTTGCCCCAGAGCAAGACCCCGACGACCGACATCCACCGCTTCTGGGAACAGACCGGCAGCTTCTACGCGCGCGGCATGGGTAACGACTGCATCACGGACCCCTTCGTCGGACTGGGTGTGATGCCGGCCTCCACCTCGCTCTTCCGCGACATGACCGGAATCCGCTTCGAGCATCCGGAGTGGATCGCGGAGAACTGCACGGGCTGCGCCAAGTGCTACACGGCCTGCCCGGACACCGCGATCCCCGGCCTGGTGAACGAAGTGAGCGAGGTCTTCGACACGGTCGTGCGGCGATTGCGCAAGCACGGCCATTCGGTCGAGCACCTGCCCAAAGCGACGCGACTGATGGAACGGCACCTGCGCGGCCTGCTCAACGCCGCCGAAGAATCCGCCTCGGTTGCCGACGCACTCGAGGCAGCAATCGCGTGGACGATCGAGAACAGCGGGCTGGCGGAAGAAGACAAGCCTGCCCTGGAGAAGGAGTTCGGCCTCTTCAATGAGGAGCTGAACGGATTCAAGTTCGCCCTTTCGCGCCCCTTCTACACGCTTCCGGAGAAACAGCAAGCGGGCAGCGGGGGCCTGCTCTCCATCACCATCAACCCCTACACCTGCAAGGGCTGCATGGAGTGCGTGGAGGTCTGCGCGGACGACGCCCTGCGCCCGCAGCAGCAGACGAACGAGTCCGTCGCAAAGTTGCGCGATGAATGGGAGTTCTGGCTCGACCTGCCCACCACGCCGCAGAAATACATCCGCATCGACAATCTGGAGGAAGGCATCGGCGCCCTGGAGTCGATCCTGCTGGACAAGAACAACTACCTGTCCTTCGCCAGCGGTGACGGCGCCTGCCTCGGCTGCGGCGAAAAGACCGTGGTCCACCTGTTCACCGCCACGATCGAAGCACTGATGCGGCCCCGCATCGCGAAACACATGGCCCACGTAAACGAGCTGATCTCCGAGCTGCAGAAACACGTTCAGCTCAAGCTGATCGAGGAGGTCAACGTCGGAGACACCGACGCCATGGCTCGGATCGTCGACGGCATCGGAGACGGCGACGTCACGCTGGCCGGAATCGCCGAGCGCATGGAGAGCATCAGCGGCAGCCAGCCCATCGACCAGGACTGGCTGCGCCGGATGACGGACCTGGTGGCGAAGCTGAAGCAACTCGTATGGAAATACCAGGAAGGGACGACCGGTCGCGGTCGCGCATCGATGGGCATGATCAACGCCACCGGCTGCACTTCGGTCTGGGGGAGCAGCTACCCCTTCAACCCCTACCCCTTCCCCTGGGCCAACCACCTCTTCCAGGACTCGCCCTCGATGGCGATGGGCATCTTCGAAGGTCACATGGCCAAGATGGCCGAAGGCTTCGCGGCGGTTCGCACGGCCGAGTTGGAGCTCGCCGGAAAGTACGACCCGGCCGAGCACGACGAATTCTTCAGCTACTTCGCATGGCAGCAGTTCACCGACGACGAATGGGAGCTGTGTCCGCCGGTCGTCGCCGTGGGTGGCGACGGAGCGATGTACGACATCGGCTTCCAGAACCTCTCGCGCGCCATGGCGTCGGGCAAGCCCATCAAGGTGCTGGTGGTGGACACCCAGGTGTACTCGAACACGGGCGGGCAGGCCTGCACCTCGGGCTTCTTCGGCCAGGTGTCGGATATGGCCCAGCACGGCAAGGCGATCCAGGGCAAGCAGGAGCAGCGCAAGGAGATCGGCCTGATCGGCATGGCCCACCGCACGACCTACGTGCTCCAGAGCACGATCGCCCAACCGAACCACATGATCGAGGGCTTCATCCAGGGCCTGAAGGCACGGCGGCCCGCGCTCTTCAACCTCTACACCTCGTGCCAGCCCGAGCACGGCATCGGCGACGACATGAGCGTCCACCAGGCCAAGCTGGCGGTCGAGTCCCGCGCCTACCCCCTCTTCCGCTACGACCCCGATGCGGGCAAGACGCCGGAGGAGTGTTTCGAACTCGAGGGCAACCCGGCTCCCGACCAGGACTGGCCGACCTACAAGATCGCCTACGTCGACGACGGCATCCCCAAGGAGATGGAGGTCCCGATGACCTTCGCGGACTTCGCGATCACCGAAGGCCGCTTCCGCAAGCACTTTCGCGTGGCGCCGGTGGACGCCTGGAACGAGAACATGGTGCCACTGGCCGAATTCCTCGACTACGACGAGGACGAGCGTGAGGACAAGTTCCCCTACGTATGGTCCGTGACCAAGCAGGGACAACTCAGCCGCCTGCTCGTCGCCAAACCCATCGTCGAATCCTGTGAGGACCGCCGCGACTTCTGGACCATGCTCCGATCGCTTGCCGGCATCGACAAGCCGTCTCGCGATGACCTCATGGAGGAGGTGCGCGGACAGATCGCGGGCACGCTCGCAACGAGCCTGATGAAGCTGGCCGCGGGTGAGGGCGGTGGTCTGGCCGCGCTGACGGACCTGGGGGCGCAAGCTCCGCTGGCCGCCGGCGCACCGGCCGCCGCGCCGACCGGCGGTGGTGATTACATGGCGCCCTGGATCGATACGGACGAGTGCACCGCCTGCGACGAGTGCATCAACATCAATTCGAAGATCTTCGCCTACAACGAGAACAAGAAGGCCATCATCGTGAACCCCACCGGTGGGCCCTACAAGGACATCGTGAAGTCGGCTGAGAAGTGTACGGCGCGGGTCATTCATCCCGGGCTGCCTGCAAACCGCAGCGCAAAGGACAGCGACAAGTGGATCAAGCGCGGCGAGAAGTACAACTAGGAGGTCGGCCCGAGTGGGGCCGACCGACGACCCTGCAGCCCCGCGGAGCGGGACCGCAGCCAGCAGCAGGAACCGGGCCACGTCGATGACACTGCTCGGCCTGAAGAGCTTTCGGCACGGCATTCATCCGCCGCAGTCGAAGGATGAGACGAGCGCACTGGCGACCCACCAGTTCCCCTTTGCGCCGCTGCTCACCATCCCGCTGGCCCAGCACCTGGGCAAACCGTCGGTAGCGGTCGTGCGGGAAGGGCAGGAAGTCGTGCGCGGCCAGCGGATCGCCCGCGCCGACGGCTTCGTTTCGGTCTCGATGCATGCACCGGCCTCGGGCGTCGTGCGCCGCATCGCACTGATTCCGAGCACCACGGGCCGGATGGTCCCGGGCTTCTTCCTGGAGCCCTACCCCGGCTCGACCCAGGAGGTGATGGAAGGCACTCCCTGCCCGCTCGACACCGCGACGCCCGGTGAGATCATCGACGCAATACAAGACGCCGGCCTCGTGGGATTGGGCGGCGCGGCGTTCCCGACGCACGTGAAGCTCAAGCTCCCCGAAGGCAAGTCGGTCGACACGCTGATCGTCAACGGCGCCGAGTGCGAGCCCTACCTGACCACCGACCATCGCGTGATGCTCGAGCAACGCGAAGACATCTTCATGGGCATCCGTTACCTGCTGAAGGTCACCGGGGCCGAGCGGGTCATCATCGGGGTCGAAGCCAATAAGCCCGACGCGGTGGAACACCTGCGCGCGGGCCTGCCCGACGACCTGCCGGCCGTGGTCGAGGCACTCAACGCCAAGTATCCACAGGGCGCCGAGAAGATGATGATCACGGCACTGCTCGAGCGCGAAGTGCCCTCCGGCGGCCTGCCCCTCGACACGCACGCGTTGTGCGTGAACGTGGCCACGATCGCCGAGATCGGCCGACTGCTGCCCCACGGACGCGGCGTCCAGGAACGGATCATCACCATCACGGGCCCCGCCGTAAAGCACAAGGGCAACTACCGCATTCCCATCGGCACCCCCCTGCGCTTCCTCCTCGAGCAGGTCGGCGTCGAAGACGACGTCAGTCGCGTCTTCCTGGGTGGGCCGATGATGGGCCAGGCGGCGCCCAGCCTCGACATCCCCATCACCAAGGGAACCTCCGGAGTGGTCGCGTTCGGCGCCGAAGAGATCGAGCGCACGCACCAGAAAGTCTACCCGTGCATCCGCTGTGCCTACTGCGTCGACGCCTGTCCGATCTTCCTCAATCCCTCCGATCTCGGGCTGCTCGCACAGAGCCAGCAGTACCAGCGCATGGCGGAGGACTTCAATCTCATGGACTGCTTCGAATGCGGCTGTTGCTCGTTCGTCTGTCCTTCCCACATCCCCCTGGTACAGCAGTTCCGCTTCGCCAAGGCGGCGGTGCGCAAGGCAGGAGCCTCCTGATGGCGAAGCTGGCCAAGACACTCGAGATCCGCACGTCGCCGCATATTTCGGCCGGCTACAACGTGGATACCATCATGTTCAACGTGGTACTCGCCCTGTTGCCGACGACGGCCTTCGCCATCTACGCCTTCGGAATCGCGGCCGTGCTGACCTTGGGAACCGCGGTGCTCTCCTGCCTGCTGGCCGAATACGCGGCCTGTCGCTTCGCCGGCACACCCTCCACCCTAGGAGACTGGTCGGCTGCGATTACCGGGCTGCTCTACGGCCTGACGCTGCCGCCCGGATTGCCACTCTGGATGGTCGCGGTCGGCGGCATCATCGGGGTGACGCTGGCCAAATCCCTCTTCGGCGGGCTCGGCTCCAACGCCTTCAACCCTGCGCTGGTCGGCCGCGCCTTCCTTCAGGCGGCCTTTCCGGTAGCGATGACCAGCTGGCTTCCGGCTTTCGCGGGCGACCGCTTTGCTTCGCTGCCCGGAACGACGTTGACGCTGCCCTTCAGCGCGCCGAGCTACGACGCGGTCTCCGGCGCCACGCCGCTTTCGCTGTGGAAGTTCGATCGCGAACTCGCCCAGGCGGGCGACCTGGCGATGGGTTTCGTCAGTGGTTCGCTGGGTGAGACGTCGGGGCTGTTGATTCTACTGGGAGGGGCCTACCTCGTCGCCCGCAACATGATGAACTGGAGGATCCCGGCCGGAGTCTTCGCAACGGTCGCCGTGATGAGCGGCGCGCTGCACCTCGCCGACCCACAAGCCTATGCCTCACCGACCTTCATGTTGTTCTCGGGCGGCCTGATGCTGGGTGCCGTCTTCATGGCGACGGACATGGTCGCCTCGCCGATGACCTCACTCGGCTGCTTCGTCTACGGCGGGCTGATCGGCCTGCTCACCGTCGTGATCCGCGTCTGGGGCGCCATGCCCGAGGGCGTGATGTACGCCATGCTGCTCGCCAACGCGGTCTCGCCCCACATCGACCGCCTGATTCGGCCGACCGTCTACGGGACGGCGGCCGACACGGGGGCGCAATGAGCCAGGAAGAGCTGCTCGCTTTGCCGCCGCCCCCGAAGACATGGCACATGTACCGCGCGCTGGTAGGCATCGGCCTGCTGGGCGGTCTCCTCATCGTCACGGTCTTCGAGTTCACCCGACCCGTGATCGAACGGAACCACGCCGAGGCACTGCGACAGGCGATCTTCCAGGTGCTGCCCGCCGCCCGCTCGAGCAGCTCGTTCCGTCTGCTCGAAACGGGAGGTTTCGAGAGCGTGAACGACGCGGCAAGCGACGAAGCATTGGTCTACGCCTGCTATGACGAGGAGCGTCGCCTGGTCGGCTTCGCGGTGCAGGCGCAGGGTATGGGCTACCAGGACACGATTCGACTGCTCTACGGTTACTCCCACGCCGAGGACGCGATCACGGGAATCCAGGTGCTCGAGAGCCGCGAGACGCCCGGACTCGGAGACAAGATCGAGACCGACGCCGACTTTCTCGCGAACTTCGAGCGGCTCGACGTCTCGCTCGTGGGCGACCTTTCCGGACTCGCCAATCTGATCGAGTACGTGAAACCCGGCATGAAGCAGGATCCCTGGCAGATCGACGGGATCACCGGCGCCACGATCTCGTCCACCGCAGTCGCCGACATCCTCAGGAAGAGTTCGGCCGTGTGGGTTCCGAGAATCAAGCAGCACCTCGAAGACTTCATGGGGGCGGAGTAAGCGATGGCCACGAACCCTGCACTTGCCGAGTCGAGCAGCACCGACGAGTTCATCAAAGGGCTATGGCGCGAAAACCCGGTCTTCGTACAGGTGCTCGGCATGTGTCCGGTGCTGGCCGTTTCGAATACCGCCCGCAACGCGCTCGCCATGGGCCTCGCCACCCTCTTCGTGCTGGTGATGTCGAACGCAGCCATCTCGTCGCTGCGGAACTTCATCCCCAAGCAGGTCAGAATCGCGACCTTCATCCTCATCATTGCCACTTTCGTGACCGTGGTGGACTTCGCGATCCAGGCGATCAGCCTCGATCTCCACAAGGCCCTCGGCGCCTTCATCGCCCTGATCGTGGTCAACTGCCTGATTCTCGGCCGGGCCGAAGCCTTCGCTTCCAAGAACCCCGTCGGCCGGTCGATCATGGACGGCCTGGGCATGGGGCTGGGCTTCACCTTCGGGCTGTTCTGTCTGGGGGCGGTGCGCGAGATCCTCGGCAGTGGCTCGCTATTCGGCGTACAGCTCTTTCACGACGACTTCCAGATCTGGGTGGTGATGATCCTGCCCAGCGGCGGCTTCTTCACCCTGGCCGCGTGGCTGCTCGTCTTCAACGCATACTCGGAACGCAAGGCCCGGCGACTGGCCGGCGGCGAGGAGGTGGCGGAATGACCGGCGATCCCCTGTGGTCGATCTTCGTGAATGCCTGCCTGATCAACAACTTCGTGCTGGCCTACTTCCTGGGCATCTGCCCGTTTCTCGGCGTCTCGGGCAAGTTGGCGACCGCGGCCCGGATGGGCGGGGCCGTGATCTTCGTGATGCTGGTCAGCTCGATCTGCGCCTTCGGAATCAACCAACTGCTCACGGCCATCGGCGCTCCCTACCTGCGGCTGATCTCCTTCATCGCGGTCATCGCCTCGACGGTGCAATTGGTCGAGATGTTCATCAAGAAGGTGAGCCCCACCCTCTTCCGCAGCCTGGGCATCTTCCTGCCGCTGATCACCACCAACTGCGCCATCCTCGGCCTGGCGCTGTTCCAGACCAACAAGGGCTTCAGCTTCGTCGAGTGCATCGCCTACGCGCTGGGCGCGGGCGTGGGCTTCACGTTGGCCCTGATGCTGATCGCCGGACTCCGCGAAAAGCTCGAACTCGCCGCGATTCCCAATGTGGTCCGGGGCACCGCGCTGAGCCTGATGTTGGCGGGAATCCTGTCGATCGCCTTCATGGGCTTTGCAGGGCTGGGAGGCTGAGCCGGTGCTGACGACCTACGGAATCGCGCTCAGCACCATCTTCCTAGTGTGTGTGGCCTGGTTGACGGTGCAGCTGGCCTGGCGACGAGTGTTCCCGGATGCTTCGGGCGACCCCGACGCATTGGCCGGGCGCCTCGGCTGCCAGGGATGTGGCTGCACGAAGGTCTGCGAGAAACGCGCGTCGGAAACGGCCGGCGTGAGCGAGGAGGAACCGGCATGAAGCAAGCGACCATGCGCCTTACCGACTACGACACCGATACGCGCTTCGCAGCCACGGTCATGACCAGCGAACGCATCACGTCGACGGAGTCCGACGAAGAGGTGCGCGAGCTGGTGCTCGACGTGGATCGTCCGGATTTTTCCTACCAGGTCGGCCAGAGCATCGGCGTTCTCGCCCCCACCGGCGGAGAGATGGGGCAGCAGCACCACTTCCGCCTCTACAGCGTGGCCGACCTGCCCGAACACGGCGATTCGAACCGACCCCGCATCAAGATCTGCGTCCGGCGCTGCTTCTACCTCGACGACTACAGCGGCGAGCGTTACAAGGGCATCGCCTCCAACTACTTGTGCGACTTGAAACCGGGCAACTCGCTCACCATCTCGGGACCCTTCGGAGTTCCCTTCTCGGTGCCCGAAGAACTCGACGCCAACGTCATCCTGATCGGCAGCGGCACCGGGATCGCGCCCTTCCGGGCCTTCGTCAAGCACCTCTACGCGAACGTCCCGGATTGGACGGGCCGAATCCAGCTCTTCTACGGTGCGCGAAGCGGTCTCGAGCTGCTCTACATGAACGACGAGCGGGATGACTTCACCCAGTATTACGACCGCGAGACCTTCGAAGCCTTCCATGCACTCAGCCGACGCCCCGCCTGGGACGACCCGATCGACTGGGGCAGCACCATCATCGAACGCGGCGAGGAGTTGTGGGATCTGCTGTCCGACGCCAAGACCTACGTCTACGTCGCCGGCCTGGAGGCCATGCACACCGAACTCGACGCCATCTTCGAAAACCTCGCAGGCTCCGAGTCGAAGTGGGAGCGCCGCAAGAGCGAACTCCAGGCCGGCGGGCGCTGGGTCGAGCTCATCTACTAAGCGAAGCGGCGCCGTGCGAAGCGCAAGCGCAAGCGCAGCCGCGCGGCGACGCCAGCGAGAGGCGAATTGACGAAAGCCCTCGGCCGGGCATAATCCTCGTCGATCGGCCCACAGCGCACCGGAGGAGCGACCGTGACGATTCTCGCCAGCATCCTTCTGCTCTGCCTCATCGCCGCCGCCGGCGCCTACCTCTGGACCCGCCGGCGCATCGCAGGCCTGAGCAAGAAGCGGAAGAAGCGGCTGCTCAAGCAGAAGATCAACAGCGTCTACACTTGGTGCGAAGCGAAGGGACTGATCGCCCGCACCCCGGCCTTCGACCGGGATTACCTCGCGAAGTACCCGGCCTTGAAGCTCCTGGAGGACGACTACGAGTCGGTCCGAAAGGAGTGCCTCGCCCTGATCGGCGCCAAGCAGAAGCTGACCGACATATCGGCCCTGGGCGGGTCCTACACCCAGAAGGGGATCCACGTCATCAAGTGGAAGAGCTTCCTGTTCAAGTCCGGGGAGTTCATCGAGTCGAACTGCAACCTATGCCCGAAGACCGCGGCGATCCTGCGCCAGATCCCCGACATGGACACGGCCTTCTTCTCGGTCCTCGACCCCCAGCAGTACGTCACGCCGCATTGGGGGTACTACAAGGGCTTCGTCCGCTACCACCTCGGCGTTCTGATCCCGAACGACAACCGCGATCGCAATTGCTACCTGCGGGTGAATGACGACATCACCGCGAACTCCGAGCGGGACGAGTCGGCGATCGAAGACGGCGAGGTCTATTACTGGAAGAACGGCGAGGGAATCGTCTTCGACGACAACTACCTTCACGACGCAGCCAACGACTCGAACGAAGTCCGGGTCATCCTCTGGCTGGACATGCGCCGCAAGCTTCCCTTCTACCTGCACTGGTTCAACGCCGCGGTGCTACGCCTGGTCCACAGCGACGAGTCCATCCGGAAGATCCGCGCCAACGCCGAAGTTCGCATCTAAGCCCTCCGCGCGAGCCGCGACCTGCCTGTGCGGTCGATGAATCCCCCTCCACGCGGTCGAGTTCCGGACCCCCCGCTAGTCCCCAGAATACAGAGGCCCGCGAGACGCCGTATAGAACGCGAATTCGACGCTCTCACAGGCTCTCTCAAATGAAGTACATCGGCGGGTCTGCCGCGGCACGCTCGACTTCGGCGCGGGTGGCGGCGCCGCAGAGTTGTTCGAGGGTGATGTCGTCGAGTGCGCCGCCGAAGCGGTCGGCGAGCACGGTCCAGAGGAAGTCGGGACGGAAGCTCGCCTGGGCCTCCGAGTCGGCGGGCTTCATCGCGAGCGCCTCGGCGATCGGCCCCTGCACGGCTTCGACGACTTCGCGCAGCGTAATGCGCGCCGCCGCGCGCGCGAGGGTGTAGCCGCCGCCCGGGCCGCGCTTGCTCGTCACGAGGCCCGCACGGCGCAGACGTTGAAAGATCTGCTCGAGATAGCGCGTCGGGATCGCCTGGCGCTCGCTGATCACGCGGATCTGGACCGGTTCGCCGCGGCCGTTGTAGGCGAGATCGAAGATGCCGCAAATGGCGTACTGGACCTGGTGCGACAGCCTCATGAGCCGCGAGCATATAGGGCCCCGCGGAGCGAGCCCACCGGAATCGAATCTCAGCAACATTTCCGGGCACAATCCAATCCTCTGCCTTCCGATTCGCTCCGCCGTGTCGGCAGCCGCTTTCCTGGGTGTCTGCAAGACCCGCCGCAGTCGGGCGGGAGGAGGGGGCTCCGCTCGAACACAGTCGCTTCGACCCCTCCCCCCGCCCGACTGCGGCTCCCCCGTGCCAACGACAGGCCCCGATCGGTAGTCCCTGTGAGCAGCGAACTCGAACGCTGCGAACGCGTTTCAGCGCACTCAACACCCCGCGGCCGGAGTCGGGGAGGGGTCGAAGCGACTGTGTTCGAGCAGAGATCCCTCCCCGAC
>CAXMSF010000022.1:0-13590 GCA_964196055.1 uncultured Gammaproteobacteria bacterium | reverse complement strand
TCCCCGAGTCACGGTGAATACCGCCAACGGCCTCGTCCAGGTACCGCTGATCGAAGTCGATTCAGTCCAACTCGGCCACGCCCGCGTCGAGAATCTCAGTGCCACGGTGAATCCGACCATGGAAGTCGGGCTGCTCGGCGGAAGTTTCTTCAACAACTTCCGCTATTCGGTGGATGCAGCAGCCGGGGTCATCACACTGGCGCCGAACGATGCGGTCCGCGGTGGAGCCGTCGCGGACCAATGGCGTGAACGCTTCCGAAGCCTGCGATCGTCGATCGACCGACTCGAGAGCTATCTCGGCTCACGAGAAATCACACGCGACAACAAACGCCGGGAGCTGGAAGAAAATCTCGTCGCGATGCAGGACTCCCTGCAGGACCTCGAGATCGAAGCCAATCGCGCGCGGGTACCACAGTCGTGGCGCTAACGGCGACACCCAGCGAAGAGCAACGATGAATCGCCTCGCGATCGTCTTCGCGTTCTGCTTCGCCGTGCTGCTGTCGGGAGCGGCGCATGCGGATCTGTATCGCTGTATCGGACCCGATGGCGGCCTGGTCTTTACCGATGACGAGTCGACATGCCCGGGGGCGGCCACGCACGAATCTTCCGGTGAGATCCAGACGCACCGTGCCGGATCGCCGGCGTCTCCCGTCGCCGATTCGCCAGGCGTAGAACGTCACCCGAAGCTCTCGAGCGCAGACGAACAGACGGCGATGAAGAAACACTGGCAGGCAAGGAAGCGGGCATCGGAAGGCGAACTACGCGCGCTCCAGGAGCGCAGCGATTACCTCTCGCGATTCGTGACGGGATGCAATCGCGGCGGACAAGTCACCGCTCGCGACGAGACTGGTATCAAGCGAACGGTCTCGTGTGACGAGATCCGGGCCGAATACCAGCAGACTCTCGAGCGGCTGGAACCGATCCGCGAATACCTCGACAACGGCCTGCGGCACGATTGCCGCAAGGCAGGCTGCCTGCCGGGCTGGATCCGCTGACGCGAAGGCGCGGTTACTCGAGCAGCGCCTCGAAGATTCGGAAGTTCTCGCGCTCTTCGGGCGCAATCTCCCCGTCGGACTCGATCACTCCCTGGATCTCGCCGAGAAAGATTCGCCGATGTTCGTGCGGCACCAGCGTCGGGTCGATCGATTCGATATCGGGGGGCACTTCGAGCCAGCCAGCCACCTTCACACGCTCGTCATCATCCAGAGTGAGGCGTTCGATCAAGTTCTTCACGAAATCTCGCTCCTCGGGCCGGATTTCGAGATCCGCCCACGCGAACGAGCACACGAATTTCATCAGGCGCATGCGCTCGCGCTGGTTCAAACGATCCAACATCAACTTTCTCCATGTTCACTACATGCGTGTATTATGACACGACACGGCGCCGCCTACGATGAGGATCTCCGAATGCGCATTCCCGCTGCCGTCCTGGCTCTACTGCTCATCGCAGTCCCCGCGGCCGCAGTCACGCTGAACCCGGGCGATCTCGTCGTGATCGACACCAATGCGAAGGCGATCGTTCATGTCGATCCCAATACCGGCGCGCGACAGACGATCTCGAAGTGGGAACGAAACGGGGCCGCCAGAATCGGATTTCCATGGGACATCAAGATCGACGAGCAGGGGCGCATCCTGGTCGCCGACATGAACCAGGGAGCAATCTTTGAAATCGATCCGGCCACCGGCACGCGCACACGCCTGACCGGTCGCGATTTCGGCAGCGGCCCCCCGATCGGTGCCATGCGGGGCATCACACCCGATGGCGCGGGAGGCGCGTACGCGGCCGAGACCAAGCCCCATCGCATCCTGCATGTCGATCTCACCACGGGCGATCGCCGCATCGTATCCGGCAACGGCGTGGGCATTGGAGTGCCACTGCCATTCCCACACGAGATCGTTCTCGAAACCGCTGGAACACTGCTGGTGAATTCGAAGAGTCGATCCGCGGTGATACGAGTGGATCCGAAGACCGGTGAACGGTCGACCGTTTCCTCGAAGGAAGTCGGCACAGGACACCCCCTCAAGACACCTTTCGGGATGGCGCTGCTCGCCGACGGCAATATCGCAATCAGCGATCGCGAGAATGCAGAGATCGTCTTCGTCGACACCGAAAACGGCGACCGTCACCTCATCGCTTCCGCCGAACGCGGCAAGGGCCCGGTGTTGAAGACGCCTTGGGGAATCGAACAGTCCGCCGACGGCAACCTGATCGTGGTCGACCTCGGAACCTGGGCCATCTACCGCGTAGACCTGGACAGTGGCGACCGCAGCGTGATTTCCTCGAAGGAAGTCGGCAGCGGCGAAAAATTGCGCTTGCCGCGAAATGTCGCAATCGTGCCCGGAGCCGAAGCCGGCCCCCGAAGCGACCCCCCATCGCGAATCGTTCTCACCCTCGCAGCAGCCGCCGTGCTATTTGCTCTCGCATTCGCAGCCTTCCGATGGCGAAGCTCTCCAAGTACGGAGAACCCGAAATGAGCTACTCGGACATCCGAGTGGATGTCGCTGCCGGAGTCGCCGTCATCACACTGCACCGGCCCGACGCGTCGAATGCGTTCAGCGGCTTGATGGGCGAAGAGCTCGGCCGCGCCTACCGCGAATGCGACCAGGACGACGCCGTTCGCGCGATTGTACTCACCGGCGCCGGCAAGGCGTTTTGTGTAGGCGCGGACATGAGCGCGGGCGAAGAGACCTTCGCGAAACAGGATTCCGAGAGTTTCAGCGCAGCGGGTGTCGATCCGCCCGCATGGATGCTGCGCAAACCGGTCATCGCGGCGGTCAACGGGCACGCGATCGGCATCGGACTCACGCTGGCGCTCCAATGCGACCTCCGAATCGTCGCCGCAGAGGGAAAATACGGTGTACTCCAAGTCCGACGCGGCATGATGCCCGACGGCTACTCGCATTGGACGCTTCCTCGCCTGGTGGGGTCCGAACGCGCCGCCGACTTACTGCTCACGGGCCGAAAACTCTCGGGCGAAGAGGCCGGAGCTGTCGGCATCGCGAGCCGCGTCCTACCCGCCGGCGAGGTGCTCCCCGCCGCGCATGCCATCGCAGAACAGATCGCCCGAGAGACGGCCCCGCTATCGGTCGCGATCACCAAGCGCTTGCTGTGGGAGAGCCTCGGGCTCAGCTGGCAGCAGATCGGGCACCGCGAAACAGAACTGCATCACCATCTGATGGGCCGCCCCGATGCAATCGAGGGCGTGATGGCATTCCTCGAGCGGCGTACCCCCGAGTGGACATCGAGCGTCACGAAGGACTGGCCCGATTGGCCGGACTGAGGCTCATTCCGCCAGGTCGCCCGCCTGCCGTCGGCTCAAGATCCCCTCGGCGTGCATCCAGCGCAGCGTGTCGCGAAGCGTCTCCGTCACGGGCCGAAAGCGGATGCCGAAATCTTCGAAGGCCCGCGAGTCGTCGCAGGGCACTCCGCGCGTCAACGTGACCGTTGCTTCGTAGGTGAGTCCGATGTCGAAGCCGATGCTGCGCCGCATGATGTCGCCGAGGAGCCCAATGCCGCGAAACAAGGCGCCCGAGAGATAGAGCTTGCGCAGACTGCGACCGGTCAATTCGTTCAGTGCGTCGGTCAGCTCCGCATTATTGAGGAAGCTCCCGCCCGCCATATAGCGCCGCGGCCCACGGCCCGGCTCCATCGTCGCGAGGAGCAGGGCTGCGAGATCGCGAACGTCGACGATCGGGATTCCGCCGGGTGCGACCGGGATGATGCCCAACTTCACGAACATCATGATGACCTTGATCCCGTCAGCCAGGGTGGGATCGTACGGCCCCCAGACGCTTCCCGGATAGACGCTGACGATCGGGGCACCGGCGTCCTGGTGACGGCGGGCTATTCGCTCGGCCTCGGCCTTCGACCGCGCGTAGGCGTCCTTGGGCTTCTTCACCGCTTCGTCCGGGTTGATGCGATCCCCTGCCGGTGGGAACAGCGCCGAAACGCTCGAGACATGGACGATCGGATCGAGTTGCGCGCGCAGTGCCGCGTCGAACACGACCTCGGCGCCGCGTACGTTCACGTGCATCATCTCGTCGTCGCGCCGCCGATCGAGCGTGAAGACCGCAGCCGCGTGGACGAGTGCGTCACAGCCGGACACGGCCCGCTCCACTGCCTCCGGATCCGTGACATCGCCGTCGACCAGGTCGAGGCCCCCGACGTCGAGCGGGTCGAACGCTCGCCCCACACGGTCGGGGTTCCGGACCAGCAAGCGCAGGTCGTGACCCGCCGCCGCGAGAGCCGCCACGGTGTGGCAACCCACCATCCCGGTCCCTCCGGTCACCAGGATTCGCATCCTCCCCCCCACAACGTTGCGACCACTTCGTCGCCGTTCACGCCCGTTCCGCCCGCTGGATCACACGAACGACATCCACCCAGCGCTCCGCGTCGGGAGCGTAAACAGCGACCAGGCTCACTCGATCGGCAAACGAGCCGCAGCGCGCAAGCAGTCTTCCCGCGATCTCGTGGGGCTCGCCGACGACCGCGATCGTCTCGAGCACCTCATCGTCGATCAGCCCGGCCATTTCGAGCCAAGCCCCGGTCTTCGACAATCGGTTCAACTCGAGATGTAGATCCCCCCACCCGTGGCAATCGAGCACGGGCCGATAGGCCGGCGTCGAACCATAGAAGGACAACTGTGCCCGAGCCATGTTCTTGGCGTTTTCGAACTCCTCCTCGTTTCGACCCGACGCGATGATGGTCTGGCACGAAATCGTGAAGTCTTCGCGCTTTCTGCCCGACGCCGCAAAGCCCCGTTCGAGTGCGGGCAAGGTCGTCTCTTCGATGAATTTCGGTGTGTGGAATGGGTGGACGAAGAACCCGTCCGCCACTTCGCCCACCGCCTGCGTCATCTTCGGTCCGATTCCCGCGACGAAGATCGGCGGCAGTCCATCGGGGTGCGGCCCGGGGTTGAAGACCGGCGTCATCAGCGTGTGGGTGTAGAAATCGCCACGGAAATCCAACTTGGCGTCGTCGTGCCAGCTGCTCCAGATTGCACGAATCGCGAGCACCATCTCGCGCATCCGGTCGGCCGGGCGCGACCACACGGCACTGAAGCGACGCTCGATATGGGGACGGATCTGCGAGCCGAGGCCGAGGATGAAACGACCGCCGGATTGCAGCTGCAGGTCGTAACCGAGGTTTGCGAGCAGCATCGGATTGCGAGCGAACGCGATCGCGACCGCGGTCGCAAGCGTGAGCGACTGCGTGTGTTCCGCCGCGACGGAGAGCGGCAAGAACGGGTCGTGTCGCCCCTCGAAGGTGAAGCCCCCATCGTAACCGAGCTCCTCGAGACGCCGCGCAAGTGCCCCTGCGTCGTGCGGATTCGAAACCAGAATCGAGCTGTCGACCTTCATACACCCTCCATGGATTATGCGACCGCCGGCAGCGGGAATAGGCGGGCGGCCGAGTCTACGCCATTCGGCGGCGGGCGAGGGAATCCGAAGCGCGCTTCATCGACTCGCCCAACGCGCGATCCAGCGCCTGCCGCGCCCGCTCGACGGATTCAGCGTCGGAATCCCGCGCGACGGTGATCGGTGCACCGAAGTGGAATGCGACGGCCGCGAACGGCAAGGGCAACAACAGCCGGTCCCAGCTGCCGATCCGCAGGGCCGGTCGAGCGGCGACGCCGATCGGTACGATCGAAGCACTTCCCAGGCGCGCGAGCCCGATGATGCCGGGTTTCGACACGCGAGCGGGACCGCGCGGGCCGTCGGTGACGATCCCGATCGTGTCGCCCGCGTGTTGGCGATTCAGCAAGGCGCGCAGCGCAACCGCTCCGCCCTGCGAACTCGACCCGCGCGGCGGGTCCGGGTATCCGAGCCCTTCGAGCACCGCGGCCGCGAAATCCCCGTCGCGGCTACGGCTGACGGCAACCGCGATCCCACAGTCGCGAAATCGGTACGCGACCGGCAGGAGGCCGCCGTGCCAGGTCGCCCCCAGGCTCCGCGTTGCGCTCGGCGCCACGCCTTCCGTGCGAAGCCGCCAGCTCGCTCCGAGCAGTCTCAGCAGCCGAGCGACGACACGACCCGCGAGCACCCGGCGGCGCCCGCTCAAAAGAGCGAAGTCTGACGCCCGGCGCCCTGCCCGCTCGAGGTCTCCGACGATTCGCCGCCGGAGTTCTTCTCCCTCTTTGGCTTCGGTCGTGGCGCCTTCTTGGGCAGCAGCCTGAGCTTGCTGACGGGCTTCGGTGCCAGCCGGACACCGCGGGCCGATACGCCCATCGGTACCAGTTTCGCCAGTTCGAACTTCCCACTGCGGACCCGCTGCCGCGGCGCACTGACATAGTCGAGCATCAAGGTGCCGCTCTCACCTTTCGTCAGCAGCAGATCGATCTTTCCGGCCTTGTCCTTGACCAGCTGATACTCGCGATTTCGAATGAACTTATGGACGTGCACACGCTTGCCGAACGCGTTCTTCTGCAGGTCGCGGTAGACGACGGTGAATTCGAGTCCGACCTCCGGATCGAAGACCTCGAGATAGAGCAGCTTGCCCGACAACAGCAGCTTTTCGGGCGGTGTCATGATTCGATAGACGCCATCGTCGGTGATCGCGAGGATCAGATCGAACTCGCTGACCATCATCTCTCGATTCCCGCTCTTCACAGCCGTTCCAAAGAAGCCCGACACACGGTCGTACACCAGCTTGATCGTCTGCTGCGCGACGGCCTTCTTCTCGATCGCCTCGAAACTCACATGCTGCGTGCGACGCGGGTACTCGGCGCCGAAGCGTTCGATCAGCCCCTCGAGGTAGTCGATCGTCGTGTCGGTCAGGTCAGAGAGCAGCGTGTCGATCTCAGCAAGGCGGAGATCGCACTCCTCGATCTCACCACGATTCTTCTCGATATCGAACAACGAGATCCGACGAATCCGCAGCTCGAGCAGGCGCTTGATGTCATCGTCGACCATCTGCCGAACGAAGAGCGCCGCATACTCCTTCATTCCACTCGCGACTGCGCTCTTCACCGCCTTCTCGGTCTTGGCCTTCTCGATATTCTTGTAGACGCGCTTTTCGACGAAGATCTGCTCGAGCGCAAGCCAGTGCTTGCGATCCATGATCCGACGCTGCTCCAGCTCGAGTTCCGCACGAATCTGCTCGCGCAGCTGTGCGGTATGGCCGACGAGCACTTCACTGACCGTAGTCTGCACCGGTCGGTCGCCGCGGATGAGCACCAGGTTCGAAGACACCGACAGGCCACAGTCGGTGTAGGCGTAGAGCTGAGGAATCACCTCGTCGGTAGTCACGCCCCGCGGCAGCTTCAACTCGATTTCGACCGTGTCGGTGGTGAAATCATCGATCGATGCGACCTTTACACGGCCCTTCTGCACGGCCGCCTCGATCGATGCGATCAGGCTCTCGCTCGTCGTTCCGTATGGAACTTCGCGAATCACGACGCGCTTCTCGCCGACCGCTTCGATTTTCGCCCGAATCTCGACCTTTCCGAAACCGTCTGCATACTCCGACGCATCCATCTGCCCGCCCTGCAGGAAGTCCGGGAACAAGGCGAAGGGCTCTTCGCGCAAGCAGGCGATCTGTGCCTTCCAGAGTTCGACGAGATTGTGCGGCAGGATCCGGGTCGCCATTCCGACCGCAATCCCTTCGGTACCGAGCATCAACGCCACGGGCAGCTTCGCAGGCAGAAAGACCGGCTCACGGCTGCGCCCGTCGTAACTGTCGACGAAGTCCGTGAGTTCGGTGTTGAAGATCGTCGCGAGCGCGAGCGGCGTGAGCCGGCACTCGATATAGCGAGCCGCTGCGGCGGGGTGTCCGGTCAGAACGCTGCCGTAGTTGCCCTGCTTGTCGATGAAGTAGTCCTTGTTGGCGAGCACCACCAATGCGCTGCCGATCGAGGCATCGCCGTGGGGGTGCAGCTTCATCGTTTCGCCGATCGTGTTGGCGACCTTGTGATAACGGCCGTCGTGCATCTCGAACAGCGTATGGAGAATGCGCCGCTGGACTGGCTTGAGCCCATCGCGCACATCCGGAATTGCGCGATCGAGGATCGAATAGCTCGCGTAATCGATGAAGTTCTTGCGCATCAAGGCGTCGAGCTGTGCCATCCCGCCTCTCCTAGACGACGCTCGTCACGAGGTTGTCGATGATGAACGCCTTGCGCTCGGGCGTATTCTTGCCCATGAAAAAATCGAGGCAATGGCTCACCTCGCTGATGTTCTGGACGCTCACGGGAGACAGCCGCCCTTCGTCTCCGATGAACTGACCGAATTCATTCGGGCTGATCTCTCCGAGCCCCTTGAAACGCGTGACCTCGGCACCGCGGATCTCAGCCTCCGCCGACTCCTTTTCGACATCCGAGTAGCAATAGCGGGTCACCTGCTTGTTCCTCACCCGAAACAACGGCGTTTCGAGGATATAGACGTGACCCTTGATCACGAGGTCTTCGAAATAACGCAGAAAGTAGGTGAGCAGCAGATTTCGAATGTGCATGCCGTCGACGTCCGCATCGGTCGCGATCACGATCTTGTTGTACCGCAACCCCTCTACGCCATCCTCGATGCCGAGCGCGCGCATCAGGTTGTAGAGCTCTTCGTTCTTGTAGATCGCGTCGCGCTTGAGTCCGTGGCAGTTGAGCGGCTTCCCCTTGAGCGCGAAGATCGCCTGAGTGTAGACGTCGCGACACTGCACCATTACACCACCGGCCGAATCACCCTCGGTGATGAAGAGTGACGTTTCGGAGCGGCGCTTTGCCTTCGCATCGTCGAAGTGAAACTTGCAGTCGGTCAGCTTTGGGATCCGAATCGCGACCTTCTTGGCCCGCTCTCGCGCCTCCTTCTTGATCGAAGCAAACTCCTTCCGGATACGCTCGTTCGTCTTGATCTTGTCGACCAGCCGCTCGGCAGCCTCGGGGTTCTTGTGTAACCACAGCACGATTTCGTCCTTGACGAGAGGCACGACCCACGCGCGGACCTCGGTCGAACCCAATTTGTTCTTGGTCTGACTATCGAAGACCGGATCCTGCAACTTCACCGCGATCGCCCCGATGATGCCATCCCGCACGTCTTCGCCCGCGAAACTCTGCTTCGCGAACTCGTTTACACCCTTGAGAAAGCCCTCACGGAACGCGCTCTGATGCGTGCCGCCGTCGTTCGTGTATTGGCCATTCACGAAGCTGTAGTAGGTCTCGCCGTAGCTGTGGGCGTGGGTGATCGCGAATTCGACCTGATCGAGACGACAGTGGATTGGATCGTAGAGCGGCGGGTCGTCGCCGATCTCCTGGGCCAGCAGATCGGCAAGCCCGCCCTTGCTGTGGAAGCGCGCACCGTTGTAATGGAGCGTGAGACCTGCGTTCAGGTACGCGTAGTAGTTCAGGCGGTGCGCAATGAACTCCTCGTTCCAGGCGAAATCAGGAAAGATCTCGCGGTCCGGGGTGAAGCGCACTCGAGTTCCCGGCGTTGCGGCCGCGTCGCGGCCAGGCTTGTTGGTCTTCAGGCGCCCGCGCTCGAAGGTCGCGTTTCGGCTCTTCCCGTCCCGCCAACTCGTCACCTCGAAATCGGCCGAGAGCGCATTCACGGCCTTGGTTCCGACGCCGTTCAGGCCGACCGAGAACTGGAATACGTCGTCGTTGTACTTGCCACCCGTGTTGATCTGGCTGACGCAATCGACGAGCTTGCCCAACGGAATGCCCCGGCCGTAATCACGCACGGTGATCGAATCACCGTCGCGCTCGACTTCGACGCGCTTGCCGCAGCCCATGATGAACTCGTCGACCGCGTTGTCGATCACCTCCTTCAGCATCACGTAGATACCGTCGAGCGGATGGCTGCCATCACCCAACCGCCCGATGTACATCCCGCTGCGCAGGCGGATGTGCTCGAGCGCATCCAGGGTCTGGATCGCCTTCTCGTCGTACGCGACCTTCGTTCGCGCCATGAACCTCTCCCCCCCTCCCGGGCGGAGAGATGCCGCGGAATCGCCCCACACGCAAGCGGCAGGGCAGCAGCTCCGCCGGCCTGCCGAACGAGACGCCGTTTGGAAACGGCCGGACGCGCTGCCGCGCTCAGCTCCGATTCGCCGATTCCCGGCGTCTGGCGATGTGGAGGCCGACGAGCCGTGAAATCAGGATCGTGAGATACAGCGAACCCGTCACGGCTTCGAGACTCGTCAACGCCCCCGCAGTCCCGCTGGCGGGCACGACGTCGCCGTAGCCCAGAGTCGTGAGCGTCACGAAGCTGAAGAAGAACAACCGCGGATAGATGCCGACCTCCGTTTCCCACGGCCCCCAGCGCCCCGCTTCCGCGTTCGACAATACGAAGGATCCGGGCGCGACGAACTCGACCAGCTGGTACAGGCCCGCGAACGCGACCCCCAACATCAGGTAGACCACCACACCGCCGACGATCGTGTCGGTCTCGACGGTCTCCTGCCGCCAGACATTGACCAGGATGCAGCCCAGCACCAGCAACAGGAAGAGGACGGTGGAAGCGTGGTTCAGCACCACCCACACCGGCAGATCGCTCATGGATTTCATCAGCGACGACAATTCGGCCGACACCGCCACGACCGCGATCGCGATCACGAAGCCGGCGCGCGCCTGCAACCGCTGAACCGCTGCGACCATCGCAACCACGATCGTGAGTTCGATCGCTACCGTCAGTCCCGGGCCGATCGGAACGATTCGGGGCACTATCAACGCAGTCGCCAACAAACCGAGCAGGCCGGTGTAGCTGGCTGATGTCGGGATCAGACGCATTCTCGAACCCTCGCGATGGACGACGGACGGAGCATAACGAGCGACGAGCGGTTCCAGAAGCCAAAGTTGATACCTTCCCGGGCGGCGGTGATCGGACGTGGGCGGCTTCACATTCGTCGCCGCCCCGAAAGCGGAGACCAAGTGACGACGATCGGCCGATCGGGAGCGCAACTCGGAATCCTGTTCGGCCTGCTCGCCCTCCTCGGCTGCGGGCCGCCGCCGCCACCCAATATTCTGCTCGTCTCGATCGACACGCTTCGGGCGGATGCGGTCGGCGCCTACGGCGGACGGGTCCCGACACCTACGCTCGACCGGCTCGCACGCGAGGGCACCCTGTTCGAACAAGCGATCGCACCCGCTTCCCAGACCACGCCGAGCCACGCGACGATCTTCACGGGCCTGGAGGTGCTTCACCACGGCGCGCTCCGCAACGGCATTCCGCTCGCGGAAAACGCCGAAACCCTCGCCGAGGTCTTCCAACGCCGCGGCTACGCCACTGCGGCCTTCGCCTCCAGCTTCGTACTCGACCCACGCTTCGGCTGGACGCAGGGATTCGACCACTACGACGCGGAATTTCCGCGCAGCGGCGAAACACTGCGCAGCCGCGGCGGCCAGTGGCGCAAGTACGAGTTCGACGGATTCGACCGACGCGCAGCCGCGACCAACTCGCGCGCCCTGCCCTGGCTCGAATCAGCCGATGAACCCTTCTTCCTGTTCGTCCACTACTTCGATCCGCATGCCCCCTACGCGGCGCTCCCCGCTCGCGTCACACAGTTGCCGGGCGACTTTGCGCACGCAGCCGCCAGCGAGCGAATCGAAGCCTTGAAGAAGACACTGCCTGGACTGAGGCTCGAAGCGCTCGTCCTCGCACTCCGCAATTACCAGGCCGAGGTCCTCGCAGTGGACGCGGCACTGGGGCGCCTGCTCGCGACCCTCGAGGAACGCGGGCTCGAAGATCGCACCCTCGTGGTCGTGACCGCGGATCACGGCGAGGGACTCGGTCAGCACGGCACACTCGATCACGCACCGAACATCTACGAGGAGCAACTCCGAGTGCCGCTGCTGATTCGCTGGCCCGAGCGTATCCCAGCGGGTCGACGAATCGCCCAGCCGGTCGGACTGGTCGACCTGGCCCCAACCGTCGCCGCCGCGGCCTCGCTCGCATTCGACCGTCGACCGGACGGCCGATCGCTACTCGAGGCGATCGAGACCGGAAGCGTGACGGAGCCACGACCGATATTCGGCCGACGCCGCAACTATCCCCGGTCGTACCAGGGGCACCGCGGAACGCTCTTCTCCGTGCGTGACGGCGATTGGAAATTGATCCGAGCAACCGAGGACCCGGACGAACTCTACGATCTCGCCGCCGATCCGACCGAACTCAGCAATCTCTTGGGAACGCGACCCGACATTTCCGACCGGCTCTCAGCCCTGCTCGACGAGGCGCTCGCACGTCATCCGGATCAGGTCCTCGAGATCGCGCCAGACACCGAAGTTCGACGTGGACTCGAAGCGCTCGGCTACGTCGAATAGCGCTTCGCGTTCGTACCCCGCGTTCGACCGAGAATCGAGCGGACCGTATCCAAGCCACGCGACACAGCCGGGTCAAAAAAGCCACACTATTTGTCCCGACTCCGCTCGACTCTCACCCGCGCATATTCACGGGAACCGATACTTCGCCAAACCAGCAGATCGGCAATCCCGGGCATCTGCAACGACTGGGGTATCGTGGGCGCGAGCGCCTTCCCGCCCGCCCGAGTGATGTCGCGGATTCCTCAGCGAAGCGCTCGAAACATCAAGCAATCCCGTGACCTAGCCGAAACAACCGAGTGAAATCCGCGCGAGCGCTTTAGGCTCGGCGGGGATTCCTGCTACCGGAAGAGAGCGTCGACGCAAGACCGCGGGGGGAGACTCCGCATGGGAGAATCCAGATGGCCATGTACCGTGCTGCACTCGCGAGGGTGCTGCTGATCGTCGCGATCAGCGGATGCGGGGCCGACGAGCTTCCCGCCACCCCGGATCGTGCCACGGGAACGCCACCGCGCGTAGCCCGGACCGAGGCCGCAGACTCGGCGTCGACGAACGGGACCCCCCGATCTCTCGGCGAAACACGCGGTCCGACTGATCAGAGGCCGGTCGAGCGAATCAACCAGGCTCCCGTGCTCGTTGGTATCGTGGTCGAGCCCTTCGGCGAGGTAACCGTCCGCAACGACATCGTCGCGAAACCGCAAGCAAGCGACTTCGACAATGACGAGATCAAATTCCGCTACACCTGGCGCGTGAACGGTGCACGTTCGTTCGTCGTTGCGAACACCCTGCCCCGCAGTGAATTCCGTCGCGGCGACTGGATCGACCTCACCGTCGTCGCTTCGGACGGCAGCGCTTCGAGCGAACCGCTCGAGAGCAAGCCCTTCGAAGTGATGAACGCAGCACCTGCGATCACGTCGACACCGGGCCACTTCGACGAGCAGGGCACGATCCAATACCAGGTCATGATCGAAGACCCGGACGACGAGAAAGGGTTCGAGTATCGGCTGCTCGAAGGCCCCGACGGCATGCAGATCGATCCCGCCAGCGGACTCATTACCTGGCAGCCGAGCAAGCAGCAGACCGGAACGCATTCGGCTCGGGTCGAGGTCGTGGATGAGAAAGGCGGGAAGGCCTCGCAATCATTCGACCTCGAACTCGACCGGGGTTTGGAGGTGACTCCCGCAGCACCGTCACCAACCTGACCCGTTGGTTGTGCCCCAAAGAATGTTGGTGGCACGCGGCTTGCGATATAGGCGGATATGGCCGCCTCGAAGCCCCGCTTCACACCGCCCTTCTGTCCCAACCCGGACTGTAAACACCATCAAAATCAGGAGGGTTGGCGATTCAT
>CAXMSF010000021.1:0-3776 GCA_964196055.1 uncultured Gammaproteobacteria bacterium | reverse complement strand
CACGGACCAATGTGCGCACGGGACGCATGTCTCGGGAATTGTGCTGGGAAACGGGCCTGCTCTCGACGGCGTTGCGCGCGGGGCGGGGCTGATCGCGATCCAGGTCTTCTCGAAGTTCAACGGGCCCACCAATTGCGGCTTCGACAACAGCCCGTGCCCACTCAGCTACGTCTCCGATCAGATCGATGCGATGGAACACGTGCTTTCACTGCGCACCAGCCACTCGATCGCAGCCGTGAACATGAGCCTCGGCGGCACGCAGTACTCGTCGCCGTGCGACGCCAGTGAATCCGCCCGCAAGGCGGCGATCGACAACCTCCGATCATTCGGAATCGCGACGGTGATCGCATCCGGAAACAGCAGCAACTCGAACGGCATTGGGACTCCGGCGTGCATCTCGACGGCGATCAGCGTGGGCTCGACGAGCAAGTCGGACGTCGTTTCCTCATTCTCCAATTCCGCCGACTTCCTGTCTCTGCTCGCACCCGGCGAATTGATCCAGTCTTCAGTTCCGGGTGGCGGCTACGCGGTCTGGAACGGGACTTCGATGGCGACGCCCCACGTTGCGGGCGCCTGGGCGATCTTGAAGCAGTACTCGCCTTCGGCTTCGGTCAGTGAGATCCTGTCGGCGCTGCAGGACACGGGCCTTCCGGTGACGGATGCGCGCAACGGGGTGACGACGAGCCGGATTCGCATCCTGTCGGCGACGGCGAACCTCAGCTGCCCCGATGCCGACGCCGACGGTGTGTGCGACCGCAGTGACATTTGCCCGGGCGCCGACGATGCCCTGGATGCGGATGCCGACGGGACCCCGGATGGCTGTGATGTCTGCCCGAACGATCCACTCGACGACGCGGACGGCGATGGTGTTTGCGGCGATGCGGATGTCTGCGCGGGTTTCGATGATGCGCTCGACGCGGACAGCGACGCCACGCCGGACGGATGTGATGCCTGTCCCCTCGATCCACTGAACGACGCTGACGCCGACGGTGTTTGCGGCAATCTCGATATTTGCGAGGGGCATGACGATTCGCCCGACGCGGACAGCGACGCCACACCGGATGGTTGTGACGTCTGTCCGAACGATCCGCTCGACGATGCGGACGGTGACGGTGTCTGCGGCGACCTGGACGTGTGCGAAGGCTACGACGATACGCTGGATACCGACGCCGACGGCAAGCCCAACGGTTGCGATCCAGACGACGATGCGGACGGATTGCTCGATGTGTTCGAGTCGGATACCGGCAGCTTCGTTTCTGAGGTCGAAACCGGTACGAACCCGTTGCTACTCGATACCGACGGCGACGGCTTCGACGACGGGGACGAGGTGGCGGCGGGCAGCGACCCGAACGTCTTCGCATCACAGCCGCCCATCCAGGGAGTGCCGACGATGGCCGCTCCGAGCAGGTTGCTGCTCGCACTCTTCGCGCTGGTGTTCGGTGGTGTCGCTCTCAGCGGGCGACGCGGGGGCCTTGGGTCGGATTCATAGGCGTCGGTTCACGGTGGGACATTCGTGACCCACAGGCTCAGTTCGAAGCCATGCGCCGGGAGCGGGCTGTCGCGACCCCGCGACGCGAGCTTCCGGATCGAATCGTATGCGGTGAACTCGGGCTTCTCGTCGATCAGCGCGATCGTGGCCGCGTATTTCGCGCGTGCGCCGTCGCGGTCGCCGGCAGCGTCCGCGCACACGCCCAGGAGCAGGGTCGCGTAGATCCGTTGGTCCCAGTCTGCGTCTGCTCCGACCCAGCGGTCGAGCACGGCCGCGGCCTGTTCGCCGCGCCCCGCCTCGAGGAGTGTATCGGCCCAGCCGATCGCGAGCGCGGCCGGATCGAGCGGCAGCGATGGTTCGGCGAAGACCTCTTGCCAGAGCCCGATCGAGCGCTCGAGGTCGCCCTCGATATGACGTGCGTTGCGGGCCGCTCGAACCCTTTCGACGGCATGCGCTTCGATCGCGTGCGCGGCCGTCGCGAGCGCACTCGACGCGGGAATCGGAGCAGGTACCTCGACACCGGCGCTGATCGCGATCGGGATGTACTGCCCGAAGGGTGCGTGCGGCTGGATGAGATCCGAGTGCCAGAGTATGCCTCGAGCGGGCTCCACGATGGCGGCGTTCAATACGAAGAGGTTCGCCACCACGGAGGCGTTCGGATGGGCGTGGCCGTCGCGATTCCGCAACACGTCGGCGGCCCGCTCGGCGTCGAGCTGCCCGAGATGTGGCTGGACGGCCGCTTCCATGAGCCGGCGGCGATCGAAGGAATCCGATCCGCGGAAGCGATCCTTCGGAATCATCGCTGCCGAGCGAGCGTGATTGGAGTGTGCGAACCAGTCGCCGTCGGGGCGAAAGACTGTGCACTCGGTGGTGGTGCACTCGACCAACGCGACGTCGCCATGCGCGTCCGCGAGTGCGCCGTAGCACGGAATGATGATCGGGAAATCCGCTCGAAACAACGCGATCGCTTCGTCGACCGTGCTCGCGCGCTGCAGCACACGCCGATAGGGGTAGGACATCGACGTCGGTTCCATCTGGGGATCCGTGTCGAAGTAATTGAGTGAGAAGGCGAGTCCCTTCTCGTTGAGGCCGAGGGTCGGGATCTGGAGCAACGGCCAGCCCGCGGAAATGTGGTCGAAGTCGCCGTTGTCGGGGTGGTAGCGGACCACCGTCGGCTTGAGCAGCCCGCCGAAGTCGATCCAGTCGACGTTGCGACCGATCAGCGCGTCGCCGTCGGCGGTCGCCGACCGCGTAGCGACGAAGACCGTCGAGCCGCCCGACGCATCGGTGCCGATCAGCGCGCGCAGGAAGTCGGCGCGCGAGATTCCCAGCACCTCGGCATAGCCGGCGGCTTCCTCCGAGACACCGGTGTCGTCGCTCATGAAGCGCGCGACTAGCGGCAGCGCCACGCGATCGAAGAGCCAGCCCCCGATCCCGCCGGATTGCGCGCGTTCGTAGAAATCGAGATTCAGCTTCAATACCCGGCGCACGTCGTCGCCGAGCAGGGCTGCGGCCTGCGCGCCCATCTCGCGGTAGGAGCCGTAGAGGTCGAGCAGGATCAGGTCGCCGTGATCGGTGCGGCGCGGCTCCTCAGCGGCGGTTGCCGGGCTCCACCAGAGCGCCGCGGCTGCGAGCAGAATCGGCAGGCAGTGCTTCGAGAGCATCACGAGCGCGAGCCTAGCTCGCCACTTCCCGCCGCGCCGCGCACACCTGCCCCGATGGAATTCGAATCGAAGCTGGCCTCGATCGGTTAGAATCCCGGATTCATGAGCCCGTTGAGCAGCGATGCAGTCCAGCTCTACACCGACCGCAACCGCAGTTATGTCCGCTTCGTCAAGCTTCTCCGCTATCCGCAGGGGATCAGCGCGTTCTTCCGTTCGTCACCGCTACTGCGTTCCGGACTGCGAGTACTCGATGCGGGCTGTGGCACGGGAATCATCACGCTCGCACTGCGTGATGCGTTGCTGGCGGGTGGTTTCGAGCCCGGCGCACTACACGCCTTCGATCTCACGCCGGCAATGCTCGAACACTTCCACGCGACGATACGTGCACGTTCCATCGAGCGCATCGAACTCGAGCAGGCCGACGTGCTCGAACTCGACTCGCTTCCGAGCGCCTGGACGGGCTACGACCTGATCGTCAGCGCATCGATGATGGAATATCTGCCGCGCGATCGCCTGGCCGACGCGCTGGCGGGGCTTCGCGGGCGCTTGAGCGAAGGCGGTCGCCTGGTTCTCTTCATTACACGGCAGAGCCGCCTGATGGATCCGCTGATCGGCCGTTGGTG
>CAXMSF010000020.1:0-3136 GCA_964196055.1 uncultured Gammaproteobacteria bacterium | reverse complement strand
CTCTCCTAACTCGAGTGGAGTTTTCTAGCCGGGGTGAAACAGGCCGATCCCGATAACGGGGGGGGCAGGGCGCTGTCTGGACGGGTAGATAGGTCGTGCAGGCGATCTGTTCGCCGCCGACACAGGCGTAGCCCTCGACGGGGACGTGCCTCGCCGCTCGCAGGCGCGGCGGGGCAGCGCCTCAAGAAGGGATCTGCCCGCTCGCCTCGACGAAGGACTGCATCGTGAGCAGGCGTGAGCGGAACTTCCAACCGTCGGTCGTGCGGACATAGCGGTCCCGGTAGAAGCCGAGCCCGACCTTGTCGACACCGTCCAGATGGGCTCGTACGTCGAGGTAGCAGCTGCCCGTGGCGCTTTCGCCGTCGAGATCGATCACGTGGTTGTGAACCATCGGACGGAATTCCTGATTCCGGAAGATCTCCTCGTACGAGGCGCGAATCGCTGCGCGCCCCCGAATCGGAGGTCGCTCGCCCGTGTCCATTTCGCCGTCTTCCGCGAACAGCTCCGCCGCGCCCGCGGCGTCGCTCTGCCAGACACAGTGCGCGTAGCGGTGCGCGAGATCTCGGATCTCCTCGAGGTCGAGGAGTCGACGGATGCCGTCGGCATCGTTCACGTCGGCTCGACGATCGCTTCCGCGACGAGTTCGGCGATGTCGGCCGCACGAATGGTCTTTTTCGGGTCGAGCGAATTCAAGGCGTCCTCGAACATCTGCATGCAGAAGGGGCAGGACACCGCAGCGGTATCGGCGCCGCAGGCCTTCACGTCTTCGATCCGGGTGTGGTTGATGCGCTGCTTCGGGTCGTCGTCCATGAAGGCGTAGCCGCCGCCCGAGCCACAGCACAGCGCCTTCGACTTGTTGCGGTCGAGTTCCGTGAAGCCGCCGGGTGCGGCGAGTTCGGAGAGCACGTTGCGCGGTTCGTCGTAGACGCCGTTGTGGCGGCCGAGGTAGCAGGGGTCGTGGTAGGTCACGGAGTCGAGCCGCTTGTCGAGCTTCAGCCGCCCGCTCGAAATGAGTTCGTCGATGAGCTGGGTGTGGTGCACGACTTCGTAGTGGCCGCCGAAATCCGGGTACTCGTTGCTGTAGGTGTTGAAACAGTGCGGGCAGGTCGTGATGATCTTCTCGACGCCGTAGTTCGCGAGCGTCTCGATGTTGGTCTTGGCGCAGACCTGGAAGGTGAGCTCGCCGCCTGCGCGCCGCGCCGGGTCGCCCGTGCAGACTTCCTCGGGCCCGAGGATGCCGAAGTCGACGTTCGCGGCCTGCAGGATCTTCACCATCGCGCGGGTGGTCTTGATGTTGCGTTCCTGCATCGAGCCCGTGCAGCCGACCCAGAACAGATATTCGGCGGTGTGACCGTCGCCGAGCACCTTCACGTCGAGGTCCTGATACCACTCGTCGCGTTCGACGGCCGCGCCCACCCACGGGTGCATGCGGTCGTCCATGTTCTTGAGGAAGAGCTGCGCTTCTTCGCTCATCTTCGCTTCGGTCATCACGAGGTGGCGCCGCATGCCGACGATCTTCGGGATGTGCTCGATGAACAGCGGGCACTCCTGCTGGCACGCGCCGCAGGTTCGACAGCCCCAGAGTTCGTCCTCGAGCACCGCGATCCTGGGCGCCCCGTCTTCCGTCGCGTCGCCGAACAGGATGGGGCCACCGCCGGGCGCTTCGGCCGGGCTTTCGCCGTTCGTGGCCTGTGCGGCGAGGAGGGCAGGGCCGGCGTCGGAGAGGTGCTGCTTCATGTCTTGAATCAATTTTCGCGGCGACAGCGGTACACCGCTGCCGTAGGCCGGGCAGACGGCTTCGCAGCGGCCGCAATTCACGCAGGTATCGAGGTCGAGCAGATCCTTCCAGGTGAACTGCTCGATGCGGTTCACACCGAGCGCATCGAGGGCGTCGGGATCGCTGTCGGCGAGTTCCTCGATGTCGGGGTAGCTGAGCTTGCCGCTCGGCTCGAGATTCCGGAAGAACACGTTCGCGATGCCGAACAGGATGTGGCCGAACTTGCCGTAGGCCATGTAGCCGATGAAGGCGAACGCGGTGACGGCGTGGAACCACCAGGAGGACTTGTGCAGCGCGCGCAGCGTTTCATCCGAGAGCCCGGAAAAGAGCTGTGCAAGCAGGAATCCGCCCGGCGACCAGCGCGCGAGATCGGGCTGCTGGGCGAGTTCGGTCGCGGCGATGCGTAGCCCCTCGACGACGAAGCCCTGGGCGAAGATCAGCGTCAGCAGAGTGAGGGCGATCCAGTCGTTGACGGCCGAGTGCAGGCGGGCAGGGCGGGTTACGCCGCGCCGCCAGATCACGATGCCGAGGCCGACGAGGCCCATCAGGCCGCCAAGGTCCGAGACGAGCGAATACCAGCGGTAGAACGTGCCTTCCAGGTAGTGGATGCCGGTCCACTCCTGGATCGAGATCAGCGAAGTCGCGATCAGCGAGCTGAGGAAGCCGTAGAAGATGAACAGGTGGGCGATGCCCGGGACCGGGTCGCGCAGCTGCCGTCGCTGGCCGAAGACTTCGCCGAGCAGGCCGCTCAGGCGTTCCGGAATCCGGTCGAAGCGCGCCGCGGCGCCCCCGAGCCGCCACAGCTTGAATCGCTGCAGCACGCCGTAGGCGAGGCAGCCCAGTGCCGCGATCAAGAAGCCGTAGATCAGCGCGCCGTAGACGATGTTCCAGTAGATCTCGCGCGTGACGTCCATCGAACGCTCTCGTCGGGATCGCGTGCCGCGGCTGTCGCGCCCGAGTGGGATGGGCGGGCTTTCCGGCGAAGGAAGGCCCGTGAAGACACGCGCAAGCTACCAATTGGAAAGCGACGCCTGCAACTGAACCGGCGAGCGTCGAAGCGGCTCCGAGCCACCGGGACGCACCTGGCAATCTCTGATAACCTCCCGGATCGCAGCAGCCTTCGCTCGCAGGCGGAAGCTCGGACGCCGCGGGACCCGGAATGCGAGACCTCCTCCCCCACCTCGATCGCTGGCAGCGCGAAGGCGAAGAAATCGCTCTCGCGACCGTGGTGCGCGTGCGCGGTTCGGCACCACGGCGGCCCGGAGCGCGGCTTGCAGTGACACGCTCGGGTCGGATGGCGGGCTCCGTGAGCGGCGGCTGCGTCGAGAGCGACGTCTACGAGCGAGCGCAGAGCGTGCT
>CAXMSF010000019.1:0-9677 GCA_964196055.1 uncultured Gammaproteobacteria bacterium | reverse complement strand
TGACACCCAGAACGTCCCAAAGGACGTCTTGCACGAGCGGCTCGGCCCCGATCTGTAGCTCGGCGGCGTGTCCGAGCGTCGCCCGCTATCTGCGCGCATACTGTGGGGGTGGGCGACCCCGTCACGATAGCGATCCCGTTTTATCGCGGCCGAGACTACCTGCGCGTGGCGATCGAGAGTGTGCTGGCGCAGGAGTCGCCGGATTGGAAGCTGCTGCTGGTCGATGACTCCGGCGGCGGTGAGGGCGTCGAGGAGGTCGCGGCGGCATTCGGCGACGCCCGGTTCGTGCTTCACCGCAATCCGACCAACCTGGGGATGGTGGCCAGTTGGAATCGCTGTCTCGACCTCGCGGAGACCGACCGGGTGACGTTGTTGCACGCAGACGATCGGCTCGAGCCCGGCTACGTGGCCTTGATGCAGCAGCTCGCGCGGCTTCACCCGGATGCGGCCGCGTTCTTCTGTGGAGCGCGCATCGTCGACGCCGAGGGCAGGGCGCACTTCTCGTTTGCGGATTCGATCAAGCGGGCCTTCGTCCCGGGCGGAGACGAAGAGGTCGTGTTGTCGGGGCGGGTTGCGGTGCGCGCGCTGATGCGCGGAAATTTCATCATGTGCCCGACCCTCTGTTATCGCAAGTCGGCGCTCGCGGGTGAGCGATTTTCGCCGGACTGGAAGCAGGTGCAGGATCTGGAGTTCACGACCCGATTGCTGATGGGCGGTCGAAAGCTGGTCGGCGCGCGTGAGGAAGCATACGTGTATCGTCGCCACGCGCAGGCCACGACGAGCCTGCAGAGCGACAATCTGTTGCGTTTCGACGAGGAATTTCGCCTGTTCGAGGACGTCGCCGATCGCGCCGCCGCACTCGGATGGGAAGAGGTGGCACGCGTATGCCGCCGCAAGGCGATCGTGCGCTTGCACCTGGGTTACCGCGCGGCGGCGGATGTGCTGCGGTTGCGACCGGAGCGGGCGCTCGCGAAGCTGCGAATGCTGTTCCGACGCTGATCGCCGTTGCTGCAGGCCGTGCCGTGGTACCCTGCCGGCGTGATCGACTGGCGGGCCTCATGAGTCGGGAATACGACGCACTGCTCGCGGCATTTTCGAAGCCGATGTTTCCGGCCGGCGACCCACTCGAAGTCGCACGCGACAAACTGAACGCAGTGCACGGCCACCCGGTTGCGAGCGATGTCCGCGTCGAGTGGACCGAATTCGGCGGGGTGCCGTGCGCCTGGGTCGACACGCCGGAATCCGAGGGATCGAAGCGCGTGCTCGTGCTGTGCCACGGCGGCGCCTACATCGCAGCCTGCCGCGACGCCTATCTCTTCTACGCCGAAATGTTGTCGCGGCCCTGCAGCGCGAGGATTCTGCTCGTCGATTATCGCCTGGCGCCCGAGCACCGTTTTCCGGCTGCGCTCGACGACTGCGTGAATGCCTTTCGCGGGTTGGTCGACGCGGGCATCGCGCCCGAGCGCGTCGGCCTCATCGGAGATTCTTGCGGCGGCGGGCTCGCGATTTCGAGCCTGTTGCGTCTGCGGGCGCTCGGAGCGGAGTTGCCCGCTCTGGCGGTTTCGCTCGGGGGCTGGTTCGACCTCGAAGCGAGCGGCGAGTCCGCGCGGTCGCCGGTCAGCTTCGATCCATTCGCGCAACCGGCCTTCATTCGCGAACGTGGCCGTGACTATCTGGGGGACGGCGGCGACGTGCGGAACCCGCTGGCCTCGCCGTTGTACGCCGACTTGAGCGGCCTGCCGCCGCTGTTGTTGCAGGTCGGGCAGGTCGACCTCACCCGGGACGATGCGGTGCGGCTGGCGGCACGGGCCGGTCGTGCGGGTGTCGACGTCACGCTCGAGATTCACCCGCGCATGATCCACGGCTTCCAGGGGCTCGCGAACGCGGGGATTCCCGAGGCTCGCGATGCACTCGTGCGCGTGGCGGCCTACGTGGCTGCGCGAATCCCGTACGCTACGGACTGAGAAGAAACCGGAGGACTCAGATGGCCGGACCGGCTGAATCGTTGCTCGACCTGGACATCGTGAACAACGAGACCTACGCGGCGAATGGCTATCCCCACGAGGCCTGGGCGGTGCTGCGCCGAGAGGCACCGGTCTATTGGTACGAGCGGGACGTGAAGGTCCCGTTCTGGGCCATCACGAAGCACGAGGACATTCGCTGGATTTCGCGACAACCCGAGCGGATGTTGAACGCACCGCGCCTCGCGGTGTTTCCTGAATTCGCACCGCCGGAAGAGGACGAGCGCGTTGCGCGGCATCTGCTGAACATGGACGAGCCCGACCACGGGCCGTATCGAAAACTCGCCGCGCCGCAATTCACGCCGCGTGCGGTTCGCCGGATGGCTGCTTCGGTCGAGCGGATCGCAGTCGATCTGCTCGACGAGCTCGCGAGCGGCGGCGCCGAGCGCGAGATGGATTTCGTGACCGACGTGGCGGCGCCGCTGTCGCTCGCGGTTCTCGCCGATCTGTTGGGTGTGCCGCGATCGGACTGGAAACTGATGTTTCGCTGGACGAACGCGATCGTGGGATCGAGCGACCCCGAGTATCGAATCGACGGCGATCCCCAGCGATCTGCAGGCGCGGCCCGCACGGCCCTGTTCGAATACTTCTGGTCGATGGTCGAGGAGCGACGCAAACAGCCTGTCGACGACATCATCAGCGTGCTCGCCAACTCATCGCTGAACGGGGCACCACTGCCGCCGTTCGAGCTGCTCTCGTACTACTTCCTGCTCGTGATCGCGGGCAACGAGACCACCCGCAATGCGATGAGTGGCGGGCTCGTGGCGCTGATCGAGAAGCCCGGCGAGTTCGAGAAGCTGCGGCGCGACCCGGGACTGGTCGATCATGCGGTCGAGGAGATTCTTCGCTGGACGACCCCGGTGATCCAGTTCTGCCGCACCGCGACCGAGCCCTTCGAGTTGCGTGGGCAGAAGATCCGGGCCGGCGATTCGATGTGCCTGTTCTATCCGTCCGCGAATCGGGATGAGGAAGTGTTCGACGATCCTTTCGAATTTCGGGTCGACCGCAACCCGAATCGGCACCTCGCGTTCGGAATCGGCGAACACTTCTGTCTCGGAGCGAACCTCGCGCGTCTCGAGTTGAGGATCCTGTTCCGGCTGCTCGCCGAGCGCCTCGAGCACGCGGAACTCACCGGGCCGATGGAGCGCCTGGCCTCGAGCTTTCTCGGTGGCGTGAAGCACGTTCCGCTGCGCTACCGGCTGGTGTAGGCCGTGCGCCTCGGGGCGTGTCAGCGGTAGGCGCTGAGCGGGTCGCTGACCAGGGCGTCGGCGAGCGCCCGCAGCCGGAGTTGCAGACTCTCCTCCTGGAGCCTGCTCGCGGCCGACTCGAGCCGCCGCTTTACGTTCGCGCTGCGGTGCTCGGCTTCGGGCGCGTCGCCGTTTCGGCGCGCGAGTTCGAGCAGCAGCGAATCGGCCCGCCAGATGACGGGTTGGTACCCGATCGCCTCCGCGAGCTTCAGGCTCGCGCGGATCGCTCGTTCCGCCTCGTCGCGCAGGTCCATGGTCGTGAGCGCACGGCCGCGGAGTTCGAGTGAGCGGGCTTCGAACTTCTTCGCGTGGTGTGTGCGGGCCAACTCGAGTTCCCGGTCGGTCCACGCGATCGAGGTCTCGGGATCGCCCTGGGCCAGCGCCGCACGGGCCATGCCGTCGAAGATATGGGGGGCCCAACGCCATCGCTGCCACGGGTCGCCGACCCGCCCGAGTTCTTCGTCGAAGGGCGTCAGCAGGTCGATCGCGCGCTCCGGGGCGCCGAGTGCGGTGAAATTGTTGGCGAGATTCGAAGCGGCGTTCGCGTGCAGTTCGGGGGCCCCCGCGACCAGCTCGAGTTTCACCATTTCGGCAGCGACGATCTCTCCCCTTTCGTTGTACTCGCGCGCGCGGTCGTAGTCGTGCATCTCCGAGTGGACCCAGCCGAGGCTGTTCATCAGGCGCGCATTCAGCGAACGGTCGCCACAGCGGTCCGTGTCTTCGAGTGCCTTGCGGAAGACCGCCAGGGAGCGCCCGTATTCACCCACACAGCACAGCGCCTTGCCGAGTGCCCAACGCGGGTAGACGGTCATCAGGCTCAGGCGTGCGTCACGGGTGCGATCGAGCACGCGTTCGGACAGATCGATCGCTTCGCGGTAACGGCCTTGCTGCTCGAGGAACAGGGCGCGTTGCGAGTAGTTCATCGCAATCGCTTCGATGCTCTCTGACATGTCGGCGATTCGAACGGCTTCGGCGCCGATGTCGATGCGGTCGCCGATTCCCTCGCACGCGACGGATAGGAGGTCGGTGGCGCACATCGCGATCGAATCGGCGCCGGGATCCGGATTTCGCTCCGTGGCTTCTCCGACCTTCAGCGCGATGTCGGCGCAGTGCTCGTACTCGTGTGCCCAGACCAGACTCAACGCGGCGCTCGCGAGGCTCATCGCGCGGGGTTCTCCAGCCTCCGCGGCACGCAGGTGCGCCTCCGCGCTCTTCGGGAAATCGGACAGCTCGAAATAGATCCAGCCCATGCGAGACTCCAGGGAGCGACGGAGTCCCGGGTGATCGTCGTCGCCGGTCTGGTCGAGAATCGAGAGTGCACGACGACAGTGCTCGATGACCGAGCGGTTTGCGTACGCGGCCGCGGCCTTGTTGGCGGCCTGTTCGTGGTAGCGGAGCGCGCGTTCCCATTCTTCTGCGCACTCGAAGTGGTGCGCGAGCGCCTCGTAGTGTTCGGCGAGGCGCTCATGGTAGAGCTCCTCGATCGCGGTTCCAACGATGCGATGGAGGGTCTTCCGGCGGGCGACCAGGATGCTGTCGTACGCGACGTCGTGCGTCAGCGCGTGCTTGAACATGAAGGCCAGCTCCGGATGCGCGGCCTTTTCGTAGATCAGCTCGAGGTCTCGCAGTTCGCCGATCACGTCCGGCACGTGGTCGCCCGCCTCGCGAATCTGCGACAGCAGCCGCAGCGCAAATTCGCGCCCGATCACGGACGCGACCTGGATCGCGCGCTTCGGTTCTTCGGCCAGGCGGTCGAGGCGTGCCATCAGCACGTCCTGGATTCGGTCGGGGACGCTGATCTCTGCGAGGCTTCGTTCGAAAACAGGCTGACCGTCGGCGAAGCTGACCACACCCTCCTCGATGAGCGATCGGGTGACCTCTTCGACGAAGAGCGGGTTGCCTTCGGCCTTGCGGGTCAGCAGTTCGAGCAACTCGCCGGGGAGCGATTCGACACGGCCCAGCAGTGCGCTCGCCATCGAGCTCATGTCGCTACCCGTCAAGGCCTGGAGTGCGAGCAGTACGTGGTAGCTGCGATCGCCGAAGGGGTGTTGGTAGCCGCGCCGATAGGTCACGAGGAGCAGGATCCGGGTCGCGGGCATCGCCGCGGCGAGATAGGCGAGGAATTCCTCGGAAGCGGCGTCGATCCAGTGCAGGTCTTCGAAGACCAGGACCAGCGGTCGCTGTTCGGCGATCCGCAGCAGCCACGATTGGAGCGCTCGGTAGGTCTCGCTGCGACGGTCCATCGCGTCCATCTCGAGGATTGCGGCGTCGCCGACCGGGAGTGCGAGCAGTTGCCGCAGATAGGGTTGCGTCCACTCGAGGTCACTGCCGAAGCGTTCGGTGGCCGCCGCGAGCTTGGCGAGCGCGCCGGCCTCATCGTCGCGGTCGTCGATCTCGAGCGACCGGCGCAGCGCGTCGGCGAGCGCCTGGAACGCGGTCGTCGTGCCGAACGGGCTGCAACGGCCCTCGAGCCAGACATGGGGTTCGTCTGCGAGCGACTGGCGGAATTCGTAGACCAGGCGCGACTTGCCGATCCCCGCTTCGCCGACCAGCATTGCGACCTGGCCGCGTTGCTCACGCGCGGCTTCGAACGCGGTTCGCAGCATCGAACTCTCGTGCGCGCGGCCGGTCATCGGCGTCAAACCCGAGTCGACGGCGGCTTCGATTTCGCCGCTCACGTCGCGTTCACCAAGAACCTCGAATGCGCGGACGGCCCGGCTCTTGCCCTTGATGGACAGTTCGCCGAGGTCGCGCAACTCGAAGAAGCTGGTGACGCGGCTGCGCGTCGCCTCCGATAACCAGATCCGGCCGGGGGCAGCATTCTGCTGGAGACGCGCGGCGAGATTGGTGGTGTCGCCGACGGCGGTGTAGTCCATGCGCAGGTCGTCGCCGATGCTGCCGACCACGACCGGACCGCTGTGAATGCCCATGCGCATCCGGAAGGGCAGGTCGTATCGGTCGCTGATTTCGCGGTTCAGCGGCTCGAGTTTCTTTTGGATCGCGAGCGCCGCGAGTACTGCGCGTCGGGGCGCATCCTCGAGCGCGATCGGTGCGCCGAACAACGCCATGAAGCCGTCTCCGGTGAACTGATTGATCGTGCCTTCGTAGCGGTGGACTTCATCGAGCGCGATCTGGAACGAGCGGTCGAGCAGCGTGTGCATCGTCTCCGGATCCGCGATCTCGGCCAGCGGTGTGAAGCCCGCGACGTCGGCGAACAGCACCGATACGTGCTTCCGCTCGCCGACGAGCGCGCCCTTCTGGGTCAGAATGCGCTCGGCGAGGTGTCGGGGGGTGTAGGAGCGCGGTGAGCGCTCGCTCTCCGGCGTCGGTGCTGCGGTCTCGGCGGCTCTGGGCGCCCGCCCGACCTCGGCGCCACAGCCGTCGCAGAAGCGAGCCCCGGCCCGCAAGGCGCGACTGCATTGCGCGCAGCTGGTCTCGAGCGCCGCGCCGCAGCCGTCACAATAACGGGCATCCGCGCGATTTTCGCGGT
This sequence comes from uncultured Gammaproteobacteria bacterium, assembly GCA_964196055.1. Lineage (GTDB taxonomy): Bacteria > Myxococcota_A > UBA9160 > UBA9160 > SMWR01 > JAFDEI01. The sequence continues at coordinate 2,919 of CAXMSF010000019.1, read as the reverse complement.
CGCAGCCCGGGCAGTTCATTCGCTCTCTCCTCCCGCGGCGATTCTACGCGACAACCGGGCCTTCGGTCATTGCCGCATTGCGTCATGCTCGCCGGAGCGCGTCGAAGCAAGCGCCCGGCAAAGCGAGCTTCGCTACCGAATCCGGTCGAGGCCGCAGCGCTACAAGCCTGGCCGAACACGAAGGCCGGGCTTTGCTACTGCGAGATCGTCTGGGGCTCGACGCTGACCTCGCTCCGGATCGAATTCGCGATGAAGCAGTGCTCGTGCGCGAGGTGGTGCAGGCGCTCGATTTCGTCGTCGCTGATGTCGACCGAGTCGTCGAAGTGGATGACCGGGCGCAGAACCACGCGCGTGATCGCGAGCCGCCCTTCGGCATTCTTCTCCAGGAAGCCGACGGCTCGATCGCGGTAGATGTTCACGGTGCGCCGTTTGCGTGCCGCGAGCGCGAGAAAGGTCAGCATGTGGCAGCTCGAGACGGCCGCGACGAAGGCCTCCTCGGGGTCGACCCCCTCCGGGCTCCCGAGGAAATCGGGAGCTGCGGACGCCTCGACCCGGGTGCCGCCGACGAACTCCCAGCTGTGGTTGCGCGAGTAGCTCTCGTAGTCGAACGCGACGTCTCCGCGCTGCCAGGTGACCGTGGCTCGGTGTTCGGACATGGCGTCCCCCTGACCCCAGGCGCGCTCCGGTGCCAGGCCGCCTGGCGGAACGACCGGGATCGCGCCCGCAGAGGCTACCACACGGGCGGATTGCCCATTCGGGCGCCGCGGCCGATAATCGGCCATCGTTAGGGGCCGTCAGCAAGGAGGATTCGGTGTGAAGCCCGAGAATTGCGTTTTGTTCAGCGGCGCCGCCAGCGGCGCGGAATCAGAGTTTGGCATGGCGGCAGAGCGCCGCGGCATCGAGGAGGTGAACTTCACCTTCGCCGGCCACAACGATGCACGGCAGCGCGGGATCCGCGTGCTCACGAGCGAAGAGCTCGAGCAGGGAGACGTCAGCCTCGCTTACGTGAGCAAACTGATGCACCGAAAGTACCGCGACACCGTGCTGTTCAAGAAGGTGCTTCAGAGCATCTGGCACCAGGTGAACAACGGCCAGGAAATCTACGTCGTGGGCAAGATTCTCGAAGACGACACCGTGAAGGGTGGAACCGGCTGGGGCGCGGAATTCGCGAAGATTTGCAACAAGCCGCTCTACGTCTTCGACCAGGATCGCAGCGGTTGGTTCGAATGGAACGGCGACCAATGGGCCGAGAACTCGGGCCCGGTGATCACCCATCCACACTTCACCGGCACAGGTACGCGCTTCCTGGAAGACAACAGCCGCACTGCGATCGAGGAACTCTTCGCGCGCTCGTTCTAGCCGGGGCGGGGCCGCGTCTCAGCCGCGGTCTCCGAGCGCCTGAACGACCGGTCAATGGACTTGGATTCCCGGTTCGAGTCGGCGAAACGCAGCCGTCGGGCTGGATATTCGTTGAATTCTCTTTCCCGTGTCGTCCCTCCCGTGGTTTATAATATGCGGGCGTCGATGTGACGGTTCTGTTCGCGGTGTCTTGGGAGTACTGCGCCTCGAACTCGATCAGAACGCCCGGCATCCAAGCAGGGAGCAATTCCGAATTCGGGACAAACTCGTTTAGAAACCATGAGAACCCACCCATGTTGCGCGCCCGCTTCAATTCCCCGTTCCTATTATTCAGCCTCATTGCGAGTTTCTGGATGAGCGCCTCCGCGCTCGCCCAGCCCTCGTTCGTCGCCTTCGAGAGCGGCCACGTTCGCCCGCTCGTGATGTCACCGGACGGTTCGCAGCTGTTCGCCGTGAACACTCCCGACAACACCCTCGAAATCTTCGACGTGGGCCCGGGCGGACTCACGTTCGCGGCGGCCGTTCCCGTGGGGATGGAGCCCGTCGCGGTGGCGGCTCGTAGCAACGACGAGGTCTGGGTGGTGAACCACCTCTCGGACAGCGTGAGTATCGTCGACCTGTCGGGCGCCGTCCCGATCGTGGCGCGCACTCTGCTCGTCGGTGACGAGCCGCGCGACATCGTCTTCGCCGGAGCCGGCGGCAATCGGGCGTTCATCACCACCGCCCACCGCGGCCAGCACCGGACGCACTCTTCGATCTCCGGAGTCTTCGGCGGCGGCAACCCGGCCGACCCGCGCTTCACGACGGCTGGCATCGATCGCGCCGACGTCTGGGTCTTCGACGCGCTCAGTCTCGGGACCACGATCGGCGGCACGCCGGTCGACGTCCTCACCTTCTTCTCCGACACGCCGCGCGCGCTCGCGACCGACGGCACCACGGTGTACGTCGCGGCCTTCCTCTCGGGCAATCAGACGACGGTCGTCAACGAGCCCCTGATTCATGACGGCTTCGGCGGCAATGGTGTGCCCGGCCCGGCCGACAACGCAAACGGCGATCCCGCGCCCGAGGTCGGCGTGATCGTCAAGCTGATCGGTGGTAACTGGGTGGACGCCGACGGCACCAATCGAAACGGGGATGTTGCGTTCGATCTCCCGGACAACGACGTGTTCGCGGTGAACGCCAATACCCTGACGAAGGGCACCGTGTTCAGCTCCGTCGGAACCGTGCTCCTCAACATGGCCGTCAACCCGACCAGTGGGAAGGTCTACGTGACCAATACCGACAGCCCGAACGAGGTGCTCTTCGAAGGGCCCGGCGTCCACGGCGGGTCGACGGTACAGGGCAAGCTCTCGCTGTCGCGCGTCACGATTCTCGACCTCGGCGGCCCGTCCCAGGACGTGCAGCACCTGAACCAACACATCGACTACAACGATCTGCATACCGATGGCGGCGCGGACCACGCGGCCATCAACGCCCAGATTCCGCACAGCCTCGCCACACCGCTGCAGCCGACGATCTCGAGCGACGGCAACACGATCTACATCCCGGCCTTCGGCTCGG